>CAYOBW010000040.1:5547-34540 GCA_964402115.1 uncultured Victivallales bacterium
CACAACAGGTGGGTCAGAGCAATCGCATCACATGTCCCTGTGATCTCGCAGGTCCCGCTCCTCGCCCTCTGCGACCGTGGAGCCCCGTGGCCCTCCACCCATGTGCGGTCACCTCAGCCCTGGTTGCCGGCCTTGGCGCCCGGCCAAAGGGAAGCTTAAGCGGGAACGGACCCTCAAGGAACCAGGGTGGACAGGATGCGTTTGCCCCGACTGGCGGGTGCTTTGCCCTTGCGGAAGCAGCAGCGGCATGGCAGCATTCGCGGGTACTTGATAGGAACGGCCACCCTGACGAACGCGATTGACGGCACCCGTCAGATCTGGAAGATGGTTGATCATGGAGGCGCAGAACTCATGACGGCAGAGACGAAGAAGACGCAAAAAACCGCCAGTGGGCGGCAGCCGTATTACGGCAACTACTACGCAGGACCTTACGGTGCTGGTCCTTACGGAGATTCCGTCGATCCCTACGGTGGTATTGTGGAGGCGCTGTCCCTGAAGTGGATAGCACGGATGCTCAAGCGGTACTGGGTCACGATTCTCCTCTCAGCCGTTCTTGGCGTTTCCGGTGGGGCCTATTTCCTCACGATCTGTCAGAAGGAGTACGTGGCGACTGCCGCGGTAGAGATGAGCGTACGACGGCCCAGGATCATGAACCGACAGGACGCGGTCTTGGACGACGTGGCTGGATCCTGGCGGGTTGACGAGGTCTACCGCACGCGGGTCGAACGCTTGCAGGGGGCTGAGACCATGCGGAAGGTCAGCGAGACGCTGCAGAGCAAACACGGGGCGCTGAAGTACGAAGTACCCCTTGCCGGCTTCAATCTGGTCAGGGACTCACGCGTTGTGTGGATAGCCTGTCGGCATACTGATCCGCAGTGGGCGGCCGAGTGCGCGAGCGCCTACGCCGCAGCGGCCGAGCAGTTGTTCTTCGATGAGAACAAGACAGAATCCGAGAAGGCTGTGGCCTGGCTCCGTTCCCAGGCAGAGTTTCAGAGCGAAGCGCTGGCCAAGATTGAGAAGCAGATCGTGGGTTTTCGCGGAAGCCGTCAAATGGACTTGCAGCAGAGTCGCAAGAATACGACTGAACAGGCAGTGACGGAATTGAGTCGGCAACTAGTCAGTGTCGAGGCTGAGGAGATCCTGGCGCGAGAGCTCTGCAGCACCCTGGAAGGCATCAAGAGCGAGAGTGTGGATTTGGGGAAGCTGCCTGGCATCATGCCGCTTACGCAGGAAATCCAATCCCGCACCAAGGAATGGCGGGACGCTGTCACGAAGTTCGAGGCCCTGCAAGTCAAGTTCAAAGGCGCCCACCCGGAGGTCGTGGCCGCACAGCGAGTGGTGGACGTGATGCAGGCTGAGGCCATGGATACGATCCGACGCGCCACACAAATGGCCAAGACCAACCACGAGCTGTTGAAGCGGCAGATCGACAACCTGAAGGCCCGTATCGAAGCCGAGCGGAAGGCTGTGGCTGAACTGGATTTGGTCATTGCGCAGACCAAGGCCGAATACGCCAACATGGAACGAACGAAGCAGGCGTCCGACATCAGCTATGCCGGAATCCTGAACCGCATCGAGGAAGCGCGTCTATCGGCTGACGAGAACACGACTACAGTGAAGGTGCTGAAGGAGGCCACAGTTCCCTTGGTCCCGGTGTATCCCAGGCCTGTTCGCGTGATGTTCTTCGCGCTCATGGCGGGATTGGCGCTGGGGGGCGGGGTCTCACTGGCCAAGGATATGCTGAACGATCAGGTCTCATCCCCGGCGGATGTCGAGCAACTGGGTTTGCGCGTGGTTGGCTTCGTGCCGCGTGCCATTTCTGACAAACGCGTGGAGCTGGCCACGGTGTCACTGCGCAACGAGGAGCCGGAGCTGCGGGAGTCTTTTGCGAGCATACGCGCCTACCTGACCTCTCCACAGTACATTGATCGAGCGCGGACGCTGCTGGTGACGAGCACGGCACCTGCCGAGGGCAAGACGATACTGTCCTCGAATCTCGCAGTGATGTTCGCGCGAAGCGGTATGCGCACGCTACTCGTGGATTTTGACTTGCGGCGGCCCCGGATTGGTACAATATTCTCGGTTCCGGACCAGCAGGAGAGTCTTACCAGTTGTCTGCAGCGGGAGGGTGCTTCAGATGCGGACTTCGCCAAGCTGGCCTACAGTACGGACTGCCGAAATCTCGACGTAATATCGTCCCGTCTCTCTGGAGAGCTTCGCGTGGCTGACCTCATCGGCAGCGAGCGCGTGCGGCATTTTGTTGAGTGGGCAAAGCGGTCGTACGAGCAAGTCATTATCGACAGTCCGCCGCATGGCGTGCTGAGCGATGCGGCGGTTCTCGCCGGCCTGGCCAGTGGTGTTCTCATCGTTTGTCGTGCTCACAAGAGCCGCGTTTCAGCGATCAAGCACACCGTGCGACATTTCGGCGAGATTGGCGGCGAGGTTTTGGGTGTCGTCGTCAATGCCATCTCACGGGGCGAGCGCTCCTCGTACTACGGCTACGGCTACGACTACAAACCAACCCATGCCGATTGATTTCCGAGGGGGGTATGGCGGTAGTCGGCGTGGCAACCAGCAGGAGGGGCCGGAATCCCGAGCATGGCAGATGTCGAACCTCGTGTTTGTCTGTAGCTAGGGGGCTTTGGCGGGGGTTGTCAACTGGAGAAGGAATTCACGCAGTCGACGCCCCTGGACGCGATAGTCAAACAACTCCAGGGCCCTCGCTCGGCCCGCGAATCCAATGCGGGCGGCCTCGTGTGGGTTCGTAAGGACGTAGCGTACCGCTTCAACGATGCCATCCGTTGATCCGGGCTTGACGAGCAACACGTCTCGGCGGTCCGTGAGCAGCAGTCCCACATCCGACGTTTGCGAGGCAATGACGGGCTTCCCCGTGGCCAGAAACTCGCCCAGTTTGAACGGGAAACCGGCTTGGGCATAGGCCGTGTCGATGCGTGTCATGCACGGAATATCCGCTGCATTCAGAGCCCGGTAGTAGGCATCGTCGTCCAGGTAACCAAGATACTCGATGCGTTCGCGATAAGGCGAATTGGCGATACGGGTCTCCATGAGTCGCATGCGATCGCATCCACCGCGGCCGGAAAGCAGCAGGCGAAGGTTCCCGTATTCGCCGGCCAGTTTGTCGAAAGCGTCCACCAGGTGCTCGACGCCATCCTTGATCCCGAAGCTGCCGGCGTAGAACAACCTGATCGAGTCATCGGACCGGTGAGGTGCGGGCGCAAAGCGTTCCGGTTCGATTGAGACGGGGCGGTAGTGAATGGGGATCCGACCGTCTGTTACCGTGCGGTACTTGGTTTCCAATCGGGAACTGATCACAATGATGCCATCGGTCAGTGTCCGGAGGTGCTTGGTCAAAAGGCGGATGACCGCCATCTTGATCCTGTGGCCGTAAGCGCGCGAAATCGCTACCGCGGCATCGTAGTCCTCAACAATATCGCAGGCCACCTTGAACCCCATCTTCCGTGCCTTCCAGAGCGGGAGGGCGTCGAGAAAGGAAGGAGGGCCGTACTTGTAGATCACATTACTGGCTTCCGCGTTCCACGACTCGCGCAGGGCTGCAAGCGTGCGTAGCCAGAGGGCTGGCATGTGCCACCAACCGCGCCATCCCGAGGCGTCCAGCATGAGGGCGACATAGGGAACCCCGTGAACGGCGCCCCGCGTGGGTTGTGAGTGTCCGGCCTGGCGGATAACAATGACCCGGATCTTCACGTTGGGGTACTGCAGCAGGGCGTCGATGGCGTGCTGCACACGCTTCGTGCCAGCCATCCCGGACGGATACGGGAACCCGCCCAAGAAGACGACATTCAGCCTCGGCATGTCAAGTGCGCTCTTGCGGGACGCTTGCCGAACACCGTCATCCAACTCGCCGTCAGCCGGTTGTCCAGCCCGTGGGTCATCTGTGTGCCAGTCCGTGTCCGTCGCTCGACTGCCGATTCCGGCGTGCAGCAAACGCACAGCCATGAACGTCTGGTGCGGCCGACTATCGCGGTAGAACGTGTGCAGCATGCCGTCTCCCTTCGCCGTCCCGTCACTCGAACACAGCCCTGTAGAAGCGGTCGGACGTTGGGAAGCGTTTTCTGGCGTACGCGACGAACAGGATTGTCAAGTACGTGGCCGATATTGAAATCAGAAGCACGGCGATAAATGCCGCGTTCGTTCCACGGTTATCGGAAGGCCAGACTCGCAGCAGTATGCGGGCCAGCGGAAGATGGACCAGATACGCCAGCAGCGTGTAGCGGCCCAGCGTGGACAGCACGTTTCCGGCCCAAGGCCCGGGTGTAAAACGCGCCACGGCAAGGAAGCTAAGTCCCCACAAACATGTCTCGGCGGCATAGAAGGGCACAATCCAACCCCTGCCTACAGACGAGGACAGCGCGGGAGACACGGCCAGATGAATGGCCAGCAGACCGGGGGCTAGAAGCAGCCGATGCCCGCAGGCCGCCGTGGCCGTAAAGCCCGGCGCGGCACGCAGCAGCATGCCCGCCCACATGGCAAGGCAACCGAACCCCATGAACAAACTGGTTGTTCCGGGCAGGTAGACCACGCTGGTCGCAAGGGCGGGGAGCAACCAGATGCCGTTCCTGCCGATGCGAAGCAGGCAGCCTGCCGTCAGCAAGAAAAGGGCGATCAGGTAAAGGATTTCGAACGAGACCAGACTGCCGTTGACCGATACGACGAGATTCAGGAATAACACCTGCCACCCCGCGCTCGCATTGCGCCAGGCCGCCAAGGTGGCGCCTTGCCCTGCCAAGCACAGCGCCAAGTTTGTCAGAAGGAAGAGTAGCAGCAGTTTCCCGGCGCGGACAGTCAGTCGTCGCTGCGCGCTTCCGAGCGTCGCAGCCTCGCGGTTGGCATAGTGATAGCCGCAAAGGAAGCCGGATATGCCCAGGAAGGCGAAGTGGATGAAATGAATGCGCGAGCGCAAGCACTCCGTGAAAGGGAAGAAGTCCCTGTCTGTGCAGTGGTAGAGCAGCATGATCACAACCAGTCCACCCTTGATGATGTCGAGTTCCGGCGAGCGCGCGGAGGATGGAGACGGGGTGGGCGCCTTGCTGCCTGCCCGCTTCGGGATTTCGTTGTCTGAGATCACAGTCTGCGCACGCCTCCGGACGGGTCGGCAACCGCCGCAGGAGAAGGCCCTTCGTCAGGCACGTCGCCATCTACGATCGACGGCGGTGGTGGCGGTCTGCCCCCCGACATGCACAAGTTGACCAGGTCGGCGTTCGTCATGGCGCGCAACTCGCGCGACAGGCATCCACCGACGGCCAGCCAGAACAGGACGTAGCGCATCTCGCCGCGGGGCACGGCCGCGGTCAACATGAGCAGCAACCAGCCGACGATAACGTATGCCAGGCAGCGCGTAAAATGGTTGCGGCTGCGGAACAAACCCAATATGGCCGCCGAAACGGCGACGGCAAGGAACAGCAGTACCAGCACGATGCCACCCTTGAGGATCTGGTCCAGATAGCCGATCTCGATGCCGAGGCGGCGAGAGCCTTGCAGGTAGTCTTGCGCCAATGCGACTAACTGTGTTTCGTATGTGGCGACAGCGCCTCTGCCCAGCAGAAGGTCCCCTGCGTCCATCTTCGCCATGAAATCCCGTGCAGCACCCCCGCGCGTATTGGCCAGCATGCCTCCGCTGAGGAAGAACTGCTCAAAGCGCGCCGAAAAAACCGCTCCGGGCACCCAGGCCGAGACCTGGGTTGCGAACACGATAGAGAGCGCCAGTGCCGCGCCTGCGCCAAGAAGCAGAGGCTTGACTCGGCGCACGGCCAGCGCGTGCGAGCGTAAGGTCTCCCACGCGGTGCACAAACCGAACCAGAAAATCAGCGCCATGGCATGTCGCGCATCCACGAGAAAGGCATTGACAAGCCAGAGCGACAAACCTGTGGCGCCAAGCCAGAAATAACGCGCGCCGAACAGGAATCCTGACATGACAAAGATGGGGCAGAAGAAAAGCAAATCGTTGGAATGGAAGTTCTGCAGGGTTGACTGATCGAGGCTTTTCAGGACGATTTGCAGCCCCACGTAGAACACGCCCACCCACGTCATGATCCTGGCGTTCTCGAAGAAGACTGCCCAAAACAGTGCGCTGGCGCCACAGTAAAGCATGACGGGCAGAACCATGGTCATGGCTCCCCAGTATGTGAAGAGCAGGTTGCGAAAGCCTGTGGAGGTGGGCTCGATCGATCGAAAAATGCAGATGATGCCCCACCAGAGCAGTGCCTGGTGCAGGCGCTGTGCCACGGGTGGGAGCATCCCGCGGCACAGGGGGGCGGCACGCATTGCCACCACGACAAACGCCACGGTCACCACGGCACAAAGCGGGTAGCCCAGCAGCCGTCTCAGCTCCGGCAGCTGCAGCGATCCCGAGATCGCGATGACGTTGGTTGCCACGATCAGGCCGATCATCGTTGCCGTGGCGAGGCCTACGATCCGTCGCCAGCGCATGAATAGCCGTAACGGAGAGATGTGCACAGGAGTTCTCATAGTTGTTCGTAAAAGGCTTGAAGGGCCAACATGTTGCGGCCTGAGTCGAAATGCTGCGCGGCGTGGACGCGAGCCTGCGCGCCCAAGCGTGCCCGGTACTCCGTGCTTGTGAGCTTGCGCAGCGCATGCACCAGAGACGTCCCCGATGCGGGGTCGAACAGCAACCCGGTGTGGCCGGGGTCAACCAGTCGCCGCACGCTGGGTATATCAGCGGCTATGGCGGGAATGCCCATGGCGGCGGCTTCCACAATGCACCGCGCGAAATGCGGCACGGTGAACGGGCAGAACATGATGTCCGTGCCGGCCAGAGCTGTGAGGATGTCCACCTGAAAGGGGCGCAGGTGAATGTTGCCGGCAGTCTCAGCCGCGGCCTCAATCCGGCTCAGGTAGGTTGGCATCAAGCGCCGTTTCAGATCGCGCAACCTGGGAACGCGGCGCCCGGTACCACGGGAACGGGTCGCGGAGGCGGGCGTTGGCGTATAGCCCATGAAGCAGAAATGGACATGGCGCAGATCCAACGGCAATTGGCGGATCATGCGAACCGCCTCCAAAATGCCGTTGAGCGGCGTGAAGCGCCCCAGGAAAAGCGCAAGCACGTCATCGGCGCGCAGTCCAAGTGCCTCGCGGAAGGATGTTTGCCTGGGCGTGGCCGCGAAGACGGATGTATCGACGCTGTTCGGAATCACCACGGTCAGCCTGCCATCCGTACGCGCGCGGGCCAGCCCATCGGCGTCAATGCCCACGAACGCCTGGCAGTAACGGTGATTCAATTGTCGAATGAGGATGCCGGCCAGCCCTCGGGCGAGCGTTTCACGAATATGACACACGACTGGCACATGTGGGGCCTCGAGTTTCACGCCGCGTGCCGCCATGCAGAGTGAACTGGAATTGAGGTGGACAATATCGGGACGCAGCGCGGCAACGTGCTCACGAAGGGCTGCTGTCGTCCGCCGCCCGAGTCGGAACTCCCGCAGCACGCGCCACGGCGCATTCAGGGGCGATGTCACGCCACCGAAACGCCTTATGCGCGGGTCCATCTGCACGGGGACATCCGTGGCGCGGAATAGCTCGGCTACCGGGCCATCTTCGGGCAGAAGGACGGCGGCTTCAAAGCGACTCCGGTCAATCGTGCGCAGCAGCGTCTCCAGGCTCTTGGGCGCGCCGCCCAACGCCTCTGCGGTATGATGCACGTATAGCACGCGCTTCCTGGAATGAGTTGTCATGACTTGCGGGCGGCCAGATGTGCGGCGAGTTCATCGAACATGCCGTTGATTTCGTTGAGGACCAGGGGTAACCGCCGGGTAATCGCCTCTCGCAGACGCTGCCGTTCGTTCCATGCGGTTTGCATCAGTGGGAGGACTTTGTCGGGGGACAGATCGGAGACTTCGCAAGCGAGGTGCCCGTTCCCGAACGCGTCGAGCAACTCCCGGTACTTGTGCGACCAACTCAACGCCACGCACGGCACTCCCGCCGAGAGCGCAAACACGAGCGAGTGGAAGCGCGACCCGATCAAGAGGTCCAGTTGTCCCAAGGCGGCCTTCAGCACCTCTGCGGAGACATACTCGTCAAGCGCCACGCAGGATTGCCGGTTCTTCACGTGCATCTGCACCAGTCCGCAGATAAACCGGTCGTCCATGACGGTATCTCCCGGAGGAGCCATTTCGTTCGGAATCAGGGCCACCTGGGCGCCCAGCACGGCCGTGCACCAGTCACAGAGGGAAACAAGAGTCCGCACGTACTGGTTTCCGGCGCCGGTTCCCTCGCAGCGTCGGTAGACCCGGTAGTTGGGGGTGATGCCGATGAGCGGGCCTTTGCCGACCGTCAATCCGGCACGCTCCAAGTGGAGCCGCCCGACAGCAGTCGCTGCTCCTTCGAACCCGAAGGCAATGTCCGGCCGGACGGGCACGGTCTCAGGCGCACAGGCCAATGCGGAAGCCAGTTGTGCACGCGACTCGGCGTCGCGCGCATAGTAGACTGTCGCGGCCTGCAAGGCCGCGACCATGGGCGCCCGAAACCCAGGTTTCGTAAACGGCCCCCAAGCCTGCGGAAGGAACAAATAGGGGGTCTTTCGGGAACGGCACTGTTGGACCCACTCCAGCGTGTTTAGAATTGGCGTCCGGGACCAGGCATCGCCGTACGCGAAGCCGCTGATATCCACCACCGCCGCGAGCGGACACGCTCCTTCGAGAACGGTTCGAACCGTGGTCTCACGGTAGACGCGGGTGAAACGCACCAAGGCGCTGCACGCATCATGCAGCCGGCGTTTGCGCAACAGCGTGCCGTACAGGTGCAGACAGCGCGCCAGTCTTGCGCCGCAGAGGGGGGTCAGGCGGTCTGCGGGGGGGGGGACGGGGATGACGCCGGACCGCCAGGCCAGGGCAGCATGTGCCGTCGGGCACACTGCGTGAACGGTGATCGGCCCGAGGCGGCGGCCCAGTTCACGCTGCACCGTGCGCAGCATGGCTTCCGCTCCCTTGTTCTTAAAGCCTCCGCCACGCACAACGAGGTTCACGTCAACGCCTCCAGAGTGTCGCCGAGCGACATCAATGTGCACGCCGGCTAAACGCCAGTCGCACATGCTCGATCAGTTCCGCCAACTGTCTCTTTCCGTCGGGAATGAACAACCAGACTAACAGATAGCTGGAGCCGATGCAAATCCCGCCCCAAACCAAGGTCGCCAGGAGTGGCAAGGGGGGAAGGCTCTGCCGCAGTACGTAGCAGATTGCGCCCGCCGCAAGACTGGCGCAGGTGGGGCGCGCCACGGCTGCCAGGAAGTCGCTTATGCGTAACGGCGTATCCAGAAACGAGTAGTACAGGGACGGCAGCAGCGCCAGATAGGTCATAGCCGTGTAACTCACGGCCACACCCGCGGCACCCCAAGGCAACCCCGCCAGAAAGGCGGACACGTTAGCGAGAGCCAGAAAGAGTCCCAAACGGAAGTACCGCTGTCCGAGGCCGGCAGCCATGAGCGTCACGCCTCGCAGGCTGGAGGCCGGTTGGATAAATGCGGCGACGGCGAGGATCTCAAACAGGCTGCTGGCGCCCAGCCACTTGCTGCCCAGCATCAGGAGAATAATCTCGCGCGAGAACAGGAACATGAATACGACCAATGGCATGGAAAGGCCGGCAAGCACCCACGTGTACTTGCGGAAGGCGGAGCGGAAGCGGTCCGGTGCATCCTGCAGCCGGCTCAGGGCTGGCAAGGCTACGCTGCTCAGCGGGTTACGGAGATTGTGGATGGGCAGCATGAGCAACGAGTACGCCCGGCTGTAGAGTCCCAGCGTGGTGGGGCCGCAAAAGCGACCGATCAGCATTTGATCGGCATTGCGCGAGAAGTAATTGACGAGGTTGAAGCCGGTCACATGCATGCCAAAGGCCAGCATCGAACGTACGCCACAGCCGCGAACAGGAGGTCCCGGGCGCCATCTGGCCACGATGGCCAATCCCACCACGAGGGCACAAGCCTGCGCGATCTGCTGCATCACAAGCGCCCAGTGGCGGAAGCCATGCCAGGCGCAAAGCATGGCGACACCGACGCCCGCACTGGTGGCCAGCAATTGGACCATGGCCGAAGCGGCGAAACGCATCTGCCGGGTCAGGATGGCTTGGTGTTGGATGGCCAGCCCGTTGATCGCGAACGTCACCGACAAAGCTGCCATGACTGGCGTCAGTTCGGGGCGCTTGTAGAACCAAGCCACTGCGGGTGCCAGGGCCGCCACGATCAGGGTCAATGTTGCAGAGGCTGCCGCGTTGATCCAGAACATCGTGCTGACCTGGTCGTTCGTGATCGCCTTGCGCTGGATGGTCGCCTGCGCCAGCCCCAGGTCCTTGAAGAACGTTGCGAAGCCCGTCACGGTTGTCACCATGGCCACAAGCCCGTAATCCTGGGGCGTAAGCAACCGGGCCAGTACAAGCGTTGAGCCGATACCGATGAACAGGTGCAACACTTGGGCAGCCATGGTGATTGCGCCGCCGCGGATCGTCCTGGTCTTGAGTTGCTTGCCGAGGTGTGTCGTGTCGAAGAAGGCGTCGCGTGAAGACATGGATACCTGAATAAGGCTGTGCTCCCTGAATAAGGCGATGCTCAAGATCTGTCAGTGTTCGTCACTCGCTAGAATCGGCACAACTCAAGGCTAGCATCTCAAACCGTTCCAAGGCAACGGGATTCGGGCTGGCTGTGTATTCCCGCTTTCCTTTTTCGGGCCGCGACTCCATTATCTCGACGCAGTTGCGCCAGTGAGAGACTGTGTGGGCACGCTGTTTCAGGTCGGTGGCGGACAAGAGGTCGCGGACACGGAGGAGTTCGTAAGATGCGCATCGTGAGGAAGGGCTGGGGGCTCCTGCGGGCTGCGGTTGCCTGTGCTGCTGTTGGGCGGTTCAACCAGTGGGTCCTTGGGGTTGTTGAGCAGCGACTTCTGCATAGGTTCCGAGCTCTGCGACACGGGTTGGACCTCAACCGTGGGGCGCAAGGGAGTCTGCACAACTTCCGCCGTAACGTTCACAGGCTTGAGAAGGCCCTCTCGTATCAGGTGCAGAAGCCCGTTTTCGGCGAGGACTACATCCAGGAGACTATTCAGTACCTTCGCGACGGACGCAGCACGGGCGGCCTGGACGAGCAGACTGTCCGCTGGGGGGAGTCCGTGCTGGATGTCTACTTTGAACGGTGCCAGTCGACGGTCAGAGTAGACGAGGCACGACGCCTGTACCGCGAGGTTCGCTCAGGCACCCCATCGCCGGGTTGGGCGCCCTACTTCGAGTCGCAGCGCTCAGCCGTGGCCGTAGCCTACGATGATTTGCTGCAACTGGCCGTGCGCCGACGCAGTGTGCGCCTCTACCGTGCCGAGCCGCCCGACAGGGATCTTATACGCAAGGCCATGGCGGTGGCAACCCTTTCGCCCAGCGCCTGCAACCGCCAGGCGTTCCGCTTTCTCTACTACGATGACGCGGAACTGGTGAAACAGATCTCAGCCATTCCGGGAGGCATTGCCGGTTACACGCTGCCGGCCGTCGTACTCGTGACGGGCTGCTACCGGGGGTATTTCGACGCGCGGGATTTCAACACGCCACTTATCGACGCCAGCCTGGCGTCCATGGCCTTCCTGTTGGCGCTGGAGACACTCGGGCTGTCCTCTGTGTGCGTTAACTGGCCCTGCCTGCCGGACCGGGATGCCCAAGTCAGAACCCTGCTCGGCTTGGCCGAGGACATGTTCGTGGTGATGCTGATCGGCGTGGGGCACCCCCTGCCGGAGGGGCTGATTCCTTACTCGGCCAAGCAACCACAGGAAGCCCTGCTGCGGTTTAACGAGCGTGCGGTGGGGCCGAAGGTGACCCCCGTGTCACTTGCCTTAAGGTCACAGCGCCAGCAGGAAGACAGCGTCGCGCAGTAGAGGGGAGGTCCTTGCATGCGGTTGTCTACTATTCCAGGTCGCCTTTGGCTGCTAGTCGCCGGTGCGTCGCGACGCCTGTTGCGGACGATCCTGCGACCGCTATTTGGTGCTTGTGGGCGGAACGTGTCGTTCAATCCGTTCGATAGGTTCTCTTATGCATCAATCCGGATTGGAGACGATGTGTACATTGGCAGCGGTGCCTGCTTTGCGTCCCGCAAGGGCCTTGCAATCGGCAGCAAAGTCATGTTCGGCCCCAACGTGACGATTCGTGCCGGCAACCATAATACGTCGGTCGTGGGCCAGTATATGTTCGACGTCAGGGAGAAGCGGGAGGAGGACGATCAGCCCATTGTCATTGAGGACGACACTTGGATCGGGGCTGGCGTGATCATTCTGCGAGGCGTCAGCGTCGGCCGGGGGGCCATCATCGGGGCTGGCGCTGTTGTCACGCGAACCGTTCCGCCATATGCCGTCGTGGCCGGTGTGCCCGCCCGGGTATTGCGCTTGCGGTGGAGCCGCGAAGAAATCATGCGTCACGAAGAGCTCCTGTATCCGGTGCACAAGCGTTTGCGCCCGGAGCAAATCTGCGGGGGCGAGCCGGTGCGTGGGGTTGCGGCAGAATGAAGGGACGTTCCGACGTGCGGCCGTCTTCGAGTCCGATTGCACGGCCCGTGGTGCTTGTTGTGGCCAAAGACGCGGCGAGCCGTGGGGGCGTTGCCGCGTATTTTCGGCTATTCTTCGCGAAATGGTCGCACCCCGTGCTTGACATCGAGCGCTTCGAGGTCGGATCCCGGGCGGGGGACTATGCCAACCGCCGTCGGCGACGGTTAGCCTACATGCGTGAGTACGGAGCCGATTTGCGCCGTTTCAGGCGCCGTCTCCTTGCGGATGCACGGGTTCGGATTGTACAAGTCAATCCGTCTCTCATTCCCGTGCCACTTCTTCGTGATGGCCTCCTCGTGTGGTTGGCGCGGCGCATGCAGCGTCGAACCGTGGTTTGCTTCCGTGGTTGGAAGGATGACGTGGCCGCTCAACTCGCCCGCCCGGGCTTTCGGCGCCGTCTATTCCTTGCGCTATATGGACGGGCCGATCTGTATGTCGTCTTGGCGGAGTCCTTTGCCGGCGAGCTTGTGCGCATCGGGCTCGATCCGTTGCGACTGCGCGTTTCCCGCACCATGTACGACGGCGCTCTGGTCTTGCCGCGCGTAGCAGGTTCAGGGGTTCCACGGTTCCTCTTTCTGAGCCGGATCAGCACGGCCAAGGGGGTCATGGAACTCGTGAAGGCCGCCGCCGTCGTGCGTGCGCAAGGGCTTGACTTTCGCCTTTCCCTGCATGGGCACGCCGCGGACGATCGCATTCTGACGCGCGTGCGGACGGCCTTGGCTGACGCCGGGCTGGATGCTGTCTGCAACGTGGGCGAGTACCTTGACGGCCAGGAAAAGTACGCCACCTATGCGGCCCATGATGTGCTGGTGCTGCCCTCGCACCACGAAGGCTGTCCAAATACCGTTCTGGAAGGACTCGGGGCCGGCATGTTTGTGCTCGCCTCAAGGGTGGGGGCCATCCCCGAGGTTGTGGAACATGGCGTTAACGGGTGGCTGACCGCGCCCCGCGACGTGGTGGCGCTGGCGGAGGGTATGGCTTGGTGCATTCGTAACGTGGAAAACGTGCGTGCTCGTGCGGATGTCACACGCCAAGCGGCCGCCAGCCGCTTTGAAGCGAGGATCATCGTGCGCCAGATGTCCGGCCTGTACGAGGAGTTGCTGGCGGGATCGAGCCGTGCCGAAGGGAAGAAATGACATCCAACACCCCGAGCAAGCGTGCGTACATCGCCTCTCCCACGGAATCGGAGTTGACGATCAGGGGGAAGCGACATCCCAATCTGGCGCGCTATCTCTCCTCTCGCGACTGGTGCGTTGAGTACATCAGTTCGAACTTCTCGCATGCCGAAAAACGCTTGTTTACGGATGAGGAGCACAGCAGGGTCGCCCGGGGTCTCTCTTACCGGTTGTTGCTGCTTAAAGTGGGTGCATACAGCCGAAACCTCTCGCTGAGACGCATACTCTGGAACCAGTTGTTTGCGGTGAAGTGCTACCGCCATCTGTCGGGCGTGCTGCGCAAGGGAGACGTGCTTATCGTGCCGTCTCGCCCGCCAGAACTGATTTACGCGGCAGCGCGGCTGAGGAGGAAGTCGGGCTGTCGTGTGCTTCTCGACATTCGCGACATCTGGCCCGACGCTTTGTCTGGGTCGACTCAGGGGGCGCGCCGCATATTCGGCTGGTACTGTGACCTGTTCCTGAAGCGGGCGGTCATGTACTGTGATGCCTATGTGCATGTGGCGCCTTCCTTCGTTCCCTGGCTCAAGCGGTATGCGCCGCAGGCCCAATCGCACTTCATACCGCTTGGTTTCGACGAGGCGCGCTGGCGAGGTGCCGGGCAATGTCTGCAACCGCTGCAGCTTAAGCCCCTTCGGCTGGTCTATTGCGGGACATTGACAGACCAATTCAACATCATGCCTGTTCTGGAGGCCATGCGAGAACGTCGCGGGCGCTTTCACCTGACACTCATCGGGGACAACGGCAGTGGCGAGCGATACAAGCAAGTCACGGCTTTCGTCATCGCGGCAGGGCTGAGTGCGGAGGTCACGAACCTGGGCCTGTTGCCGCCCGCCGAACTGGTCGCGGAACTGCCGCGCCATCACGTGAGTGTTGTCCCGATGGTCTCAGGCGCATTGCCCAACAAGGTTTTTGACAGTATGGCCGTCGGTATCCCCCTGTTGTCTTTGGGACGGGGTGACAGCGCCAGCCTCGTCCAACAGCACGACATCGGTTGGACGAGTTCCTTCGACCCCCAAGCCGTTGGCGCGGTCCTCGATGGAATCACCTGTGCCGGTTTGATCGAGAAGTCCGCGAACGTCCTGAAGTGCCGGCCGGCTTATGGCAGCCAGGCGTTGCTGGGCCAATTCGCTGCTGTTCTCGCGACGGTATGGCGCGCGGATGAAGCGGATGGAAACGAACATGCCGATGATGGGCCAGCGGTGTCCGTGCCGTTGTCAGCGGGCCTTGCGAGCGACTAGCCTGGCTGGCGGTCAGGCACGTTTTTGTTGAACATCCTGTTCCTGTCTGGCGCCCGTCTTTCGTGCGATCACAATATAGTGCCAGCGCAGACGGGGGAAAAGCCAGGTGATGCAGAGATAGGGCAGGACCAGGCACAAGGGCTGCTTGCCATGATCCTCGCGCGTGCCGTTGAAGAATATTCTCTCGAGCGGCGAGAAACCCTCCCACGCAAGAATCTGGTCGATTTCGCCGATGAGATACTCCCTGCGGTGTCCCACAAAGTTCTCCGCCCCGTAGTAGGACGGCTTGATCGAGAACAGGTACGGATGCCGGCCTCCCAGAAGGCGCAGTCGACTACTCAACCTTGCGGCATTGGGCGTACCCATGATGAGGATGCCATTGGGTTTCAGAAGACGCTCCAGTTCGGCGAAGACATACTTCGGGCTGCATTTCAGGTGTTCAATGACCTCGAGCCAGATCACGATGTCGTACGGCCCCTTCGTTGGTATCGGCTTGGCAGGGAGTTCATTGAGATTGCACGCGTGGAATTGGATGCCATGGTCCTTGTAGCAGCGTTCAACGGTCTCCCGGAAGTCAAGGTCCAGCACCGTGACCGTGGCGTCTTGGGCTTGCAGGTAAAGGGGCAACTCTTCGTGGTACTCCCCGATATCCAGAATCCGCATACTCTTCAGGCCGTTCTCCGGCAAGTGATGCTGGAGTGCGCCGAGAATCTGCTTGTACCGTTTCGATATGCTCGCTTGAGGTGTCATGTTCATGGAACCAAGCCACTCCGCTTTTGTTATTCGGCTGGTATGGGTAAACACCCTTTGAGATCAGCCAAGGCAAACCGTTGCCAGAAGTCGGAACTTACCGAGTCGGGGCGGGGAGCGCAAGCGCGATGTTGGCAAGCGAAACGGATCCCAGAGCGCGGTTCCGGTCCCGACTGCGGTGAAGCAGCCGGCACATCGTCAAGTCAGACCATTTTCCGTCGACCCGGGTTAGGCGGGATGCCTGATGTCCGGCACCCGCTGGCAGCGCCCAGTCTGTTCGCGATTTGTCTTGCCTGGTGCGCGTGCTCTTTAAGAAAATACCCGCCCCATGAAGCAGGTCCTGCGCGATGATGTACTGATCAGAGGCTCCTCCGTTTCAACGCGGACGGGAGAGGAATGGTCTTGGTTGTACTGTGCCGATACGGGCACAGAGCGGTTGGTGAATCCCATTGGACTGGCTGTGTGGGAACTGTTCGACGGGGTCCGCTCTCTTGCCGTTATCAGTCGGGTTCTTGCAGATCGGTGCGAGGCCGGTGTTGAGGTCAGCCAGGTCGAGCAGGATTCCTGCGCGTTCGCCGCCGAACTGCTGGCGCAGGGGTTCGCGGAACGGTCCACCGGTTGTTCTACCGTACCTGCGGCTCCTGAGACATTCGCCCGTAATGGGGACAGCCCTCGCAGTCTGGACGTCTCCGTCACGGGTGCGTGCAATCTCCGGTGTGCGTACTGCTTCTACGCCGATGAAATGACGGGACGTTCCGATCTTGTTCTAGGCGAGTGGGTTAAGTTCTTTGGCGAACTGAAGGCGCTCGGAGTGCGCGATCTGACGCTCAGTGGCGGAGAGGTGTTCGTTCGGAAGGACTTCTGGGACCTGCTGGACGCGGTCATTGCCGGGCGCATGCGCTACGGCATTCTCACGAACGGCACACTCATTGACGAGCGCGTGGTAAGTGCACTCAGCCAACCGGCGCGGCGCCAGCGTCTGAACTCCATTCAGGTCTCTATTGACGGCTCTTGTCCCGCTGTGCATGACCGTAGCCGGGGCGAAGGTTCATTCGTGAAGGCCATCCGCGGATTACGCATGTTGAAGGAGGCTGGCTTCCCTGTTACATCACGCTGCACGATAAATCGTTACAACGTCGATGACTTGGAGAATGTGGCGCGGTTGTTGCTGGATGACGTGGGGCTCCCCGGGTTCAGTACGAATGACGCTATGCCGATGGGTGCCGGTTGCAGCAATCAGGCGGACATCACGCTCCTACCCGACCAGCAGATTCAAGCCATGCTTGCGCTGGAGCGCTTGGGGCAGCGCTATCCGCAGCGTGTTGACGCACAAGCCGGTCCACAAGCCAAGTTGCGGATGTATCGCGAGATGGAGTTGGCACGGCTCACCGGTTCACGTACACAGCGGTGGCAGATGGGTTGCCTGACGGCCTGCGGCTGTGTTTTCAGCAAGCTCTCCATTCACCACGATGGGACTATCACGCCATGTAACATGTTAAGCCAGTTGATCATGGGACATATCAACCGCGACTCCCTCTCGCATCTGTGGCAGACCCATGCGACTTTACAGGCCTTGCGTGAGCGGCGGTCCATGCCAATGTCCCAAGTGCCCGGCTGTGGCGGGTGCGAGTGGACTGATTTCTGTAACGGCTCCTGTCCGGGCCTGGCTTATGAAATGACTGGCGAGCTGAACCGAGGCAATCCCCACGACTGCTATCGGCGTTTCCTGCAGAAGATCGGTGCGGAAACGCGGCGAGCGACGTTCATGCCGCGGCACCCGGAGAAGGGGCCCGCATTGTGATCGGCGCGGACGATATCCTGCTGCTGCGTGATGACGTGGTTCTGGAGGTGTTCGTCGATGGCGTGGCAGTTTACCAAGCTGCGGACTGCCGCCTGCATCGTCTGAACGAGACCGCGCAACGGGTGTTGGATCTGCTGGACGGCCGCCGCACGGTGCGGCTTGTGGCCGCGGATCTCGTCGCAGAGTATGGCGAACCGGCTGACGTCGTCCTAGCGGATGTGGCAGCCATTCTGGAGCAACTGAAGGCAGCAAGGATCCTCAAGCAGAGGGTTATCCTGCCAACGAAGAACGGGTGTGGCGATATGAGCGCGAGTGCCAGGTACCTTGCCAAGCCGAACGTGTCGTGCCGCATAGAGGATGCCGAGGGGGCCATTCTCTACGATCCCGATACAGACGCTGTTCGAGTGGTCAACGCCGTGGGCATCGAGTTGTGGCAAACCCTGTCCGAATCGCGCACGTGTGACGAGCTCGTGGCGCATCTCAGGCAGGTATGCGACGGCGTCACGGATGGTGAAGTCGAAGCAGATGTGAAGAACTTCCTGTCGTTGCTGGTCCGTGGCGGCTTCGTGGGAGAGGTGGCTGCCGACCATGCTTGAGGAGCCGCCGTTCATCCCTGCCGTCGCTGAGCGGGCAACCGCCGTGCTGTTGCCCGATGGGGTGCCTCAGCTGCGATCCATTTACATGTACCTGACGACGGGATGCAATCTCTGTTGCCGCCATTGCTGGATAACGCCGACGTTCGTCAATGGTCAGCCGTCGGCCGGTGACGTCGTGGATTGTGCCGTTCTGCTGGACGTGGTGGATGAAGCGCGGCAACTCGGTCTCCGGCACGTGAAGCTGACCGGTGGTGAGCCCATGCTGCATCCGCAGTTCCGGGAGGTTGTCCAGGGCATTGCGGACCGCCAGCTTCCCATGGACATGGAGACCAACGGGACTCTGATCGGGGCCGACGACGCAGCCTTTCTGGCGCAGGTCGGCCGCATGAACTTCATCAGCACCAGCCTGGACAGCGTCGTGCCCGCGCAACACGATGAGTTCCGGGGGCGCAAGGGCGCTTACGAGGCCACGGTCGCCGGCATCAAGCACCTGGTTGCCGCCGACTTCCGTCCCCAAATCATCATGAGCCCGCATCGCGGCAATGTGATGGAAGTGGACGCCATGGTGGACCTCGCGGCCGAGTTGGGAGCCGGATCGGTCAAGCTCAATATCGTGTCTGACTTGGGACGCGGGAAGACCATGAAAGAGCGCGGTCAAACGCTGGACTACGACGAAACGCGCGCCCTTGTACGGCATGTTTCCTCCCATGTGCAGCATCGGCACCCTGGCCTTCCCATCTATGTCAACGTGCCGCCGGCCATGTTGAGCGTGACGGACCTGCTCAACGAACGCTGGAAAGGTGCGTGTGGCATTCTCGGCACCATCGGTGTGCTGGGCTCCGGCCACATAGCCATGTGCGGGATCGGGCGCAACGTGGAGGAACTCTTGTTCGGTCGCCTGGGGCAAGACCGTCTGCGCGATATCTGGATCGGGCACCCCGTGCTGCTGCGCATCCGCGAGGGGCTGCGCAGCCCGTTCCCCGGGGTCTGCGGCGACTGTCTGCACGCACCGGACTGCCGCACCGGTTGCGTGGCTGTCAACTACGCATGCAGCGGCGCCTTCGTGACGGCTGCGCCGCTCTGCAAGGAAGCGGAGGAGCGCGGGGACTTTCCCGTCACACGACGTAGGAGCTACCGTGAGCCCATCAGGTGACCCGCTCCCGCTTCGGCCCACCAGAATGCCGTCGGACGATGGCAGCCAGATCTTGTTGCACATGTCGGGCGTCATTGCGCCCGGTGGCGCCCTGTTGTTTTCGGGGCCCTCCGGCGCCGGGAAGAGTACGATTGCCGCGCTGCTGTCACGGCATTACCCGCTGCTGTCCGACGATGCCGTCTGCGTGGCCCGCGATCCGGCCTCGGGCGTTTGGCGGGTGAAGTGCCTGGGGGCTTGTCCGCGAGGAACGAGCCCAGGTCCGGCGGGTGAGTTGGGTACCGTGCCGGTGCTTGCCGTCATGCGCCTGCACAAGGCCGAACATCCCGCCCTGACTCCCTCAGGACCGTGCGAGTCGTTTGGCTGGTTGGTTGCCTCGCTTTTCGAGATCGCCGGGCAGTCCATGCGGTACGCCACGCTCAAGGGGGTTCTGTGGGTCAGACAGGTTGCGGATTTGGCACGGAATGTTGGAACTTGGCATTTGCATTTTACAAAAGACAATGATACGGTCGCTGTGATTAACAGGTACTTAAAAGAAGGTGGCTAGTATGGAAACGACAAGCAAGAAGATGAAGTACGAAAAACCTGTAGCGGTAGCGATGGGGGCCGTATCTGCCGTACACGGGGCGGATTGCACCTCAGGGGCGAGCGCCAGCACCAGTTGCAGTACAGGGAATTCGGCAGGCGGTGGTTGCGGCAATGGCAATGACCCGGCTCTCCTGCCTGCTTGCTCGCCCAGCGGTGCCACGGCAACATATGCATGCACGAGCGGGATGAGCGTCAGTACCGGTGTGTGCCAGAATGGTGGCGCTGCGCCGAGCGGTGCATGCGGCGTGGGCGACGCGCCTCTCGGCGGCTGAGGCAGGTTACACTCCTTCGTGAGGGAGACGGACTAGAGTGCGGTGACCATTCCGGGTTGCCGCACTCTTTTCTTTTGAGAGTCTGGTGTTCTGCTTCGCCGCGCGATTTGGCGTGCGGACAAGGAGGTGCGCTGGCTTGTGAGTGAAGCTGTGTCCAAGTCGTGCAGTGCGTTTTCGCCTGAAGGACGGTTCCTGCTGGCCAGCCTGGCACGCGCGCTCGCGCCCAACGGCGATGGGTCTCCGTACCCTCCTATCGCCGATCTGAACTGGGGCAGTGTTCTGGCGATCGCTCGCAATCACGCCTGCCTGCCGCTCCTGTATCGCTCCCTGCGCGACGCGACCACGTGGCCGTGTGTCTCACCGGACCCTGTGCCCGCGTCTTTTCGCCAGCCGTTGCGTGCGCTCGCGATGCAGTCTGCCGCCTTCGCTGTGCGGGCGACGGAGGCAACGCGTCGCATCCAAGCGCTGCTGCGCGAGCACAGGATCCGCTCGGCTGGTCTGAAGGGTCCGGCCTTGGCCCACCTGGCCTTTGGAAGTATCACCGCCCGGCAGTTTGGGGACGTGGATTTGCTGGTTGGCGCGGCGGATATTCCCCGGATGCACGCTTGCCTATGTGCTGTGGGCTACAGACCGTTGGGCTTGCCACTCACGATCCCCCTCGCGACTTACGCGGCCACTTTGCAGGACTGCGTCTACATGGACCCGCGGGGGGCGTTGACCGTGGACATCAAGCCGGTGGTCATTTCGCACACGCTTTCGCTCCCGACCACGACCCGCCGCTTTCTCGACGCGTCCTTCGAATTGCCTTACGACGACAACCACACGATTACCTCACTCTCTCCCGAGCACATGCTGCTGGCGGTATGCGTGCATGGTGTGCATGAGTTATGGCACAAGCTCTCCATGATTGCGGATGTGGCCGGCTTGGCAAACCGGCCGTCCCTGGATTGGCCCCTGCTCTTGGCGGAAGCACAGGCTTGCCACCAAGCGCGCGCTTTACGGATAGGGTTGCTGTTGGCGGCGCGCCTGCTGGGGCTGGCCTTGCCCGAACAGGTGCGGGCGGACGCCGAGCGCGATGCGTTGGCCGTGGAACTGGCAGGGGTGGTGGTCGACCGGTTGTCGGCCAGTCTTGAGCCGAGTCGTCCCTCCGTTCAAGACTTGTGGCGCTACGAGCGCCGGTCGCGCGATACGCTGCGTTTACGGCTGCGGTGTGGCCTGCGTCAGTTCCTGGTGCCAAGTGGCGTCGACTGGGGTCTCGTGCGCCTGCCGCCGGGGCTACGATCCGGCTACTACGTGCTGCGACCCTTCCGCCTGGCATGGGATAGCCTGCGGGCCTCCCGAACCAAGATCCACAGCGTGAGACACTGATCTGCCACGGCGCTGCGCCGCCATCCGCAAGGTCAGTCCCAGTCCCAGTAGATACAAGCCGTTGACGTGACGGGTCTGGTGTTGTGCCAGCAGCACCAGGCTGACGCCATGGATCAACAGCGCGCTCACGGCCAGCGCGCCGGGCCACGAGCGCAGGTAGCCGTGTTTGCACAGGCAGGCGCAGGCCGTTACCAGCACAAGCGGCAGCAGGAGCACGAAGCAGGCGTAGACGGTTGCGCTGGCGATAATCAGGAGCCCGGTCACGGGGTCTTCTGCCGACCAGGCGACCGGCCAGCGGCCTTCCCGCAGCGCTTGCACGGCGCTACGGGCGGCTTGTGGCGAGGCTATCAGGGTGTAGTACTCCCCCGTGTAGACGCCGTGTGTTGCCAGCCGCAGGCCGTTGCCGAGCACCTTCCCGGCGAAGGCGAACGGATGGGCAACGACCCGCTCCAACCAGGCCGCGCGCAGCATGGCATCCCCGGCCGGCGACCAGGGCGAGTCCAAGCCACGGGCCTGCACGTATGTCCAGGCCTCGGCGTCGGCATGCCGGATGCCCCATGGGTTCCCCGGCAGTTGCCCCAGGGTGATATACAGCACGCCCCCGCCATTCGTCGACGAAAGGCGCCACTGCCCCAGAAGCGCCTGGCTGCGTGCCGCCCAGGGCGCTAGAAAGACCGCACCACCCAGAAGCAGTCCGCCGGTCAACGCCAGCCAGCGTTTGCGGTCGCCGCCACGACGAGTCGCCCAAGCGAGACCCAGCATGCATACCGGCAGCAGCAGGAACTCGGACCGGACGTTCACGGACAGGCCGAAGAGCGCTGCGGCGCCCACGGCCGCCCTCGGCCTGCCATCTTCCAGGTACTTCGTCGCACGCTCCAGAAGCAGGAGCAGCAGGGGAAGTGTGACGGCATCCGGCCATTTCACGGAGCAGAGGGCGAAGAGCGGCAGCAGGCAGGGGATATGCCAGAGGCGCGGGCGCAGTCCGAAGATGCGGTAGAAGGCCCAGAAGGCAGTGCCACAGAGCACGAACTGCACAAGCGTGATCCAGAGCAGGGGTGCACCCAGCCAGACCCCGGGCGCCAGCAGCAGGGGGTACCCCCACATGGGGTAGAAGGCGGGCGTGCCGTCCGGTTGCGCCAGTGTGTAGCCCTGACCGGCGACGAGGCGCTCCGCCAGCAGCAGGCTGCGTTGGAACGTGCTACCGCCCTGGTTGAACTGGTGTCGATGGTTACCCCAGAAGACCAGCGTGGCTGTCAGCGCGGACAAAATCACGAAGGGCATGACCGAATGGGCGGGTCTTTCGCGGGGTGGCATCAGCAGATCGTACGGTTTGCGCGCGACCCATTCCCCGACCTCACGGTCCCACAAAGCGACCGTGGTTGAGCGGTGAACCAGCTTGCGGATCGTCTGCGCGCCGGCTTGGAGTTCAAGAACACGCAAGCGCGGGCGCCAAACGCACGCGACCAGCCCGCTGTCGCGCAGGCAGGCGTAAGGCAACCGCAACAAGCGCCCCAGATAGCCCCGCAGTCGCTTGCGTCGCCGGGCCTGTTGTGCCACGAGCAGTCCGTCCGGTCCGCCCGCGACGGTGTGCCTGCTGGCCTGCCGAATGCAGGCCGTCACACGGCCGATCAGGCGGTCGGCGGTGACGGGTGGATCCGGGCGGACGCTCTGATCGCCTTGCGTAATCAGAGCCTGTCCATGCTGCGCGATGACCCGGTGGACGACGTTGATCTCCGCGCCGCCGCTTGACTGACGGAAGATAATGACATCCCCGGGCGCCAGAGAAGCAAAAGGGATTGTCTCCACAATGAGACAATCCCCTTGCCGAAACACACCCGCCATGCTGCAGCCGTGATACGCGTGCAAACAAGGCGCCATGTGCGTGGTCACGTCATCGCTAAGTGATTGATCAGGCCGCGCCGCCAGCTACAGAGCCGCGCCGCCAGTTGCACAGGTGCCTATTGCTGCACCCCCAGCAAGACAGAACTGACCCGAATTCGCTCCGCCAGGGGCACAAGTTGGGCTTACCACCAAGTTTCCGCCAAAGCAGCTAGGATTTGCTCCGGACCCATTAGTGCAATCAGCTCCAAAAGCAGTCGCTACAGCACTCATATCAACAACTTCGGGTTTCTGGTAAACGGGTTTACTCATGCCGCTTCTCCTTGCCTGATTCATTGCCTGTCATACACTTGTCTGGTATTATGCCGAAGGGTGTGCAGCGCTGCAAGAGGTTTTTTTTGGCGCAATTCTCAGCTGTGCGCTGCAGTTGCTCACCCCCCACCGTCGCGGAAGAAGGCTCGCACGCGTTCATCGGGCGGAAAGGTCAGCTGGGCCCCCGGTACACGTCGACTGATCGCCGCGACCGTCGCGAACCAGAAGCGCCGACTGGCCACATCCTCGGCGATGGCATCCGGACAGGCGTTGAGACTGCCGGTCATGCGCCCCTGGCAGAGGACCTCCGTGATCGCTGCGGCAAGTCGCTGGCAGATTGCGAGATCGCTTAACGGAGTCAGGCTGACTGCCGGCCCTTTGTCCAGGTAGTAGCAGGCTGCCAGGCGGTGGTAGTCCTTTGCCTCCAGCAGTGCGGTCAGGCCGGACAACTCGGCACGGCTGAGCAGATCGGTGACCCAGGGATACCCATTGCGGACTTCCCACCCTCCGTCAGGTGTATGTCGCACGGCCACCACGTCGTCGGCCAGGGTGGGGAACTCGGGCGCCAGGAGGCGTGCGATGGTGCTCTTGCCGGCCGTTGAGCGTCCGAGGAAGAGCGCGGCCCCTTCCGGCAGGCGCGCGGAGGATGCGTGCAGGAACATGACCCCGTGCTGGCGGAGGTGCCGCCTGATGGATGGGTCTCGGATCATGTGGCTGACGGACTCCAGCTGCGCCGGCGCGTGGGCGGGAAGCGACCAGCCGCCTCTGCCGCCGTACACAAGGGTGAGGGGCTCAGCAACTGGCCGGTCACGCTGTAGTTTTCGGCCAGGCAGTGAGCGTGGCAGCGGGCGAAGTGGATGCAATCGGCGCAGAGCCCGCGCCCCCGTCCCTGCAGACCCTGTCGGAGCTCAACCAGAACCGGATGGTTGCACCACGCTTCCCGCACGGAGACTTGGCCGATCTTGCCGAAGCACAACTCCGGCACATTGCGTCCGATACCGCAAAGGGCCATGTCGCCGTTGCCGAGGATGCCCAGCACATGCAGCACATTACACGTGTCGCCTCCGTCACGGCTGGCCAGCAAGCCCCGGACCGGCGAGAGCGCCGGGGGTAGCAGCACGACCACAGGAATGGGTGCTCTGGCGGCGAGCTCGGACCGGATGAAGCGCGCGAGCTTCAGGATCTCGTCCAGCGACAGCGTTTCGCCGCGCGCGTGCATGTCCGTTCCCCGGCCCTGCTCGCCGATGAGATTGATTTTGCACGAGCTGACGCCCCATGCCGCGGACTGGTTGACGAGGGCTTCCAGCTCGCCGACGTTGTCGCGATGGACGCTCATGATGACCTGGGGTTTGATTCCTGCCGCCACCAGGTGACGAATGCCGGCCAACGTGGCGTCGAAAGCGCCCCGTTTACCGCGAAAGGCATCGTGTTTGCGAGGATCGAGGCTATCCAAGCTGGTGGAGATGTGTCCGACGGCCGGCCGGTGTGCTGCCAGGAACGCGGCCATCGCAGCATCGATCAGCGTGCCGTTGGTTTCCATGTTGATACGCAGGTTGGCCTGCGTGAGCAGCTCGACGATCTCCCTGAACTGCGGGTGGAGCATCGGCTCGCCCCCGGTCAGTTTGGCGTTGCTCAGCCCCAGCTCCCGGCCTTCCTCAACGGCCTGCCGCAAGCAGGCAAGGTCTATACATTCGCCGTGGCCGCCCTGGCCCTGTACGAGGTCGGGAGTGATCCAGCAGTGTCGGCAGAACAGGTTGCAGCCGCTGCTAAGGTAGAGGTAGTAGGTGCTCAGGAACGGTACACCGTCGGGCAGCGAGACGACGGGCGCCGTCGCAGTGGTCTCTGCGCAGGCGGGTGGCAATAGGTCAGCCATGCGGCACCTCCCGCAGGGAGCCGATGAATCCACCCTGAACGAGGTCCTTGATAAAGGCTTCCGCATCGCCAGCCACCTGCGACTCCGGCGCCCCGTCAAACGCCTCAAGCAGGTGTGCGATCACCTCTGCCTGCGTGTGCGGTTGGGCCAGAAAGCGCCAGATGACGATGCCGGTGGGGTTGACGACCTTCAGCCCGTCCGTGTCCGGATTGAACAGGATGGCTCCATCCTCATCCTCCTGTCGGAAGGATACGTCCGGGTTGATCATCAGGTGGTCGATCTCGTTCATCTTCGTCGCTCCTCGATTCCACGTCACGCAACGCCGCAGAACCCGTTGTCGTTCCATGGCGCACAACCCATTGATAACGATGGCCTTTAGGCCGTCTTTGTCGCCGGCGCATTCATCGGCCAGCTTGTCCGTGATCAGCCCGACGTTGAGGCCTGTTTCCGCCAGTTCCACCAGGCGCGCGGTGAATCGCCCCATGCGCACAAGGAGCAATTCGTCCACCAGGAACGCCAAGGCTCCATCCGCGAAGTACTCGACGGTTGCGTGGGGGCCTGGGGCGAAGCAAGTAACCGGTAAAATGTCCATCATGTCAGCTGTGCTCGTGTCTGCTCCCTGCCAAGGCCTGTGGATAATACCTGCCCGCCGCTTTCGAACGCCAGCACAAAAGAAGATGCGGCGTTACGCTGAGACGAGCGCGCGCGGACGCGCTGGCGGGGTTGGGTCAATCGGTCGCCTGCCCTGCGCGTTTTCCTGCGCTGCGCTGTCGCAGCCACGCCGTTGCCACCCAGCAGACGAACAGGGGCAGGGAGGTCTGTCGTAGCAGACGCGACGGTTGGCGCACGAGGCGGTAAAGCCACTCGACTCCCAGGCGCTGACACCAGCGCGGGGCGCGGCGAACCTTCCCGGTGACCGTGTCGTAGGTGCCGCCGACGCCCATGCAGAACCTCACCTGCAACTCCGGCAGGTGTGCGCTAATCCAGCGCTCCTGCCGGGGACTGCCGAGGCCGACGAACAGGATATCCGGCGCGGCGGCATTGATCCGGGCAACCAGGTCGGCCATCTCCGCATCGGCCACGTAGCCGTTGGCGCGGCCCACGATCTGTATTCCGGGGTAACGTGCGCGCAGGGTTTCGACCGCGCCACGATTCACCTCCTCCGTTGCACCGTACAGGAAGAGCCGCAGGCTCCCGGCGGCCGACACCTGGCACAGGCGCTCGAACAGGTCGGCGCCCGCCACGCGCGCCAGGCGCAACCCTTGCAGCCAGCGTACCGCCTTGACGACCCCGATGCCGTCCGGGATCAGCAGGGTTGCGTTACGCAGGCACGCCAACAGTTCCGGATCGCGCCGCGCAACGCGGACCTTTTCCGGGTTCACGGCCATGATGTAGCCGGGCCGTGTCATTTGCCGCACGCAGGCGGTGATGAAGGTCAAGGCGCCGTCCATGTCGACAGCATCAACCGGTACCCCCAGCACATCCGTACGCCGTGGCCTGTCCTGTCCGTCCTCTGCCATATCTCAACCCCGTTCGGTTGCGGGCCTTGCCCGTTGCTGCCAGCACGCAGTCAGTCCGTGCAGCGCCCAGGCCTGTCCCCAACGCATGTAGGGAATCCGGTTGACTGAGCGCCGGCCGCGGCGGAAGTAGAACGTGCCGCGCCGTTCGTCGTAGAGGTTGGCGAGGAGCCAGTCCAGCACGCGCGCGACCAGCGGCTCGTAGGCGGGCCCCTCCTCCGCGAAGAAGGCGAGCGCCTGGGCGGGCGCATGGATGTCGATGGGGTAGGTGGCCCTCTCGTAGTACTTGGGCGTACCGTCCTCAAGGAAGAAGCGCTCGGCGTAGTACCGGACCCCGCGCTCATAGGCCACGCGGTACTGCTCGCCATGGCCCGCCCGCAGGAAGCCGCGGATGGCTTGCAGGTTGAAGCCGGTGTGAAACGAGTCGATCCAGTGCTGGATGCCGGCCTCCGCGTAGTACCAGGCCCCGTCCGCATGCTGGTGCCGCATACTGTAGGCCAGGCTGGCCATGGCCGCCTCGCGCAGATCGTTCCGGCCGGTCTTGTCAGCCAGGCGGATCAGCAGCGAGGCTGCCAGCAGGTTGGCATTGTGCACGAAGTTGCGGTCGATCGGCGTGTAGCTCAGGCAGCAGGTATCCCCTTCCGCGAGGCGGTTGACGCCCCGCAGCAGGAAGTCACCCGCTGGCAGGGCCAGTTCCGTGGCGGTCTCCCACCCCGTGGCTTCGCCGGCATCCAGAAGCGCGTGACCGACGAAGGCCGTATTGACGATGGTGGGTGTGCCGGCCGGCACAAAGGCGGCGCGCGATTGCCAGGGGAAGTTGTACCCCCAGCCGTGGCCCGGATAGGCTGTGCTCCGCAGTTCCCGCAGCGCTGCGGTCAACTGCTTGATCCGCTCCAGTCCGTTCGGCTGTGGATCCAGTCGGTAGAGTTTTGCGTAGCTCCCCAGGAACAGTCCCAAGCCCTTCGGATTCAGTCCTTTGCGAATTCCAAGCAGTGGGCGCAGATTGACGGGGCTGCGCCGCAGGAACTGGGTCCAGGCGATCCGGCCGTACTTCAAGCCTCCTGTGAGAACGCGCACGAACGGGCTGCTCAGGGCATCGTAGGGATCATAGCCGCGATAGTCGGCCCGCTCCACGTACCCCAGCAGTCGCATGATGACGGCCTGCAGCTGTTGGTCGTTTACCATGCGCAATCAGGCTCCCGGTACCGCAGCGTTGCGCGGGTGACTGTCCTTCACGCTTCCAGCGCCACGCTTTGCCGCGTTCGCAGCGCGTCCAGAATCTTGAAGGTGGTGGTCGTGACGCCGAAGGTTTCCTCGTCCGGGATCAGCGGCAGCCCGCCGTCGCGCACGCTTTGCAGGAAGGCTCGGACCATCCTTGCCTGGCCCTTGTCCTGATTCAGGAGGTGCTCGCGGCAGGGTTTGCCGCCGCCATACACCTCGAGCTGCTTGAAGTCGCGCAGGATGCCGGTCACCCCGTTGCCGTAAACCTCAACATACTCCTTCGGCACCTCCTTGGCGCCATTCGCGAAGTAGGCCAGCGAGCCGATCGAACCGTCGCGGAATTCAAGGTTGACGGTCAACGTGTCCTGGGTGCCGTGGGCATCGGGCAGGGCCATGGCCTGCACGCGAACCGGCAGCGAGCGGCAGAGGAACACCATGAAATCCACGAAATGGCAGACCTCGCCAAGCACGCGACCGCCGCCGATCTCGGGATCCTGCGCCCAGTGATCGGCCGGGATGGATCCGGCATTGACGCGGTACAGCATGGCTTTCGGGCCTTCGCCCATGTGTGACCGAAGCTTGTCGGCGAGTGGCGCGAAGCGGCGGTTGAAGCCAACCATGAGCTGCGTTCGGGGAGCTTGCGAACGGCAGGTCCGCAACGCCTCCATCTGTTCCTCGTCCAGGCAGAGCGGCTTCTCCACGAAGACGTGCTTGCCGCGCTCCAGAGCCTGCAGGG
>CAYOBW010000040.1:34640-35893 GCA_964402115.1 uncultured Victivallales bacterium
TCGTAGGCCAGCACGACGCCGAGGAAGGGCTCGGTGCGGTTCACGATCATGTCGTAGGCTGCCGGGGCCTTCTCCAAGGGAATCTCATGGGTGGTGAGGTAGCTGAGGTCCATCCGCCCCGTATGGGCCAGGTGCTGGAAGGCCTCCATGTTCCGCTTCTCGGTCCAGCGTACGTAGGCGGCGGGATAGTCCAGGCCTTTCTCTTCATACTCCGGATCGTAGCGGCCCGGTCCGTAGGAGCAGGACATGCGGACCTCCAACTCCTTCCGGTAGAAATACGGATCGCGGTCGAATCCCGTGGGCACGGCGCCGACGATGATGACGCGCCCCTTCTTGCGGGCGACGCGACCCGCGAAGTTGATGGGGTCGAGGCTGGCCGTGGCGGCCGTGACGATGACCGCGTCCACGCCCAGCCCGTCCGTCAGGCTGTCGAGATGCTCGGCCAGCCCCGGGCTGTCTCTCTCCCACGCGCCGTCCGTTGCGTGCGCGCGAGCCGTCGCCACGGCCGAAGCATCGATATCCACGCCGAAGGTCCGGATGCCGGCCGCGCGCAGCATCAGCCCGGTCAACTGCCCGAGCAACCCCAACCCGATCACGCAACAGCTCTCGCCCAGGCGCAGGTCGGCTTGACGGATGCCCTGTAAGGCAATGGCTCCCAGCGTATTGTAACAGGCCAGCTTCAAGTCGGCCGCGGGTGGCAGTTTGACGCACAGATTCACGGGCACGCATACGACTTCCGCATGGTTGGCGTAGCCCACGCCCGCGCAGGCGACCCTGTCGCCACAGGCAAAGGCGGTCACCCCCCGTCCAACCTCAAGCACGGTGCCTGCCGAGCTGTAGCCCAGAGGCGAGTACGCGTCCAGTTTCTTCATGACCGCCCGGTAGGTCTGCAGTGGGCCTTGTGCGCGCAGAACGTCCAGCACCTGTTTGACCTGTTGCGGTTTCTCCAGTGCTTTTCCAAGCAAGCTCTTGCGGGCTGTCTTGACCGTGGAGCCCTCGGTACCCGCACTGATCAACGAGTAGTGGTTGCGGACAAGCACCATCCCGCCACCCACCACCGGCATGGGCAGTTCGACGATGGCCATCGCGCCCGACTTCAGGGTTTGAGCCAGCTGTTCCATCGGAGTCTGTTGCTCCTCTGCTGCTTGAGGTTGTCCATCACCGGTCGCGCGCTGGTTCATTTGCATGGGCGCCAGCGCGTGAAAGCCTGCTTTATGGCCACTTCAGGCCGTTTTGTCAACTGCAACGCTTGG
>CAYOBW010000041.1:0-34896 GCA_964402115.1 uncultured Victivallales bacterium
AAAGAAATCACAGCCAGCGCCAAAGAAACACACTAGAGCGACGGGGATACCCAGTTCTGACCCATTACATCAAGGGCTTTTCGCAACAGGCCCGGGAAATCATCGAGCACTTCGGGTTCGAGGAACAGATCGGCCGCCTGGACAAGGCCGACCGGCTGTACCTGGTGGTGTCCAAGTTCTGCGAGATCGACCTGCACCCCGACCGGGCGTACGCGTACATCAGGGAGTATTACTGAGCAGGCAGGTTCCCGGCATCTCACCCCTTACCCTGCCTTGCGTCCGTTCGCCCTCTCGCTCCGCTCGGGGTGCGTCCCGCCCCAACGGCCCGAACGAACACACCTGCTGTAGCTCACGGCTGACCTGGGGGCAGAACAACCCGAAAGCCAAAGGTGTAGTAGGCGCCGTCCGGGTAGGAGCCGCCGCGATTGGCAACCCGGCAGTCGCCGGCGTAGAGGATCCAACCGCCGCCGCGACCCACGCGGACCGAGCCCACAAAGCCCGGATACCAATCGTAGCACCACTCCCAGACATTCCCCGCCATGTCGTACAACCCATACCCATTCGCCGTAAACGAGCCCACCGCACTGGTGTACGGATCCACGCCCTCATTGTACGTGGGGTGATAGCCCCGCGTCGGGCTCGTGTCGTAGCCGTACGATGCACGACTGTAGTAATTGGCCCGCGCATGCTGGATCGTGTCGCTATCGCTCCAGGGAAACCGCCTGCCCGCTACGCCACCCCGCGCCGCATACTCCCACTGCGTGTCCGTCGGCAATCGGTACCCGGCAGCCGAAGCCTTGACGTAGGGCTCCAAAACCTGTCCCGTTTTGAACACCTGTGTGAACTCGGCGTCCGTGTAGTACACCGGCGTCCGCCCCTCCTTCTGGCTGCGCGCATTGCACCACTTCACGCAGTCGTACCAGTTCACCGTATGCACCGGGTGCTCTGCAGCCTTGCCCCGACCATGCGAGCCTTCGCCGTCCAGATTGTTGTCGTAGCCGTACCCGTTGCCGCCGTTCCAGTTCCTTACCTCGTCCCACAGCGCCTTCGTCACCTCGTAACGGTCCATGTAGAACGACGCCACCGTCAGGCTGTACGCCCCGAAGTCAGGGTCCGTCCCAGCGTTTGTCCCGCCGGGAATCAGCACCATGCCAGCGGGAACGGCCTGCCCCCTGACCCGGTAGAACATCGGCACACCCACAGTGATCGCGCCATTGGTATCCGCCACCACGCTGTGCAGCCTATCCCAGTTGTTCGTCCAAGGCCCGTCCATGGACGACGCCCATTCCACCGTGCAGGTGCTACCGGGAATCAGATCCGCACACCGCAGTTCACCGTTCTGGTGGAAGGAAGAAATCACGGGGCCCTGAGCATAGGCCGTGACGTTCAGTGTCAGCACGAGTGCGGCCGTTAGAGAGAACCCCAATGTCTTCATCTTACCAGCTCCTTCGGTTGGCTTGCCAGTCCCTTGCATCCTTCTCGCAGCCGTCCGCCCCACTGAAACGCAAAGGCTCGCACCACCTGTGCCGATCCCCATGCGGTGGATCGTAGACCGTCGTATTTGAGAGGCAAGCCGAATTGACAGTCGTTTTCACAGCAAGCAACTCCGACAGCCATGACCACGGCACCTTAATTCCCGCCCCGCGGCGGTTATAACCCTGTGAGGCAGGCACCGTCCGCCCCGCCAGCCACGCACCGAGTCTGTACAGTCCACCAGGCGCATTGTAGGCCGTACGTGTCCCCACTGAAGGCCCTTGCCGTCGTCGGCAACCCGGCGGTCAGGCGCCCATCCTGAGCCTGTCCGCAGCACACCAAACCCAGCAGAATCCGAGGAGCGCTACGTGGAAGCACAGGAAGTCCTTGATCGCATTGCCAATCTCGATGTCTCGGCCAAGGCGAAAGCCGAGCTGCTCATGCTGTGGCACAAAGCCCGGCACATCGTCGAGGGACTGCTCAAGTTCGTCAAACGGTACCGTGAGATTGCCGAGGCCTTGCTGGCGGGCGCGCTGGGTGTGCTGAAGCAACTGCGGGCGGACATCGGCAAGCTGTTCGAAGCCATGCCGGCGTAGGCGTATGTCCCGCCCCACGGCCGGAACGAACCTCCTGCCTCGGCTCATTGCTGCCGTGGGGGCAAGGCAACCCGGAAGCCACTGGCGAGGTAGCGGTTCGGCCTGGGAGTCACCCCTGCGCGCTTCCGCGAATTCACACCACGCTCTACTTCTCGAAGATCAGGACCTCCGTCGCGCCACTGCGGGAATTGCCCTTGTGGGTGAAGACCAGGCGCACCTTGGCCGTCTTTACGGGTGGGAAGGCGATCACATTGACCTCGCCGGCACTCGGCGCGGCGGGGGTCTTCACCTGGCCGGGCGCATCCGTCCACGCGGCGCCGTCCCACACCTGGGCCACGAAGCCCTCGGGCGTCTGGACGCCGCCACGGTCGTCGTACAGATGAATCTCGATGCGGCCGACGGTCTTGGCCGCGCCGAAGTCGATCTCGAGCCAGTCGGTCGGATTCGGCGAACCGTAGGAGGTCCAGCGGTTCATCGGGGTGGCGGTTTGCACGATCCGACCGTCGATCGCCGACTTCGGCTGGCCGCCGAACACGTCCGCAAAGGACGCACTGGCCTTGGGGAAGCCCTCGCTGGTCGGGTTATAGGCCAGGTTGCCCTGCAGTGCCGGAGGCGGCGGGAGCGGCAGCTGGGCAGCGCCCCACACCTCGAACTCAGACAGGCCGGACTTGCCGGTCGGGCCGTGGGTCAGCACGGCGCGGAACCTGGAGGCGGCGAGCTCCGGGAACGTGATCGTGTTGGCGCGTTTGCCTGTCCACCGGGCCGGCACGCGCGTCTGCCGCGGCACCTCTTTCCACGCGCGGCCATCCCAGTACTGGAAAGCGACCTGCTGCGGCACGGTGATCTTCTCACCGTCGTCGAGCAGATAGAGCTTCGCGGTGTGGACGGTGCGATTGGTGCCGAGATCCACCTCGATCCAGTCGACGGCATTGGTCGAGCCCTCGGCCGTCCAGCGGTTCGGCGGATTGAGCAGGTACCACGCCTGGCCGTCGCAGGCCTTGGTCAGCGAGGTGCCCTTCGCGGTGAAGGAGGCGGCCATGCGGGGGAAGTAGGTTCCGTCGTTGTTCACGGCATAGTTGACCGGCGTGAGGGCCTTCGCGGCGGGTGGCCGCGCGGGCGGCGGCGGCATTTTCGCCGTGAGCCTGCCCAGCGTCCGCGCGGAGGCGGCCTGCTTGCCATCGATGAGGAGGTGCAGACCGCTGCCCAGCTTGTACCGCGTGCCGTCCTTGTCCCAGATCACGCTCACGCGCCGGCCGTGGTACGGGACGTCGTCGAGCGCGAACCACGGCCAGTCGGCCGGTGCGAGCGGATCGATTTCGATGGTGTCGTCGGCGCGCGGCTTCACGCCGGCCAGGCCGGTGACGATCAGGTCGGTGTAGCCGCTGTGGAAGTAGTGCTCGCTGTGGTTATAGCCGTCGTAGCCCTCCCACGAACCGGTGTCGGGGTTGGCGGCCTCGGCGAGGTACGGCTTGCCGTTCTTCCGGTGCGTGGCGGTGTAGGTCTGCAGGACCTTAAGGTAGTCGGCGCGGGTGATGACGTCCTGCTTGTAGTTCTGCAGGAGGTTCGCGAGCGCCTTGAGCACCTGCGTGTTCGCATACGGCCAGGACTGGCCGCTCCACCAGCAGCCGTGGTTGGTGACAAGGAACAGGGGGTCGTTGCGCTCGACAAACGACGGCCCGAATCTGGCCATGAAGCGGTTGGTGGGCATGAGGTACTGCCAGGCCGACTCGTAGCCCGCGTCGACAAGGTTGAACGCCCACGGGACGTAGCCGATCAACTCGCGGCCGTGCGGATCGCCGGCAAAGGGGCCGTCCTGGTAGGTCAACGTGCCGGCCTTGAGCTTTTGGCCGGGCCACTTTTTGGGGTCGCATTCCTCGTCGTTCTTGAACATCTGGAAGAAGAAGTTGCGCTTGGGATCCCACAGCAGCGCCTGCACCTTCGCCTTGAGGGCGTCGGCTTTGGCGCGGTACGTTTTCGCGGTCTCCGCCTCGCCGGCGAGATCGGCGATGCGGGCGATGGCCTGCAGATCCGCCCACATGTAGGCGTTGAACGACGGCCGGAAGCCGGGGGCGCCGCGAAAGATGTCGCGGGTCTGGCGGCTGGCGATGTTGAACTCCATGCCGTCGTCGTGGCCGATCTGCCAGTACATCCCCACCGCAGGCACGAAATGGCGTTTCTCCCAACCCTCGTGGTTCCTGATCAGGTCGGCGAGCAGGTCCTTCGCGAACGCCTCGTCACGGTGCGCGAGATGCACGGCCCAGACGCTGTCGGCGAGCCAGGTGCTGTAATTGCGCGGCTGGGCGCCGGGGGTGCGCAGCCAGTAGCGCGCGTAGTCCTGCGCGAGGCGCGCGTCGGCGAGCCAGCGGACCTCGTAGAGCTGGTGACCGGCGGGGCAACTGATCGCGCCGTAGGCCCCGGACCAGAAGGGCCGGTCCATGAACTCGGTGTAGCTGTAGCCGCTGTTCGGCGAGCCATAGACCAGGTGCTTGGTGACCAGGTCCCAGCGGTAGTAGTAGATCGTGGTCATGTCCGCATCCGGGCACTCGAAGAACGGAATGTTCGCCTTGTACCAGTCCCAGTCCTGGTTATCCCAGAAGGTCTGCGCCTCCAACTGGGCCTGCTTGTCGAGCACGCCACCTTCCGCCGCGGGGAGCAACCACGTCCCGGCGAAGATCCCAAGCACCAGCCAACAACCCCGTCCGCTTGCACCCATAGCGCTTCTCCCGATTGTGCCCGACCAACCACCCGGCCGGGGCGCATAGAGTACACGCTTCGCGGTCTTGAACGGTAGGTTTTTTCCGCCGAACCGTGCGGCTTGCCACCGGCAGACCTTTCGAACACGCCAGGCGCCGAGGGAAGCGGAACGGGCCGGCGCACGCACCGGGGTGGGCGAACGCTGCATCGAAGGCGCGCCTTTTCGCTTCCGCGCGGACGGGTTCGTGCGTTACAGTCCCCCGCCATGGATATGACACCCACGCTGCGGTCTCTCGTGCCCACCGTCACGGTCCTGCTGACGGTCCTTTCCGTCCGCTTCGCTTGCGGTGCGGACGCAGCCAGTGCGGCGGCAACGAACAACGTGTCGAGCCGGCGGGAGGCCGCGTTGCAGCTTCAGCTCGTCGATCGGGCTGCGCTCCGGCGCGCGCTGGACGACCTGGCGGTCACCGCACCGGAGCGCTTCGGCGATGCCGCGGAGCTGCGCCAGCGGGTTGATGCCATCCCCGCCGACCTGAAGCCCCTGGCAGCGCAGGCAGGAGCGGGCAACACGAACGCCCTGCAGCAGGCGAGCGAGATCCTCGCCCTGCAGCGCCGGATCCTGCTGGCCAACCCGCTGCTCGACTTCGACAGGGTGCTGGCGATCAAGCGCGGGGCCGGGAAGCCCGCCCTGCCCGCCAACTATGCCAGCAACTCCGCACTCGCGCCGCGGGGGTACGACAACGAAATCGTCGAAGTCTCGCTGCACGGCCGGACGCCGACACGCACCCTGTTTCGCCCCGAGGCCAACCGCTTCGTCGGCGATCTCTGCCTGCATTTCAACGCGGACCGGTTCCTCTTCTCCATGCCAAACGCCAGCAACCAGTGGCAGGTCTTCGAACTGCGGAGCGACGGGAGCGGCCTGCGGCAAGTGACGCCGGCCCTCGATCCGGACCTCGGCAACTACGACGCCTGCTACCTGCCGAACGACGACATCGTCTACAGCAGCTCCGCCCCGCGCGTCGGCGTACCCTGCGTCAACGGCAGCATCCACGTCGCCAATCTCTTCCGCCTCTCCGCCGACGGCAGCGTCCGCCAGCTCTGCTTCGACCAGGAGCACAACTGGACGCCGCGCGTCATGGCCAACGGCACCGTCCTCTATCAGCGCTGGGAGTACACCGACACCCCGCACTCCAACACCCGCCTCCTGTTCACGATGAACCCGGATGGCACGGCCCAGCGTGCCTTCTACGGCTCGAACGCCTACTGGCCGGCTGCCTTCTTCTACGCCACGCCCATTCCCGGCAAGCCGAACCAGGTGATCGGGATCTCGAGCGGACACCACGGGCCGGCGCGTACCGGCGAGCTGGTGATCCTCGACGTCGCCAAGGGTCGCTACGAGGACGCCGGCGTGGTGCAGAAGATCCCCGGCTACGGCAAAGCGTTCAAGGCCAGGATCTATGACCACATGACCGGCGTCTGGCCGAATTTCATCCACCCGTGTCCGCTCAGCGACAAGTACTTTCTGGTTGCCTGCCAGCCCACCGCGGCCCACCGCTGGGGGTTGTACCTGGCGGATATCTACGACAACCTCCTCCTCGTCCAGGACGCCGCCGGCTACGTCCTGTTCGAACCGGTCGCGCTGGCGCCGCGGCCGGCGCCGCCGGTGATCCCCGACAAGGTGGATCTCAGCCGCAAGGACAGCCTGGTTCTCATCCACGACATCTACTCCGGTCCCGGGCTCAAGGGGATTCCCCGCGGCACGGTCAAGTCCCTGCGCCTCTACTCCTACACGTTCAGCTACCACCACACGGGAGGCCTCTACGGCGTCATCGGCATGGACGGCCCGTGGGACATCCGGCGCATCATCGGCACCGTCCCGGTCTACCCGGACGGCTCGGCCAAGTTTCACGTCCCCGCCAACACCCCGCTCGCCATCCAGCCCCTGGACGAAAAGGGCCAGGCGCTGGCGTTGATGCGCAGCTGGATGACGGCGATGCCGGGCGAGGTCGTTTCCTGCGTGGGCTGCCACGAAAGCGCGAACATGGGCGTCCCCTCCCGCCCCAGCCTGGCCCTGGCGCAGGCGCCCTCGGCCATCCAGCCCTGGCGGCCCGCGGTCAGCGGGTTCAGCTTCGACCGTGAGGTCCAGCCTGTGCTCGACCGCTACTGCGTCAGTTGCCACAAGGAGGGCGGCCCGCCGCCCGAGCTCACCGGCGGCAAGCCGCTCGCCGGCTGGCGCAGCCAGTTCAGCGGCAACGGCGGCGCCAGCGCCGGCCGCTTCTCCACCAGCTATGCCAACCTCTTCCCGTTCGTCCGCAACAACGGCATCGAAGGCGACTATCACCTGCTCGCCCCCATGGAGTTTCACTTCTCCACCACGGACCTCGGCAAGCTGCTGCGCAAGGGGCATGCCGGCGTCACGCTCGACGCCGACGCCTTCGACCGGCTGGTGGCCTGGGCCGACATGAACCGCCCGTACCACGGCGCCTGGTCAGCCATCCGCGGCCCCACGATCGTCCAGGCCGAGAACCTGCGCGCCGCGTCACGCCTGCGGTATGGCAACGTCGACGAGAACCACGAGGAGCAGCCCTCGATCGTCGATGCGAAAGTCGTGCCGGTCCCGCCCGCGCCCCAGCCCCGGATCGAGACCGCCCCGCCTGCGCTGGCCGGCTGGCCCCTCGATGCGGCCCGGGTCAAGGCGCTGGCCGGCACGCCGGCCTTGCTGACGCTTGACGCAGGCAGCGACGTCAGGCTGGAGCTGGCCCGCATCCCCGCCGGCGCATTCGTCATGGGCTCCGCCACCGGGCACCGCGACGAACAACCACCCTGCCGCGTCACGATCGACCGGCCGTTCTGGATGGGCCGCCTCGAGGTCTCCAACGCCCTCTACCGGCTCTTCGACCCAGCCCACGACAGCCGCGTGGCCGACGCCCTCGCCTACCAGTTCGGCCAGCGCCCTTGGTCGCTCAACGAGGACGCGCAACCGGTCTGCCGCGTCTCCTGGCGCGACGCCATGGCGTTCTGCGACTGGCTTTCCCGGAGGACCGGCCGGAAGGTCACGCTGCCCACCGAGGCGCAGTGGGAGTGGGCCTGCCGCGCCGGCTCGGACGAAGCCTACGCCTTCGGCCCCGCGACCGCCGACTACGCGCCGTTCGCCAACTTCGGGGACAAGTCGCTCAGCCGCTTCGTCGCCGACACCGCCCACGCCGGGTACAAAGGCATCCTCGTCCGCGACAACCCCCTCAAGTACGACGACTACATCCCCAAGGACGCGACGCGCAGCGACGGGCAGCAACTCTCCGCGTCCCCCGGCACTTACGCGCCGAACGCCTGGGGCCTGTTCGACATGCACGGCAACGTCGCCGAGTGGACCCGCTCGCGGTATGCCCCCTACCCCTACGGCGAAGACGGCCGCAACGAGGTGGCGGCCACCGGCGACGAGCGTGTGGTCCGCGGCGGATCCTGGTGGAGCAGGCCCTTCATGGGCACCAGCAGCTGGCGCATGCCGTTTGCCGACTACCAGCCGGTCATGGAGGTTGGCTTCAGGGTCGTCGTCGAGGACTAGGCGGGGCTACCAGCCAAACGCCCCAACCCACCAAGGCGCGGATGCACGCGTTTTGCGTTTTGCCGCGGATTTGCAGTTGCTACCAACCGACCGGTTATGTACAGTGCGCCTCGACACTTGCGGAACAATCCGGTTCGTCGCAGGGAGTGTTAAAGAAGAGGGATCTATGAAGCTTCGCGCGTTCCTGGCAACCGTGTTGACCACGGTTCTAACCATCTCGATCACCGGCAGGCTTCTGGCACAAGATGCCGCAGTGCCGGCGGACCCCGCCGTTGCAGCACCGGCAGATGCGACAACAGCCGCACCTGCCGACGCGACGGCGGCGCCCGCCGTCGTACCGGACCCAACGGCTACGACGTCCGCGGCTCCCGCAACCGTCGAAAGCGACTTGACGCCCACCGTGACCGTTGACCCGGCTGCGGTCGCCCAGGCGGGCGGCATCCTGGCGGGGATCGGCCTGACGGTCATGCTCATCACGCTGCTGCCCACCCTGCTCATCGTGGTTGCCTTCTGGCGCATCCTCTCCAAAGCCGGCCTGCCGGGCTTCGGGATTCTGATCCCGATCTGGAATCTCATCCTGCTCTGCCAGGCAGCCGGCAAATCCGGCTGGCTGGTCCTGTTGAACCTCATTCCGGGACTCGGTACGGTTATCTTCATGCTCCTTGTCTCTCTCGGCATCGCGACTCGCTTCGGCAAGGGCGCCGGGTTTGGGATTGGGCTCTGGCTGCTGCCCATTATCTTCGCGCCGATCCTGGGATTCGGGAGCGCCACCGTGGATGGCATGGAGTTGCCGGACATTTCGACAGTTGCTGACGGCGGACTTGCCACACGGGCGACCGCTCCAGGCATGCCGCCGGTCATCGTGCGGAGCGGCAGCTACACTGTGGCCGTCGTGTTTGGGGTCATCGCCGTGCTCTGCTTCATCGCGCTGTTGCTCTTCCAGTGGCTGGAGTACGACTACTTCAAGTCGTTTGACCCCCGCCACGGCATGGGATCGGTCTGGCCGACGCAGACCAAGTAACCCTGACGCAAGCCCATCATGGAGAGTCAGCTACGGGGAACGCCACAGACCCGTAGCCGACAACCCAGTCGCCCCTGCTTTCCGGATGATCGTCGCCGCTGTTGCGATAGCGTAGCACCAACGCCTCACGGCAACCGCGCGCAGCGGCGAAGCGCATCGCGCAGAGTACGGGACCGATACCGCAGCAGACCTGCCGGTCCGGAGACCAGGCCTTGGCCAAACCTGCGGTATCCATGCGCCGCACCAGTTCCAGCGTGGCCTTGTCGGTACGCGTGACGAGGTCGTAGTCCGCATCGTGCAGCAGATCGGTACTGGCGATAACCAGGCAGTCCTTTTTCGCTTGCAGGGCCAGCAGCGCCTTCACCAGCTCATCCACCGTCGCCTCGCTGTGGTCCCCCATCAGCGCCACCACCAACGGCACGCCGGGGAAGACAGCCTGCACGAAGGGCACCTCGTTCTCGGCCGAGTGTTCCCCCTGGTGGGGCCGATCCTGCAGCACCACGCGCCGGCTCGCGTTCGTCAGCACGCCCACCGCCTCACGGTCAAGGATGGCGTGGCCCAGCGGCGTGGACAAGGCGCTGCCGCCGAGCAAGGCCACGCCCTCGTAGGAGGCGCGGTGACAGAACCCCAGCACAACGACAACCTGCGGCGCCGCCGTGCCGCCCCGGTTCTCGCGCAGGGCCCGAAACGTGTGGCCCGCCACGGGGCCGGAGTAGGGATAACCTGCGTGCGGCGCGAGCGCCGCCACGATACGCCCCTTCACCGGCGGCACGTGCGCCTGCCCGAGGTAGCCATCCACGGCAGCCCGCAACGCCGGCCCTCCTCCCGGAAACCAACGCCCCGCCCCCCACGCTTGCCTCAGACCGTCACCCGCCTGTGTCTTCATCGGGACCTCCACCGCTTGCAGCACATTCGCCGCGATCAGGGCGGCCCCCCAGCCGGTAACCGCCCCTGCCCACACCCGCCATGGCTCGCGCATGCCTCGCGTCCTTTCCGCCTTTTACCCGGCCGCCCCGCGCGGCCTGACGGTCCCCGTGCTCTCGCGCACCAGCAACTCGAAAGGTGACCCGACCCCGGCGGGCGGGGCCAGCGGCGTGCCCGACACCACCGCCGCGCAGACCCACTGGAATGCCGCTGTCCCCAGGCGCCGGTAGGGAATCCGGACCGCGGTCAGCGCCGGCGACACGTGCGCGCAGACTGCCGTATCGTCGCATGCCAGCACAGACACGTCACCGGGCACCGACACCCCCCGTTCGCGCAAGCCGCGCACCGCGCCAATCGCGGTGGCGCCGTCCAGCGCGCAGATGGCCGTTATGTCCGGCCGCATCCGGAGGAGCGTCGCCGCTCCACATCCGCCGCACTCGAACCCATCGGCGTACGCGAGGCTGGCCGGTACCACGCACACCGCCTCACCCGGCAGTCCGGCGTCCGCACAGGCTCCGCGCACGCCCTCCACGCGAGGCGCGTCGGAGTTGGCGAACGGCACGCCGCCCACCACCGCCAAGGCGCGGTGACCAAGGCCAAGCAAATGGCGTGCAGCGTGCGCGCCCACCGCAACCTCGTCCACCCCGAACAGGTACGCCTCGCCTCCGGCCGGTGCGCCGAGCACGCAGCAGCACGGGAAGCGCTTGTCCCGCAGCACCCGCACATACGCGCTGCCGGCCCCGGCGTTGAGCACCACGGCACCGTCAACCCCCCGGCGCCCGAGCCGGCGCAGCAGCCCCGCTTCGTTCAGGGTTTCGCCATTCCCGCCGAACAGCGACAGCTCGGCGCCGGCGACCCGCGCCGCGTCCCACAGCCCCTCAAGCACGACGGCCGTGGCGCCGGCCAACAGCTCGCCGCCCTGCCCCTGCGTCTCGACCAGCGCTGCCACGGTGACGCGCCGCCTCACGATCGGCCGCGGCCTGAAGCCCTCCCGCTCCGCCACCTCCCGCACCTTCCGGCGCAACTCGTCCCCGATGTTGGGCGCTTGCCGCAGTGCCCGACTGACGGTGGCCGGATTGACGCCCAGCTCGGCTGCTATGGTGTAGATGGTTGTTTCACCGGGCTTCGTCATTGGCAAAGCCTATCTCCGCGCGTCAGCGGCCAACGAACCGGGCGCTGTCAGTCGCCCCCCCTCAAGCGTGCCATAGGCACTATCCTGACAACTCACAGCATAGCCCCGGCGGAAAAGGCGATCAATCCCTGATTCGCACCTGTCAGGCGCCCAGCAGCAGGCGCACGCTCAGGGGGATGGTGACCAGGCAGAGCAAGGTCGTGACGACGATCACCTCGGAAGCGAAGTCCGGATCTCCGCCGTAGCGTCGGGCCAGGATGGCCGAGCTTGCGGCCGCCGGCATGAGGGCCACGATGATGGCCAACTCGCGCACGTCACGGGCCAGCGGCAGCAGGTATAACACACCCACGGTCAGGGCCGGCAGCAGCCCCAGCCGCAGCAGAGTGAGCCCCGCGACGATCCCCTTGTGCTGCATCCGGGGCCAGGGGTACAGGCCGGCGCCGGAGAGCAGGATAAAGCACGGCGTGGCCGCCGCCCCGATCGCCCCCGCGGTGTTCACGACGACATCCGGCACGTAGCGCCGCCACCCGGTCACAGCCAGCACGAGCGCCAGCACAAGGCCCAGCAGCGACGGCGTCGCCAGATTCCGCACCGCGCCCCGCCACGCGCCGCCACTCAGGAGCCCGATACCGATCGTCCAGTACCCCAGCGTGGAGCCGAGGTGCAGGAAGAACAACTGCGCCAGGCCCGTGGCGCCCCACAGGTTCTGCACAATGATGATCGGCAGGAACCCGTAGTTGTTGATTGCGCAAAGGTGGTGAAACGTCCGGCGGACATCAGCCGTGGCGTGCCGTCCCAGCAGTCGGCCGCACGCCAGCCCCACGACGGCGCCCAGCGCCATCCCGCCGAATCCGATGCAGGGCAGCGGCCAGAGTTCCCGGAGGCGGTCCACATCCAGGTCGCGCACGATGGAATGAAAGACCAGGGGCGGCGTCAGAAAGTCGAGGATGAACGCGCTCCACCGCGTGAGGTCCTCTTCCCCGATATAGCCGCGCCGGCGGGCCAGCCAGCCCACGCCGAACATCCCGAAGATCTGCACGATGGCGAGCACCACCGCCAGGGTCATCTAGAACTGCCCCTTGTACGGCACGGGAACTTCATATTCGGCCGAGGTGGCGGACAGATCCCGCAACAGTTCGGGGCGCGGATCGCGGGCATGCGCGCCGATCAGCGAGTAGATCTTCTGGCGCGCCCAGGCTTGTCGGATCTCGGCGTCGCCGGAAGCCGGCGCGTTCACCAGGTCGAGATCGAACACCATGTCGCAGTTCACGTTCAACGCCTTGCCGACGGCCTGAAAAGCGGCGCGTTGGGTCGCCAGCGGGAAGCGGCCGTACAGGACCAGCGGCCGGTCGAGGTAGAGGTTCTCCGTCAGCACGGGGTATACCTCGCACCCGCCCGTTTCGGCGAACCGGAAGCGTACGTCGGACATTACCGGGCGGCTGACGGTCTGAAACAGATCGCGGATGGCCATCGGGATATCCCACCGGCCGGTGGTGACCACCGTGGAGTTCCCGCGGTTGCAGTAGCTCAGCAGATCCAGCAGATAGCCGTTGGCCGCGCGGATGGTGCCCAGCGTCACAACGGAGATCGCCCCGTCGTTCAGGGCCGAGAACTGCCCGATGATCGACGAACTGCCGGTCAGGCCTGCCGTCGGCAGACCGTCGGTGACGACAAACGCGACCACGGGACGGCCAGGATCCCGCTTCAGCGTCATAAGCGCGCGCATGGAGGCGAACAGGTCCGTTTCGCCCTGCGCGTGCAGCCCGCCGATGTACTGTTCAGCCTGTCGCCGCGTCTCGGGCGTGGATGGGACCCAGTCCGGGAAACAGGTTCCAGCCTGCTCGCGGAACGACATGATGTTGAAGCGGTCGCGGGGGCCGATCAGGGAGAGGCAGTTCGTCAGCCCGGCCCGGCAGAAATGCAGGCGCTGCTCCGAAATGCTGGCCGAGGCGTCCTGCACGATCACGATATCCTTCGGAATGACCGGCAGTACAGCGGCACTCAGGCGTTCGATCTCGATGCGAAAGTAGCCGTAACGCCGCTCGCCACGGGGGCGAAAGACGGTCACGCGAGCCTTGAGGAGTTTCTCGATCGCGCGGTAGCCGGTGATCTGCGAGGGCTCCTCCCGGAAGAGGTCGCCACCCGTGCGGGTCGGCGGTTCCGCAAGGTCGACGACCGGCTTCTCCTCGCGCCTCCGTCCCCCTACCGGCCCATACCCCGTTCCGGTCCCGCCGCCCCCAGGGATCCCCGCGAGCAGTGTCCGCTCATCGCCGGGGGCGCGCTTGTCAAGCTGCCTGATGTACTCGTCGCGCGGCAGGACGTCGGTGATATCGGGAGCGGCAACGACCCGTTCGATGCGCGGAATCGGACGCCGCTCAAGCAGGCTCGTGGTATCCGCGGCAAGGCGCTTCTGAATGGCCAGGATCTCCTGCCGCGGTTGCCAGGCCTCGCGCTCGGGCATGGCCGGAGGCTCCGCCACGGGCGCCGCGGCGCCGGCGAGACGGTTCTCGGCGACGGGCGGTGGCTCGATGGCGGCCTTTCCGGGCGGCTGGGCCAGTTCCTGGGCATCGCGCGCCGGGTCAGCCTGCAACGCGGTGTCCCCCACCTGCAACCGGTCCGGCCGCGGCGTGGCGGGCGCGAGCTCGCGCTTGACGCTTTCGACGCGCAGGGGCAGGAAATCAGACTGTTCCTTGCGGGGTCGCTCGGCGTTGAGGCTCGCCCAGGCCAGCTTCGACAGCACATAGAGGCTGCCGAGATGCATGCACACCGACAGCAAAGCGGCCATGACGGCTGCGATCAGATGGAGGCGGTTGAAACCCTCGGGTTCAGGATTGCGGTTGTAGGTGTAGTGCATCATCGCCCGCGTCAACCACCCTTCGCCTGCTTGGCCGCCGCGCTGTCGGGGTACCGCTGCAGCAGTTCACCAAGCGTTTTGCGACTCTCGTCCGCCCGCCCCAACTCCTTCAACAGCACGGACGCCCGGCCGAGGCTCTCGGGCACCAGTTCCGGATCGTCGAAGAGAATGCCCACGCTCAGGTAGTAGCGCACGGCATCGTCCTTGCGCCCCTCGGCATCGGCAGCTTTACCCAGCCCCGCGTAGGCCCGCGCCCGCACCCCCAGCAACGCATCGTCGTTCGCGAGCGCTGCGGCCTTCTCGTAGGAGGTCACGGCGCCCTTGGCGTCCTGCGAAGCCACGAGCAGGTCGCCCAGCAGCAAGGCAGCCTCGGCGGCATAGCGCGTGGTTGCGCCGGACTCCAGCGCACGCCGAAAAGCCGCCGCGGCCTCCTGTTTGCGTCCGAGCTGCACTTCCGCGCGGCCCACCAGGCACCAGCCGATCTGCTGCCAGTCCGGCTCGCCCGCCCGCCGCAGCAGCAACCGCGCGGCGTTGATGGCGTCATCGAACCGGCCGCTCTGGAAGCGGTACTCCGCGAGCCACTCCAGCAGCGGCGCCGAGAAGCGGTCCTGCAGCGGCGAGTCAAGCAGCGCCTGGAAGCAATCCGCCGCCTCCGCCGGCTTGTTGTTGTGCTGCAGGGCCACGCCCAGGAAGTAACGCGCCGTCCGCTCGACTTCGGTTCGCGGCTGGCTCTGCAGGCACAGGCGCAGCTGCTCCTCGGCGTCCTGCCAGCGCCCCGCCTCCTTGTGCACGATGCCGATCCAGTAGCAGGCGTCAGCCTTGTACTTCGAAGCCGGGAAGCGGCGCAGCAGGTCCCGCAGGGTAGCCAGGGCATTGTCGTTGCGCTGGAGCCGCACCTCACCAAGGCCCTTCTGGTAGAGCGACTCCTCGACCAGCGCATGCTGCGGGAAGCGCGTGACAACGGCGTCCCAGTCGCGCACGGCCTCGGCCTGCTGGTTCGTACCCTGGAGGCAGTAAGCGGCGGCGAAGAGCGCCAGCGGCGCGAGCGCGCCCGTGGGGAAGCCCTCCGCAACGCCGTGATAGAGGCGGGCGGCCTCGACGTAGTCACGCCGCTCCTGCATGTGGTGCGCCAGGCGGTACGCGGCTTCGCCCGCGATGTCGCTCTGGGGAAAGTCGCGGATCAGCAGGCGGTAGTACTGGACGGCGCCAGCCTCGTTCTTCTGGCCGGTGTGCGCCTCGGCCAGCAGCCAGTAGACATCGCGCTTGAGCGTGGCCGACGTCTGCAGCGGCTCCGCCAGCGCCACAGCCTCCGCGAAGCGATTGAGCTTGAGCAGCGTCAAGGCCTGCTCGTAGCGCCCCGGCTCGGCGTACGGCGTGCCCGGGGCCACGGACTGCAGCTCGGTGTAGGCCGCCAGCGCTTCCTCCTGCTTCAACAGCTGTCGCGCGCAATTCGCTTTCAGGTACAGCCATTCCGCCCGCGCCTTCGGTTCGGTGGCGGCCGTCAGCCCCTCGCCCGCCAGGCGCATGCCGTCCAGGTACTGGCCCGCATTGTGCGCCGCCCAGGCCGCCTGCAAACGCGCCTCGCGGGCCCGGGTGTCGTTCGGGTACGTCGCCAGCAGCCGCTGGTAAGTCGCCGAGCTCTGGGGAAACGCCTTCTGCCGGAAGAAGAACTCCGCCAGTTGAAACAGCCCTTCCGCCCCCACCCGTTCCGACAGCGGCTTTGCGATCGCGGCCTCGTAACAGGACTGGGCCTTCGCGGCATCGAACAGCGGCCCGCCGGCCTCCCCGTACAGCCCTCCGAGCTCAAGCAGGGCGTAGGCGCGAAACGACTCGTTCGTGAACGATGCGCGGACCGCTTCGAACTGCGCCGCCGCCTCCTGCGGCTTGCCGCTCTTCAGGTATGCCTGCCCGCGCTGGTAGGTGGCGGAGGCCGCGATGTCCGCTGGCGGATTCTCCTTCAGCAGCTCGCCAAACAGGTCCACGGCGGCCGCGAACTGCCCCAACGCCATGAACAGGTCAGCCCGTCGGAACACGGCGCGTTGCCGGAAGGGGCTGGCGGGAAACCGCGTGGCCACGGTTCGGAACGCGACCTCCGCCTCGCGGTTCTTGCCAAGGTGACGCAGGCACTCGCCCAGGCGGAACCAGGCGCTGTCCGCCCCTGGCGCCTCCGGAAACTGCTGCAGGCAGGACTGGTACTCCTTCGCGGCCATGTCGAACATTTCGCGCGCGTAGAGCCCGTTGGCCAGCTGCAGACGGTCGGCGGCCTGCAGAGCCTGGGCCGCCGCGGGCGCGGACCAGCCCAACATCAGCACGACGCCCGCCAAAGGCGCCAGCCGCGCCGTCCACAACCGCCACCGGTTCGGTCCCTGACTCACGGTTGCGCGCCTCTCCCCGCCGGCGTGGCGGGCGTCTCGCCCTCCGCCGAGGCGGTGGCGAACGAGATGTTCCAGATGTCGGCCCGCCGGCACAGGTCGAGCACGCGAATGATCTGCTCGTACTGGGCCGCACGGTCCCCGCGCAACAGCACGGGCTGCCCCGGGAAGATCTTGACGATCCGCTGCAACAGCGCCGAGAGCGCCGGGTCGTCATACGCGCGCCCGTTCACAATGACGCGACCGTCCTTCAGGACGTTGAGGATGATCTCCCCGGGCAGCCGCTCCGGAATCGTGCCCGTGGTGGCGGTCGGCAGCTTGATGTCGATCTCGCATTCCCACTGGGAGAACACCTGGCTCGCTGCGAAGAAGAACAGCAGGTTGAACAGCACGTCGATCATCGGCGTGATCTGCACCCCCGACCCGGGATGCGCCGGGCGCTTGCGGCGGAATTTCATTTCTGGCGCACCTCCGCATCAGCCCGCGGACTCCGTTTCGGTTCGCCCGCCAGGCGCCCGGTCCCGCGGCTGTTCAGGGCGGTCAGCACGTCGATGGACGCCAGCTCCAGCTGCGAAACGAGCTTCGAAGCCAGGCGACGGAAGATCGCATAGAAGATGAGGGCCGTGATGGAGATGATCAGACCGACCGCCGTCGTGTACAGCGCCTCGGCTACGCCGCCGGCCAGCATGATCGGCTTGGCCGATGCCAACCCCTGGGCCACGCCCTTGAACGCGCGCGTCATCCCGAACACGGTGCCGAGCAGGCCGAGCATCGGCGCGACGGACACCACGTCCAGCAGGTATTGAATTTGCCCCTCAATCACCTCCGCCTGCCGCGCCCCCTCGCCTTCCATAACGTCCTTCAACAGGGCCGGGTCCGGGTTGGGCACCTTCTGAACGTAGTCGATGGCCGCCAGGGCCACGTTCGCGAACGGCGAGCGGTTCGATTCGCACTCCCACCGCATGTCCTCGATCTGCCCGGTGGCAATCTCGTCCATGAGCCGTCGGTAGAACTGCCGGGGCACGACCTGGTTGAGCCGCAGCACGACCAGGAAGTACAGGATGAGCGCAACCGTGAGCACCGAGCAGGCCAGCAGCGGGTATTTCAATACGCCGAGGTTCTGAACGAACTCGCGCGCCGGGATGCGCGCACCCGCGGCGTACGACTGTTCCACCACGCTGCCCGACGTCGCGGCCGGGGCGTTCGTCCCCTGTGCCAACGCGCGGGCGCCCATTCCCACACCCGCCAGCACCAGCGCGCCGGCGACCCACCCCATCACGTTCTTCTGCCGCAGCCGTCTCATGCTCTCACTCCCCGTTGCCTCGGTTGGTCTGTCTCGTTTCGAATCCGCCGCCGCGGCCTTCAAGCGCCGCCGTCAAGTGCAGGGTAACCCACGCCCAGCAACCGGCTCAGGCATGCGTTATAGCGCCTCCGCTCCTGTCTGACAAATGAGATTGTTGCCTTCACCCGCGCCTGCAGCGCATCCAGGTCGAGCCCCGCCGGCGCCCCGAGGTGCCGTTTCCGGGCGATCGCCGCGACGGGGTCCACGGCCTGCAGCTCGGCGAGGTGGTCGCGCACGTGATTGTAGGCGTCGCGAAAAGGCATACCCCCGGCCACCAGTTCCAGCGCCCGGTCGGCGGCGAACACGTCCGGCGTGAAGCCCCGCAGCAGCGCCGCGCGGTCCGCGCCCACGCCATCCAGCAACCGGGCGAGAATGCGCAGGCTGGCCCGCGTCACCGCGAGGCCGTTCATGAACGGCTCCTTCATCTCCTGCAGGTCACGGTTGTACCCGCCGGGCAGGCCCTTGAGGATGCCCGCGGCCGTCACGGCGTCGCCCTGCACCCGCGCCGCCCGCGCGCGCACCAGTTCGAGCACATCGGGATTGTGCTTCTGCGGCATGATGCTGCTGCCCGTGCAGAAGGCCGCCGGCAGCGTGAAGTAACCGAACTCGGGCATGCTGTACAGGATCAGGTCCTCGGCCAGCCGCGAGAGGGAGAGCATGAGGTGCGCAAGCGCGGAGAGGATCATCGCCTCGCACTTGCCGCGCGCGTTGCTGGCATAGAGCACATTGTGGTGCGGCGCACGAAAGCCCAGCAGGCGGGCCGTCAGCGCCCGGTCGATGTCCAAGGGCACGCCGTAGCCCGCGGCCGAACCCAGCGGACACTGGTCGTTGACGGCGTAGACGGCATCCAGCAGCCGCAGATCGTCGAGCAGGCTCTCCGCATGCGCGGAGGCCCAGACGCCCACGGAGCTCGGCATCGCCGGCTGCAGGTGCGTGCGACCGACCATGGGCAACAGCACGTGCCGCCGCGCGAAACGCAGCAGGGCCGTCGCCAGGGCGGCGCTCTCGGCAAACGTCTCGAGCAACTGCTCCTTCGCGAAAAGCCGAAGGTCCACGGCCACCTGGTCGTTCCGGCTGCGCGCCGTGTGGATGCGCTTGCCGAGGTCGCCCAGCCGCTCCGTCAGCCGGCGCTCGACGGCCAGGTGCACATCCTGGTCCTCCGTGGTGATGACGAACTTCCCGGCGCGCGCCAGCTTCAGCACGCCGACGAGCTCCCGGATGACCGCGGCGCGTTCCGCGGGCGAAAAGAGGCGCGGCTGCAGCTCAAGCCGCGCCAGCATCGTGACGTGCGCGGCCGACCCGATGCAGTCGGCCTCGACCAGGGCGAGATCCAGCACGGCGTCCTTGCCGGCTGTGTACGCCAGCACCTCCGCGTCAATCGTTCCCACCAGCGTCCGCTGTGTCCTCATCCCCGCCTACCCCCGCGCTACTGTCCCGCCCCGCGCCCGCCAACGACTCCGTGCGCCGCCGCGAACGTATCCAACTCCCGCTCGGCCACGGCCAACAGCCGCTCCAGTGCCGCAACCTCGGCCTGCGCACCCAGCGCACCCAGAAAAGCCGCGTAGGCATCCACCACGGCGCCGAACTCCGCCCCCTTGCCCACGGCCAGACCACGCAGCAGCGAGGATTTTCGGGCCGCAAAACCCGGAATCCAAGTCGCATCCCGTCGCTCGATCAGGTCGCGAAACGTCAGGCGGGGCGGCAATGACTGTGTGACAGGAATACCAGAATCGCCGGGGTAAAGCAACAACCCCGCGCGCAGCTGGCCGACGGGCAGGAGCGGCGCCCCCGTACTCGTGTACACGACCTGCCGCTGCCGCGCCACCCACTGCTCCCAACCGGCATTCAAGCCGGGCAGGGACGGCCCGCCGACCAGGCAGGCGGCGACATGCTCAGGCAGCAGCGCCATGCCCGCGGCCAAGTGCCCGGCCAACCGGTCGAACACGCGCCGCTCCTTCGGTTGCGAGACGAGCCAGGCCACCGTCATGCCGCACAGGGCGTCGGTCAGTTCAGGATCCTGCCCGCCGGCCATCGTCCGCGCCGTGCCGCTGTTCGCCTCGAGGAAGTCCGACAACCGCGGCAAGCGCTGCTGCTGCCAGCGGTCCAGCACGATCGCCGCGTTCTTCCCCCTGCCCGTCGAGTTGAGACAGCGGGCCACGCCCAGGGAAAGCCAGAATGGCGGGGGCCTTGGCCCGACGGCGTGCGAGCCACGCGCCCGATCCGCCTGGTTCGTTTGCCAGCGCGCAACCGACACGCGGCTGAGCAGCAGGAAGCAGAGACGCTCGGCCGCCTCACCCGTGTCCACCCGCTCGTAATCCTGAATGACCAGCCGCTGCTCGACCGTGCCGGCTCCCAGTTCCTGCCTCACGGTCACCAGCTCGCCAACCGGCGAGCGCTCGTTCAAGACAACGAGCGTGATCGGGTTGCGCCGGCCAAGATCGCTGCGCAGGCCCGTCAGGCCAGCCACCTGATCGGCCACCTGCGACGCCCACTTCAGCAGGTCCAGGTTCTGCAGGGTGTTGGTGCCGACGGCCGTGAAGCGGCCGCAACGGCTGCGGTTGACCTTGTGATCGAGGAGGTCAGGCCCCGGGTCGATGCCGCCCGCTGAACACGCCGCCAAAGCCGTCAGCCAGCATGCCCCCACAAGCGCTGCACTCATGTCCCGCCAGCCCGCCACGCCCATGCCTCCCCACCCGCTGCGCTTCCGGAGAACGGCGCGGCCTACTTCTTGGCGGTCACCCGCAGTTTTCCGGTAACCGCCTCGATCTTCGTGACATCTGTCAGCAGCTTGTGCTCGCGGCCGTTCACAAACAGCCGCCGGAGCGTCCGCTCCACCCGGCCCCTGAACGGCCCCAGGGGCATATGCCCGACCGTGACTTTGCGCACGGCCAGCCTGTTCCCCGCAGGCAGGCACAGGACGTCATAGGACAGGGCCGGGGTCCAGTTGCCGATGGTCATCGACGGGAGGCGCCGCAGCAAGTGGAGCAAGAGGTAGCCATCGCCGATTTCGACGTGCACCGCCTGGATCCCCAGTTCCTTGGTGCGCCGGTGGAAGAAGTAGGCGTTGATGTCGGCCTCCGAGACCTCAACCGTCACGGACCGCCCAAGGCGCAGGTCCTCGATCACGCGCAGCTGCGCGTTGACCGCCTGGTCCTGGGTCAGGGTCAGGCCTGCCGGCACCTGCGGGGTTTTCGGCCACAGCATCAACAGCGCGACGACCACGGACGCGCTCAGCAGCGGCGCGACCAGCATATTCAGCCACCGCACCAGGGTGCGCAGGTTGATCGCCGGCAAGTGTGCCGCCAACCCCTCCGGCTGCTTCAAGTTGGTCATGTCGAGCCGCACGCCACAGGCGCCGCAGAATACGCGCCCGAGCGGGTTTTCAACGTTGCACTTCTTGCAGACGACCTTAGCAGCCATGTTGCTTTACTCCCTTAGGTTCCGCCGCCGCTCTTCTTCTTGTCGGGCTTGGCAGCCGGGGCCGGCGCCGACGGCGTGACGCTCTTCGACTCGGTTTTGGCCGGTGGCGGAGCACTGGTTGTTTCCTTGTCCTTTTTGGCAGCGGCCTGGTAGCCAGCGCTCCTGTAGTCGGTCTGATAGAACCCGCTGCCCTTGAAGATGATCCCCGCCCCGCTCCCCAGCAACCGCCGGATCTTGCGCCGGCAGGTCGGACACCGTTGCAGCGGTTCAGCCTTGATACTCTGAAAATGATCGAAAACCCCGCACTTCGGACACTCGTATTCGTACGTCGGCATAGCCTTCCCCCACCAGATCAATGGATAACCGTCAATCCAAGAACATACGCCTTGCCGAGCGGTTTGTCAAACCGGGGTCGCGTCAGGGGAAGCGGGCGGGCGCATGCCACCTCCGTAGGGGTTGGTTTGCGAGACGAGGAGCGGCATCATCGACGGACTGGAAGGCCCCTGTCGACAGACCCCACGGAGGTGGCATGCACCCGACGCGTTCCCCGCTTCCCCTGCCCCGTCCTGTGTGCTAACGTACGGCCGCTGTTGTCACGCGAACCGGCCCTTCCTGCTTAGGAGCGCCAGTGCCTAAACCGCCGGGAACGGCGAAGAATAACAAGATATTTCCGCCCTCTCCCTCTGGGAGAGGGACAGGGTGAGGGTTGTGGGCCAAGCCCACATTGGTGTAAAATGTCTTTGCCGCGCAGTTTACAATTGGGATTGAGCTTTGGGTTTTCCGTCCTGTCCACGTGGGCAGGGTCCGCCCAAGCGGTCCAGACGGAGACCGTCTATCTCTCCGGCCATGGTCCCGACGATGCCGTGGCCTGGGAGTTCTGCTTCGAGGGCGCCCGCGGAGGCGGTCCCTGGACCACCCTTCCCGTTCCTTCGCAATGGGAACTGCAGGGCTACGGTGCCTATGACTACGGCACGGCGACCGACGAATCCGGGCGCTACCGTCACACCTTCACGGTCCCTGCCATGTGGCAAGGCAAGCGCGTCTCCCTCGTCTTCGAGGGCGTCATGACCGACGCGGAGGTCTGGGTCAACGGACAGTCCGCCGGTCCGGTCCACCAGGGCGCCTTCGATCCGTTCCACTACGACGTCACCAAGTTCCTGAGCTACGGGACCACGAACCGCCTCGACGTCCTGGTCCGCAAAGCGTCCGCGGACCCCGCGGTGGCACGGGGCGAGCAGCGGGCCGAGACCTGGCACGGCGGCGGCATCTATCGCCCCGTATACCTCTCCAGCGAACCCGATCCCGGCATCCAGCGCGTGGCCATCACCGCCCTCGCCGACGGCTATTTCGCGGCCGAGGCCAGCTTGACCCGCCCGCCCGCCGGGGCTGAACTGGAGACCGAGATCCGCGGTCCGGACGGCTCGCCGTGCGGCGACGCGTTCAGCATCCCGGTTGCCACCAACGGCGCGGCCATGCCGGAGGCCGACGGCAGCGTGCGTCTGCGCGTCGAGCGCCGCGTCCGCGAGATTCAGGCCTGGAGCGCCGAAAGCCCCGTCCTGTACACGGCCCGGCTCACCCTCCGCCAGGGCGGCATCGTTCGCCACCAACGCGAGGTTCGCTTCGGCTTCCGCGCGGTCCGCCTGACCCCCGGCGCCGGGCTCTTCCTGAACGGTCAGCGGCTCACCCTGCGCGGCGTCACCTATGCGGCCACGGCGCCCGACCGCGGGCGCTGCCTCGGGCCAGCCGACTACGCCCGCGATCTCCGCTGCCTCCAGGCGCTCAACGCCAACGCCGTCCGTCCGCTCTTCCCTCCCGCGCCCGCCTTCCTCGACCAATGCGATGCGGCGGGCATCTACGTGCTGCTCGGACTCCCGATCGGCAACGCGCTTTACGCCCCCACCACCGCCAGCAACCTCGTGCAGCGCCTGGTTGCCGCCGCTGTCAACCATCCCAGCGTCATTCTCTGGGGCGGCGGCGACACGCCCCTCCCCGCCCTGTCCGACGCGTTCGCCCAGTACGACCCCCAGCAGCGCCCCGTGCTCTTCCCCGGCGCGTCCACCGACGAATGCGACGCCCGCGCGGACCCCGACTACGACGCGCTCCGCCTGGCCATCGCGGAGCCCATTCGCCTCACGCTCCCCACTGCCCTGCTGGCCGGCCCCGCGGAGCACGGCCTGGCAGCCGGCCTCGCGGACTACTGGCCGCTGCTGACCACCGGCCCCTCCGGCGCCGGCGCCTTCCTGCATACGCTGACCGACGACGCGCTGCAGCGCACCGACGGTGGCCGCATCCTGGACCGCCGCGGCGGCGCCGCCCTGGCGGGGGTTTTCACCGCCGACCGCCTGCCCACAGCTGCTTTCGCTTCCGTGCGTGCGCTGTGGAGTCCCGTCCAGCCCCTCACCAACGGCTGGGGCGGCGACTTCGAGAGCGGTCTTCCGCTGCGCAACGCCTATCTCACGCGCAACCTGGCCTCCTGCCGGTTTCGCTGGGAACTCGTACGCTTCCCCGCCCCGCTCGGCGGCGATGCGCGCATGTCGGGCACAGGCCATCGCACCACTGACGCCGGCTGGCTGGACGGCCCCGCGGCCGGCCCGGGCGAGGTCGCCCTGCTGGCCGTGCCGCTGCCCGCCAACGCGGGATCCGCCGGCGCGCTTTACATCTCCGCCTACGATCAGGATCAGCGTCTGCTGCACACCTGGAGCTGGCCGCTGCGTCAGCCGCCCGACTACGCGGCTGCGCTGCCCCGCGGCATCCGCTCCCCCGTGCGCCTCGAGGAGACGGGCGACACGATCTGGCTGGCCGAGAACCGCACGCGCTGGGGCTTCGACCGCTCCTCCGGGCGGCTGGCAGGGGTGGAACTCGCGGGCCGCGCCTGGCGCTTCGGCAATGGCCCCACGCTGACGGTCATCGGCAGGGCGCCCCGCCCGCCCGCCCCGGCCGGACGCCCCGGCGCTGTCGTCCGCCAGCAGGATGACGGATACGTGATCGAGGCCGGGCCCGGCGATGGGCTGGACAGCCTGCGCTGGCTCGTCCGCGGCGACCGCACCCTTGAGCTGCACTGCGTCTTCACAACGACGAACGGCTGCGAGGCCTGCGGCCTCACGTTCGACTTCGCGGAACCGTTGCTCGCCAAAACGTGGCTGGGGACGGGTCCCTTCCCCGTCTGGCGCAACCGCTCCAGCGGCATGCCGCTCGACGTCTGTGAAACTCCCTACAACGACCGTGCCCCGGGCGACGCGGGCAGCGGCCCGGGCTTCAAGGGCTACTTCGCCGATTTCTACTGGGCGCGATTCACCACGGAGTTTGGACCGCTGTCCGTGGCCGCACTGCAACGCGGGCTCTACCTCCGCGTCCAGACACCCGTGCTCACGCAGCAGGGGGACGCCGCGGCAGCGGCCCTCGCCAGCGGCCGTTTCCCCGCCGGCGACCTGTCCTTCCTGCTAGGCATTCCGCCCACGGGCACCCGCCTGCACGCCCCCGGGCAGACCGCCCCACCGGCCCGTGCTCCGGCGCCCGCAGATCCGCAGGAGATCGCCCTGCTCTTCCGCCTTGGCGATTGACCGCCTCACTTGAGCGGCGAGAAGTCCGTCGGGGACATCAGGACCGAATTGACGCCGTTGGTCACCGTCAGCGAACCGCCCGCGAGCGCTTCTGAAGCTTTGCGTGCGGCAACCCACGCGGGATCGGCGCGAAACGCTGCGAACGAAGCCTGGCATGCCTCGCGGCTCTTGTGGGCGAGGATGTAGATCAGCTTGTCCTCGGCGCCGGCGCCAACCGGGGTCCAGTAGCCGATTTGCGAGATGCCGTGCTTCGTGAACAGCGCAACCGTGTGATCGCGGAACCGCGCCAGCAGATTCGGCAGCCGACCCGGCGCGGCCTTGTACGTGCGCAACTCGAAAACGCGCGGCGCCTCGCCCCCGCCAACCGCAACGACCGGCGAGAAATCCGTCGCCGTCAGCAGCACGCTCTCGCTCCTCTCGACCAGCCTGCCGTTCTGCTCGGAAGCCGACTGCGCGGCCTTCCACGCCGGGTCGGCCAGAAAATCCTTCCACGCCTGCTTGTGTGCGGCGGCATCCTTAAAGGCCAGCACGTAGACAAGTTTCCGCTCGGGGTTCTCGAGCGGCACCCAGTACCCGATGTTAGCCATCCCGTGGCTCGCGAACAGCGCACAGGTATGATCCCGGAAGCGGGCCTGCAGCGCATCGAGTTTACCCGGCGCCGCGTAGTACGTGCGCATTTCGAACAGCCGCCCGTCGCGCGCCACCGGCGCCGTATCTGCCGCCAGCGCGCACGCGCAGCCAGCCACCGCCACCCCCACCCCGATACCCATCGTTCGCAGCATAACGATCGCCCTCCAGCGCTTGTCTGACCGCCCGCTCCCGCTCACGGCGCCTTCACGCGAATGCGCCGGTAACACGCCTCGTCCCCGTGATCCGTCAACATGATGAAGCCGCGGATCTTCTTGCCGAAATCCGCAAATTTCTTGAACTTGCTGCCCGCCAGCGCGGACTTCAGCTCGTCGCTCTCCAATTCGTAGGCGAGCACCTTGGCGCCGTTCAGCCAGTGCTCCACCTGCAGCCCCCGCACCACGATGCGCGACTCGTTCCACTCCCCGCCGGGCTTCAGCGGCTTGTCCGCCGCCGGCGCCAGAACGTTGTAGAAGGAAGCCGTTTTCTCTTTCGCCGGGATCTTGCTCCACTTGGCCGACTCGTCGTCCAGCATCTGGTACTCGTGTCCCGGCGCCTGCGGGCGCGCTTCGGTCACGAGGTACTTGACGCCGTTGTTGCCCCCGGGCGCGACACGCCACTCCCAACGCAGCTCGAAATCGTCAAAAGGCTGAGCGCTGACGATGTCGCCGCCCTTGCGGCCGGCCACCTTCTTGAGCACACCCGCCTCGACCACCCACCCGTTCGTGATCGCGCCCGTCCTCCCGTACGGCCGCCACCCCTCGAGCGACTTGCCGTCGAAGAGCAACCGAAAGCCCGCGGCCTGCTCCTCCGGCGCCAGCGCGGGCGCGTCCTCCCCCCAAGCCGTCCCACTCGCCACCATGCCCAGCGCCAGACCCAGCCCACAGATAAGGTATTTCATACCGCGCATGTTGCACGATTCCGCTGCGGAATGCAATGGCACCGTACGTTCCAGCGCCGGCAAGGCGGTGCTGGCGTGACGACCCGCTGCGTGGTACGTTAACCACCAGCAGGCGCAATCCGCTTGCCGCCAGCAGGGAGTGCAACATGTCGTCACATTGCTTTGACCGTGTACGTGGCCTCTTCCTCGCCGCGTCGCTGCTCGCCCCCGTGGCTGCACCAGCCCAGGGGCCCGGGGTGCCGATCGAGGAGCAGATGTTCCCCAAGAAGAGCCCGGCCTGGCTAGCCGCCGCGGAAGCCCTGAAGCGTGAGGGGAAGCTCCTCGACAAGGCCGCTGTCGTCGCGGGTCTCGCCAAACCCGAGCCCGCCCAGCTCGTTCTGCCGCCCGCTAGCCGGGCGCCGCTGCCGGCGCACGAGGTGGCCCAGCGCGCCCGCGCAGCGCTCGTGCGCATCGGCTGGTACCATCTCTGCCCGAGCTGCAGCCACTGGCACTTACAGCTGGCCGGCGGCTACGCCATTGCCGAGGGCGGCGTCATCGCCACCTGCCGCCACTGCGTGGAACCCAAGGGGGTGGCCATGCGCGAGGGGTATCTCGTGGCGCTCGACGCGCAGGGCAACCTCAGTCCCGTGACAGCCATTCTGGCCGCTGACGCCAACCTGGATACGGCGATTGTCCGCGCGCCCGGCCTTTCGCTCACCGCCCTGCCGCTGAACGACCAGAGCGCCCCCGGCGACGCCGCCTACCTGCTCAGCGACCCGGAAGGCTTCGCCGGGTATTTCAGCGCCGGCCTCGTCAACCGCTACTACTGGCTCGATCCACGCGGCGCCAAGGACCCGCGGACAGTCGAAGGCGCGCGCAATCTGCGGCTGAACGTCAGCGCGGATTGGGCGCCGGGCAGCAGCGGCGCCGCCATTCTGGATGCGTGCGGCAACGCCATCGGGCACGTGGCCAAGATCTCCTCCCTCAGCGATGGACGCGCCGGCGGACGCGACCCATCCGGCGCAGCCGAAGGCGACGACAAACGCGCGGCCCGCCGCACCGGTGTTCCAGCCACGCTGATGGTCCTGCACGAGGCCATACCTGCGCGCGCCGTCAAGCTGCTGTCGGCGCCGCTGGCCGCACCCGTTTCGCCTTGAACCATCGGCATCCCCGGCGTAGAGTCGCACCCCATGTCGCCAACCCAGGAAACCGAACGGGCAACCGCGGGCGTTCACGCTCGGCGTGTCGCCGTGGGGCTCATCATCTGCACCACGCTGGCGGCAGGCTGCGCCACGCCGCCGTTCAACGTGGTCACACGCCTCGGCGCGCTGACCCCCGAGAGTGCCACATCCGTGCCCCTCGCCAACCTGCAGCTGGCGGGGGATTTCGGCATTGGCCAGCTCGCCGACGGGGCGGGCGCTTTCGCGCTCTTCGACGGCCGCTGCCTGGCGCTCACGAACGGCGTCGCGCGACCGGCGCCTCTTGGCGCCCGGGTCCGCCAGGGCCTGGTCACGCGCTACCGCTGGGATACGGCCCTCGCGATCAAGGACCAGACCTCGTTACTTGCGCTCGGGGAACGCCTCGACGCCATCGTCCCCAACCGCGAACTGCCCTGCGCCGTGAGGGTGCGCGGGCGTTTCCTCTCCGTCAACATCACGGCGTCGCCCCTCGACCGCTTCCCGGACGCCATCCGGCAGGCCGCACCGCTCCCCGCGTGGTCCTACAGTCTCTCCAACACGGCGGGGACGTTGATCGGGTTCCGGCTGCCCGCACCCTGCGGGGCACTGGCGCGCCCCGGGCTGACGCTCTTTTTCGTTGCGGAAAACCTGCGCAGCGGCGGGTTCGCGGCAGACTGCCAGCTCGCGGATGGCCACCTGGAAGTTGCCGTCGGCGAGACATTCACGGTGCATGTACAAAAAGACGTGGACGGTGACGGCGTCATCCGCCCGCTGAGCCAGGCACGCCCGTCCGCCGATTAGCAGCCGTCAGGACCGCGCGCGCGGGCCTGCCACGCGACAACCACCGGCTACGCGCCCGGGCTGGCGTTTTCGCGCTCCTGCCGCTCGGCCACCAGCCAGTAGTGCTCGGGGCTGCCGGCGAACTGTTCCCGCTCGGCCAGCAGGTAGGCCCGCAGCTGCACCCGGCGGAAGTGCTCCGCGAAGGATCCATCGACTGCGGAAGTGACAGCCGGTTCGGCGGCCGGCTTCGCGGCGCGTAACCCGCGCTTGCGCGCCTGCCTCGGTTCAGCACTCATTGCACTCCTCCTGTGATAACGGATTCCGAACTCAACGCAAGGCAACCCGTCGGGCCAGAACGTCCTCCAGTACAGGCGCAAGATCCTTCAAACGGTACGGTTTGGCCAGGACGGCCTTGAATCCGTGACGGGCGTAGTTCGCCATGACATCACCCGTTGCATATCCGCTGGACACAATGGCGCTCACGTGCGGATCGAGCGCACAGAGCTCGCGGATCGCCTCGCTGCCTCCCATCCCCCCGACGACGGTGAGATCCAGGACCACAACGTCGAACGGCTTCTGTTCCTGCAGCGCCAACCGGTAGCATTCAACCGCTTCCCGTCCGTCCTGCGCCAGCGTCACCTGGCAGCCCAACCGCCCCAGGTAATCCGCCAACAGGCGCCGGATTCCCGGCTCGTCATCCATCGCCAGCACGGTCACGTTGCGGAGCGGCGGATGCGGCCTTTCAATCGTGGGAGTCGCCGCGCCCCTCTCCCTTGCGGGGAGCAGGACGGTAAACAAGCTGCCCTCGCCCAGCGTGGAGGTAACGGCGATGCTGCCCCCGTGCTTCTGGACCACGGCGTGCGAGGTCGCCAGTCCCAGCCCGCTGCCAGTCTGCTTGGTCGTGAAGTACGGATCGAACACACGCGTCAGATTCTCGGGCGGTATGCCGATGCCCTGGTCACGAAACGTCAGGCACACATATCGGCCGGCCGGCAGCGGGCCCCCGGGCTCCGCCGCGATGCACACGTTCGCCGCGGTAACGGTCAGGCACCCGCCGCGGGGCATGGCCTGCACGGCGTTGATGGCAATGTTGTGCACCACCTGCCCGAACTGGCCGCGGTCCAGTTCGGCCCACCACAAGTCCGGGTCCATACGCAAATCGACACGGATGATCGAACCGCGCAGCGCGAACGTGACGGATTCCCGCAGGAGTTCCGCCACCGAAACCAGCGCCTTGACCGGCTGGCCACCCCGCGCGAAGGTCAGCAACTGCCGCGCCAGGCTGGTCGCCCGCAGCGAAGCCGATTCTGCTTCGTCGAGAAAGCGCTTTGTCTCCCCGCTCAGTTCCCGCGCGTCCCGCGCGAGGGCGATATTCCCGACGATCCCCATGAGCAGGTTGTTGAAGTCGTGCGCGATCCCACCCGCGAGCACGCCCAGCGATTCGAGTTTCTCGCGCCGCAGGTGCTCCTCCTTGAGCCGCGCGGCCAGCACCTCGGCCTGGAGGCGGTGCCGCTCGACCGCGTAACGGATCGCGTGCCCCAGCACCTGCCCATCGGAATCGAGCGTGCCCTTCACCAGGTAATCCTGCGCCCCATGCTGCACGGCGCGAGCGCCAAGATCCTCGTCGGCAAGTCCGGTCAGCACGATCAGCGGCACATCCCGGGCCTTCTCCCGCAGCGTTTCGAAAGTTTCCCAGCCGCTGGAGTCGGGCAGGCTGAGATCCAGCAGCACGACGTCCACCATCCCCTGGGAGAGACGTTCGAGCCCCCCCTGCAAGCGGTCGGTCCAGGTCACGGCATAGCGCGCGCCATGGCTGCGGGTCAGCATCGCCCGCGCCAGCAGATAGTCCGCCTCGCTATCCTCGATGAGAAGCACTGCAATCGCGTTCTTGCCCGTTCCAGCCGCTGGGTCCATCGTGACATCCCCTCCCACTCAGCCATCCTTCTTTACATCCGCCGGCAATGCAAACGAAAACGTGCTTCCCTGACCGGCTGCAGACTCCACCCAGATCCGGCCGCCATGCCGCTCGACAATCCGCTTGCAGATTGCCAGCCCAATGCCGGTGCCCGGATACTCCGTGCGCGTATGCAGCCGCTGAAACACCTGGAACAGCCGCGAGTAGTGGCGCGCCTCGATCCCGATGCCGTTGTCACGCACCGCAATTACCCATTCGTCGCCCTCGCGCCGGGCGCTGACGTGCACGCACGGCGGCGCGGCGCCGCGAAACTTGACGGCGTTGACCAGCAGGTTCTGGAGAACCATCGCGATCAGCCGCTCGTTCACCGGCAACGTGGGCAGCGGGTCCGAGGTGACGACCGCCCCGGCATCCCTGATTGTCATCTCGATCCCGAGCAGGACGTCCTCCAGCACACTGCTCAGGTTTCTCGGGGTCCGATCCAGTTCCGTCCGCCCCACGCGCGAGTAGGTCAGCAAGTCCTGAATAAGCGTCTTCATCCGTTCGGCGCCGTCGACGATGAAGCCAACATACCGCAGCCCTTCCGCGTCCACCACCCCCTTGTACCGCTGCGCGAACAGCTCGGTGAAACTCTTGACCTTGCGTAGGGGTTCCTGCAGGTCGTGCGAAGCCACGTAGGCGAACTGCTCAAGCTCGTGGTTCGAGCGAGCCAGTTCCGCCGTACGTTCCTCGACCTTCTTCTCCAGTTCGTCATGCGCCTTCTCGAGCTCGGCATTGGCCCGGCAAAGCGCCGCCTCGCGGTCCTGGATACCGGCGAGCATGCCGTTGAACACGCGCGTGAGCATGCCGATCTCGTCGTTTCTCGTGACGGTGACGTGGACGGCGTAGTCCTGGTAGTCGGAGACGCGCCGCGCAGCCTCCGTCAGGCGGTAGATCGGACCCGCGATCAAGGGACTCACGCGCCGCGCCACCGCATAGGCCGTGGCCAGCGCGAGCAGCGTGATCAGGCCAAGGCTGGCCAGGTTCCAGCGGACACCCTGAGCGACCTCGCTGAGGTTGTCCTGTATGTGCAAGGTTCCGAGGTGTTGCCCGCCCTTGTAGATACGATGCCCCAGCCACAGGGTTCCATTTGCCAGAATCCGCCCTTCCTGCCCAACCACGGGGGCGGCCACCGCCTTCGCTGATCCGCCATCACGACGGTAAGCAGCCACCAGCGCACCGCTCGCGTCGTACAGCGCAGCCGCCGCCAGCGACGGTTTCGCCCGCAGGGCCACCAGCATGGCGTCCGCATCCTGCGGGATGCCGAACGCCAGCGCCGCTTCGCAGTTCTGCCCGGTCATGACGGCGAGACTCTGCAGGTCCCGCACCGTCGCCTGCCACGACTGGTAGGATGTGACCCCCACGAATCCCGCTGCGGCAAAGAAGATCGCCGTGGCGCTGGTGCCCATGACAATCGCCATCAGCTCCCGCTTGATGGTCCATTGTCGCCCCGTCCCCATGACCTCGTTCCCCCTCATGGTCCGCACCTGCCACCCACCACGCGCACGGCGTTGCGGAACAGCTGAGAACTCCCCGACAGACCCGCCGCCGTCAGCGCCGTGCGATTGATCTCCCAGCGCACCCGGTCATCGACCACCAGCAGGCGGATCATCCCCCCCGCCGCGAGAAACCGCTCGTCGTCGGCCACCGTCAGGATCGGGCGCCCGCGCACGGCAGCCAGAATCCGGTCCATGCTCTTGCGCTCCGATTTCGACACGAACAGCAGATCGCAGTGTCCGATATCCATCCGTTCGACATACCGCCCCAGCCGGCGAACCCGGAGGGCGCGCTGCTGGTCCCCGATGAGCTTGCCCTCCACCTCCTTGAAGCACTCTCCGAACGGGTCCTCGCCAAGGATGCCGATCACCACATGCTCGGGAACCGCGCCAGTGACCGCGGGCGGCGTCACAAAAAGCAGGAAGTTAAACAGATACGCGGCCTTCACGGCGTATTCGCTGGCAGCCTCCGGCTCCGCCCTATCCCGCGGCTTCTCCGCCGGATCGTCCGCGGCAACGGCAGCCAGCCAGGCGCTGACCGCCAAGCATCCCAAGCCTGTGAGAGCCCCCCGCATGTCGACCAGTCCTCCCTAGAAACGGCAGTACAGGGCCAATTCCACGGCGGTTCCGCGGGGACGGTAGGCATCGGCCAGCCACTGCGTCCCTATCGGATCCCGGTTATTCGTCAGGTTCCGACCCACCAGCCGCAGGTCCACGTTGCGGCGCCAGACGTTCTGCCACGTAACCGTGGTGTCCAGATACGCGCGGTCGTCGGCGTAGGTCCACGCCTCGTTCCTGAACATCGGTTGGCGCGTGAAGTAGCGGACCGCTGGGCAAACCGTGACATCCTGCCGGACCTGCCACTCGACGCCCGCGTTCGCCATGTACCGCGGCACGGCCACCACCTCGCCCTTGTCGTTCGCGGGCAGCTGAAACCCCTGCGAGCCGACCTTGCTGGAGGTCAGCCGGCTCTCGGTCCGGAACTCATTGTCGGACAAGGACGCGTTCACCCAGAGCGTCAACGTGTCGGAGACGCGGGTCCGAGCGTCGCACTCGCCGCCCACCCCCTCGAAGTCGCCCACATTCGTCCAGGGCGAGTACCACGTGATGAAATCCTCCAGCTCCTGATAGTAGACATTCACCGACAGCCGAGTATTGAGGAAATACAAGATGTTCTGAAACTCCGTTGCCGTCAGCGTCTCCGGCCGCTCGACCGGCGGGTTGGCGTTGGCCCAGTCAGGCGCAAAAGGGTTCCCCACACCCCAGATCCGGTTCAACGGCGAGCCGACCGGCGAGGGCATGCGCGTCGCCTTGTTGTGCATCAGCTTCATGACCCAGTTCTCCCGCGCCCGGATCACCGCCGCCAGCCGCGGGCTGGTGTACACGTCGTTGCCTTCCAGCATGTCGTCGCGGTCGCAGCGCACCGCTCCCACCAGGGTTAGCCACGGCGTCAGGGCGTACTCCTCGGAGATGTAGCCGCCGACGGAATGCGTGTCCGTGATCTTGACCAGCGACAGCATCTCGTTCATGGCCGCCGGATTCTCCGGAGTCCACTGGAAATCGTAGTTATGGCGATGCTGCTTCACCTGGCAGCGCAGGCCGGCCTGGAAGTAGCTGGCGTCGGTGCGGTACTGCCCGGCCAGATCGGTCCCGTAGCTGCTTTGACTGACATCGAGGTTCAGGAACTCGCCGCTGCCGCTGCCCGCCTCCACGATCGAGCGCAGCACCCGCTTGTAGTCGCCCGAGAATTCAAGCGTCGTGCTGAAGCGATCCGTCCACTCGTGCGTATGCCGGGCCATGCCGGAGTGGATGTAATCGTAGCGCCGCCCGTCATCGGCCGCCCGGTTGCCGTGCAGGTGCAGGTCGGGCATCTGCGCGTTCAGCGCGAAGTACTGCAGCTCCCAGTCATCGCACTGCCCGCGCCCCAGAACGGTGACGCTCGGCAGCAGTTCGCCGGTCAGATCCGACCCCGCCAGGAAGCGATCGCGCGGATTGCTCGCGTCCGGCAACCAGGCGTCGAACCCGGCATGCCGCCGGTAGCTGGCGGAAAGAAACAGGTTGCGGCGCTCGCCGAACTCCCGACCGGACATGGCCGTCACCCCCGTGGTGTTGTACGTGCCGACGTGCACGACGGCCTCCTGCCCCGCGGTCGTTTTGGTGATCAAGTTCACAATCGCTCCCAACGTGTCGGCGCCGTAGAGCACGGAGCCGGGGCCGACGATGATCTCGATGCGCTCCAGGTTCTCCAGCGGGATCGCCCCCCCCAGCACCTCGGGTTCGAAGACCTGGTTGATGCTGTGGCCGTTCACCATGACGGTGATCTTCTCGTTATCGTTGGGCGCGATGCCGCGCACCTGGGCGACGAACTGGAGGTCACGGTGAAAGACGGCAAAACCCGGCACGTTTTCGAGCACGTGCTGGAGCGAGGTGTACCCCCGGCGCTTGATCTCGTCGGCGGTGATGACGTACATGACGTTCGGCGCAACGTCGATGGGTTCCGCCTTGCGCGAGGCGGTCACGACGGGCACGTTGCCAAGCTCCTCGAACGGCAGGGTAAAGAGGCTGTGCCGCGGCGTCGCAGCCGCCTCCGCCCCGCAGACCTGCGGCGCCCCCCAGGCAGCCAGGCCCCCGCCCACGACCCAACACCCCACACGCACGCGACTCCGCGGTTTCAGCTTCATGGCGCCCTCAGCTTGCTGGCGATACCGACGACAGTGTCTCAAGCCCCCACATTTCCCTCTTGATTCTTACCGTCAGTGCCCTGTGAAAGACAATCACATTCTTTTCGCGCCGCGGCTAAGTTGCGCGCCACACCCTCTTTCTTGCATTGCGGGGACCACCGTGGTATGCATGCGGATGTCGCTTGTGGGCGGCAGAGCCGCCCGGCTGACTCCCCTTGGACTTGGATCGAAACGGAACGATTATGGCGACCGCTGGTCACAACTACGACGAAAGCAAAGTCAAGACGCTCTCCTCGCTGGAGCATATCCGGCTGCGGACCGGCATGTACATCGGACGCACCGGCGACGGA
>CAYOBW010000042.1:0-34434 GCA_964402115.1 uncultured Victivallales bacterium
GGTAGTACATCCGCGCGCCGGCGGAGCCGTTGAAGCAGTTGTTGAATCCCTGGTGGAAAACGGCCCCGGCCACGGCCAGGCCCCGAAGCGGTTTGATCACGCTGGCGTAGCAGTAGCCCGGGCGATTCCGGTCCTCCGCCGGACCCGGCCTCAGGTCGCTTGGCGGCTTGCTGTCGGCGGGGATGGTTTCTCCCTGGGCCTGGAGGTTCTTGATGCGGTTCTCGTAGGCCTTAACGCGCGCCTCGAGGTCGGACTTCGGGTCGAACGCGGCGATGCGGTCGGCCCACTCCTTCAGCAAGGCTCGCGTTTCGGTGCCCTCGACCTTCCGGATCACATCCTCGGGCGTCCAGGTCTCGACGGTGGTCCCGCCGATCGACGCGTCGATCAGCCCGATCGGAATGCGGCTGGCCATGTGGAGCCGCCGCCCGAAGATGTACCCGATCGCGGAGAACTCCCGCACGGTTTCGGGCGTGCAGATGTCCCAGTCGCCCTTGCGGAAGTGCCGCTTGGACCAGTCGCTCCACTCGTGCAGGCGCTCGAAGCTCCGGACCGACGCGAAGCCCTTCCCCTGCGGAGGGGTCAGAAGTCGCACTTGGGGGAAGTTGGCAGAGACGATTTCCAGTTCCCCGTCGTCGACGTTGCTGATGGGGAATTCCATGTTGCTCTGCCCGCCCAGGATCCAGATGTCCCCGACGAGGATGTTCTCCAGCGTCAGGGTCGCGCTCTTGCCCCGGACCGTCATGGTCTGCGGATTGCTGCTGGCGGGAACCGGCTTGAGCGTCACCTGCCAGGAGCGGTCAGCCCCCGCCTTGGCCTGAACCTGCTGGCCGGCGAATGAGACGGTCACCTCCTCGCCGGGATCGGCCCAGCCCCATAGGTTCAGCGGCTGGTCGCGCTGGAGGACCATGTTCGACTGAAAGACGTTGGCGACGCACAGGCCCGGGCCGATCGCCGGGACTTCGACCACGTCCTCTTTCGGCATGGCCTTCTTCTCCTCGGCGCCCGCAGCCTGCCCGGCCAGCGATGCCAGCAGCAATGCGACCACGTATCGGAGGGTGTGTTTCATTGTGTTCATGACTTTCCTTTCTTTACCTTCAAGGGGCTGACTTCGCACGAGACTACTCATCGAACGTCACGCTCCACGCCGCGTCGCTCGTGGCGTCGTTCTCCAACGCCAGCGTTGCATACTCGGCGCCGCTTGGGTGCGTGTCCAGATCCACCCGACCGGTCGCCGTGTTGGCGCCGGCAGGTTTGAATCCGTTGCAGGCCAGCACGATGCGGAACGGTTCGCCGCCAATCACCTTGGCGGTGCCGGTGAGTTGTCTGGTCGCAGCATCCCATTTCACGTTGAACAGATCAACCCAGCCCTGCAAGACGTGGCGGCTGGTGGACAGCACTTGCGGATGCGGCAGTGCTTTGCGGATCGAAAGCATCGCGCAGGCGGAAGGCTCCAGCGTCTTCTCCACCTTTGCCGTCCCGGGAAGCTTCCCCACCAGCGCATCGTTCCAGAAATCGTAAACGTAATAGACCGCGGCCGCGTCCAGCCCGACCGCGCCCGTCGTCACCCGGTCGCCGCTCAACGGCACCACTACCTTGTCGCTCTTGCTGCCGCTGTTGAACAGCGCCACTTGATGCCACTCCGGCGTCAACTCCAGGTCATACACCTGGGGATCCGCCACGCCGGTGAAGGCATCCAGCGGCCGCGCCGTGAAGGGCTCGCGATATGCGGGGTAAATGCGCGTGAAATCGTAGACGATCTCCGGCGTGAACAGCGTGAACGACGTGGCCAAGTCTATGCGTCCGCTGGTCAGATACACCATCGTCAACATGGACCGGCGGATCTCCTTCGAGCAGCCGTGCACCTTCTTGCTGTCGGGGTAGTAATTGAACACAGTGCGATTCTTGTACCAGCGTAACCCACCTATCGTGACCATGGCCGGCACGAACTGGTTTGAATCGCTCCAATTGCGCTGCGTGTCCACCAAACCCGCAGTCAGATCCAGACACGGCCGCCCGGACTCGCCAAGATTCCGCTCGTCTATCAGCGCATCAGGGCCCAATCCTTCGCGGCACAGCCGGAACGATTCGCGGTAGGCGGAGGCCGTGGTGGCGTGGCGGTCTTCAAACCCGCCCTCCGCCCGCCAGCCGCTTTCCGGGTAATCGAACTTGATCCCGCGCATCCCATCCTTGCGCAGCCGGCTCCAGACATTCCGCATGTGCGCCTGGAAATCCGGGTCAGTGTAATCGTAACTCACCAGCGGCTGATGATGTGAATGTTTGACCTGCAGGCGGCTTATGTCGTTGAAGATCATGTGCCCGGGGAATGCCCGCGCATAATCGTCCGACGGCAACCCAACCTGGAAATACGTGTACGGAATCCCGTCGCGCTCACTGATCGCTTTGCACCACTTGGCGAAGCTTTCGTAGGGCGGCACAAGGTGCCCGAACTGGGACCAGTGCGCATCGTCCCACCAGCCTTGCTCCGTGTTGCCATCCTTGTAGCAATACGAATCCGGCTCCAGCCGGATGGCCACCTTGGTGTACTTGGTCACGCCTGCCTTCTGTGCGGCCTCCAGCTCCCCCACCAGTCTCATGGAATTGTTCACCCCCGGCAGCCCGCTGAGCGCACCGACGCCCCAGCCGCAGAGCACTGGGAAGTCATACACGTTCGGCCTGGCCTGATTGGCCAGCCGCATCGCCCGCCCATACGTCTCCAAAGCCGCGAAAGGGTCTGTGGTCGCGACATCCAAGTAGAAAGTGTCCTCCGCCCAATACGTCTTCCCGGCATCCACCAACCGCCCCACCGGATCCTGCGCGCTGAACCCAAGCCTGTTGCTGTCGAGCGACGCGTATTTGCCGAAGTCCTTGTAGCACAGCCCGCCCCAGACAACCGAACGCCGTCCGCCCTGCGTGGTACAGGTCAGCATCAGACTGTTGGGGGAGGTGCGCTCCGCCCCGTCCTTGATCTTCGTCGCCTCCGCCCCCGCCGCGCCGTTCAGCGTCAGCACATTCTCAAGCGTGGCACCGGGCATCAACTTTGCCCCGCTCATGGGCGCTGCGCTCATCAAGCGCACATCGCGGGCCGTCTGGTTGCGCATGCCGAATCCCATGAACACCGCACCGGTATCGTCGTATAGCGCGTAACTGAACAGATACGTCGGCAATGCCGCCCGCTTCGGCTCGGTCATCGTCACCACCACGCGCTGGCCTTTGCCGAAGGCATCCTCCTGCGGCTCCACCGTTAGCGTGATCGTCCAATTCCTGATTTCGTCCGGCTTGGCCTTCTTGCCGAATTCCCCGCCCCAGCCATCCGCCGCCACCCAGGCATCGTCCACCATCACCGCACCGCTTGCCGCATCGGTGACGGTAATGCTGCGGTTTCCGGAATCCACTTTCAGCGTGACGATTCCGTTGGCGAGCGTGACTTCGTTGAGTTCGTGTTTGGCCACCACAGGCCTCCCTCCAGACGGAGGTTCCTGGGCGCACCACGCGCTGTTCTGCGCCATCGCCAGCACACTATACACGAGGACACACTGTTTCAGGCTCAGGACCTTCTGCGTCATTCCGGCCGCCTTTCGTGCGTTGCTGGCTGCGCCCCCGCTTGGAGTCGAACTTCTTCGCCCTTCTTCAGGTCGATTTGATGGATGCCGGGGAAGACCAATTGCAGTTCGAATGGGCGGTCACCCTTGACGCTGATCTCACCGTCAATGCCCAACCGCACGCGACACGGTTCGCCGGCGAGGCTCCTGATCTTCACCCACCGGGTCTTCCCCGCGCTGCGTTTCGCCGAGACGAGGAAGGCGCCTTCCGCGCGCAGGTCATGGAACTCGACGTCCTGCCACGCGGAGGGGAGCGCGGGAAAGATGCGGATGGGGCCCGGCTCGTCCCTGGCCGGGTCGCTCCAGCTCTGGAGGAGCATGTTCTGAACGATATTGGCCATGCCGAGCGTCGATTCGATGCAGGGGTTGCCTCCGCAGGCCCACAAGCCGTTCGGCAGGAGATCGCGCTGGAGAAGTGTCAGCCCCTGGAGGGCGGTGTCGCCCTTGCCGAGGGCGGCGCCGATCGGACCGACGTGCGTCTGGACCATGGCCGGCAGGCCGGTGACCGCGCGGGCGCGGTCGTAGGAGGCCTGCAGCACTTCCCGTGTGCCTTGCTGCTCGATGTTCACCAGATAGAGCGGGTAGATCATCAGCAGGTGCGAGAAGTGCCTGTGATCGGGCGGGGAAGTCTGTTCGCGACCAAGTCGGAAACCATGGTCGTCGGCAGGGAAATCGACGAGCTGTTCCGCGACCTGCTTCCAGCGCGGAATGAGCGGGTCGTCGATCCCCAGGCGCTTGCTGGCTTTGAGCAGGGTGAAGCAACCCCACTTGAAAAGGGCGAGGTCGAAATTGCAGTCCTTGAACGCGCGCGTCTCCGGCGAGTAGGTCGGCGGCAGGTGAAGTTTGCCGCCCGCACCTGCCTCGACCACGTGGAGGTAGAGGTTCATGGAGCGGCGGAGGAGGGGATAAACCTCCTCGCGCAACATCGTGTCGTCCATGGAATATCGATACTGCATCCACGCATTGCTCAGCGTCCACGGCAGGTTGCCGACAAGATCGTGATAGCGCAGGTCCCCGTCGCGGGAGCCGATCATGTCCGGGGCCACCGCGATCGGCAGATAGGCGGAATCCTGTTGCCATTCCACCGGCCGCACGGCTCGGATCAGCGCTTCCCGCCCGTCATGAAGCCGGTTCACGAGTTCCTGACCCTGGTCGAGCCGGTTGGCGGCATAGACCGGCCAGTGCGCGCTTTGGAGGTTCCAGTCGGTGGTGATGTAGGCCCACGGACCGCCCTGGAACCAGAGGCCGGACGTATCGACCATCGAGCGGCCGGTCCGGCTGGTGCAGCCGAACCGGTAGATCGTCTGCCAATACAGCGACTCGAGCCCCTTGTCGGGAATCGTGACATGACTCATGGGGTAATACGCGTGCCACCACGCGCGATGGGCCTGCTCCCATGCTGCCCGGTCCAGTTTCAGGAAACGGCTCACATCCGACACCGCCGTCACGGCCGCCGTCGCCTTCGGGAAGCTGTTGGCGATGCTGATGAAGTGCGTGCGGCTTTGGCCCTGGACTTGTTCACTCCAGGCGGTCGCATACTGCCCGCCGGAAAGCAGGTCCTGGATCCACGCGGACACGCCGCCCCTGTCTTCCAGTCGCCCCGGAGGGTTGGGCTGATAGACCCTCAGTGTGTCCTGATAGTGCTTGCCGTAGCTTTTGGCGAAACCCGCGATGCCCGCCTCGTCGGTTGGATAGCCGCCCCGCGTCGTTACTGCCGGTGCCGGATGCCAGGTCCATGTGCATTCCCGCTCGCCCGCCGACGGAGCCAGCTCCGTGACGATCGCCATGTCCTCGGCATGAACGAAATGGCGGATTCCGATGACACCCTTGTCCGTCGTGATCGTGCCGGTCAGCTCGGCGTTCCAAAGGTCTTTCCGCCAGTTGCAGCCGGCAAGCTTGCCGGCAGGATGGAGCGAGAAATGGCCGATCAGCAGGCGCGGCCGGCTGTAGGCGGTCCACCCCCAAGTGTCATCCCGGTGATCCTGGACGTCAGCGCGGAAGACCTGGAGGCGGATCGTGTCCCCCGCCCGGTAGAGCATCGAGCCGACCATGGCATTGCCGAAATGCGGGGCTTCGGTCCAGCCGCGCGGCAACTTGTCGAAAGTCAGGTTGTGTTGGCGCATGAAGACCGGCCAGTCGATCTTCGTATTCACGCTGTCGATCGCCCCGTCCCCGGCGCCGGGTGGCCTGGCCTTGTTCTCCGCGGTGTCCGCTGCCGCCACGACCAGGCCTGCCAGGAGGAACACAGGCATCAACCGCGATCCTTGATTTGTGTTCACAGGGTCTTCTCCAGTGTTGCCCACTCAAGCGACGCCGTCGGCTGGAAGCGATCCGAGCCGACAAGCAACAGGGTGATCCGCTTCCCCTCCCACGCTTCAGGGATCTCCACGTCGCGCTGGTACCAGGCCGGGCCTTTCCCGTGCCAGACACCGTAGCGTTTGTCGATAGCCCGTTCGTCCTGGAATACGCCTTTCCGGTTGGTGCCGGTCGTGCCGGGCAGCGTTACCGAGTCGTCTAGCTTTTCCGTAATATGCATTCTCGGCTTGCGTTCCTCTTATCAGGCCCATGCCCGCTCCCTTGAATGATAACAACCTTACCGCGCTGCTGCCCCGGATGACGTCTCGAATCGGTAGACGCCCGACCCGACCCTAAACACCGCGCAACGGCCCTCCTGCCCGAGAAGGGTCACGCCGTCGGCCTCGGCCGCGGGGCCGGCGCCTTCCCGGACATCGTCGGCTCCGTCGGCCGGAATGAACACCTTGGCAACGGTGTTCACCGGCACCTCGACGTGGAAGGTCGCCCTGTTTCCGGACCGGGCCCAGTTGCAGACGATGCTGCCGTAGAGCGAGCCGCTCGTGGTGTTGGCGAAGGTCAGGTCCCCCACCAGGTTCGGCTTGATCCAGAACGTCTGCATCCCCCATGCGGCCGGGTCGGGACGGATGCCGCCGATGGCCTTCATGAAGTAGCCGGAAATACCCGTGTAACAGGTGTGTATGCGGCTGGACTCGCCGGCTATTTTCCAATACTCGGGCCACGTGGTCTCTCCGGCCTCGAGGAAGAAGCCATAGCCGGGGTACTCGGTGCGCGCGAGGCACGGGAAAAGAAGATCGGCCCGCTCGGCCTCCTCCACGATGAACTTCAACAGGATCGGCAAGCCGGAACTGCCCGTGTCGAGGTAGGGTTTGCGCTGGCTGATCTCCGCGACGAAGTTGGCGAACACGGCTTTCCTTTCGCTCTCCGGCGTGATGCCCGTGTAAAGCGGAAAGACCATCGCAAGCTGGCGTCCGTCACAGTACCTCTTGCTGTCCTCGCTATAGAAGCGTCTATGCGCGCTCTTCCGCAAGTCCGCCAGGCGCGCGGCGCAGGTGCTCACGTCGCCGGTCTTTCCCAGAATCCTGGCTGCTTGCGCGAGGACGTCCAGCCCGTAGGCATAGACACCGTTGTTGAATAGATTCGCTTCCGGCGTGTTGCCGTATTCGCTGCCGTGCGGAGTAGCCCAGTCGCCGAGGAACCGCGAGGGGTTCTCGTAAGCCGTCAGGACTCCATTCGACGAGACGGACCTGGCCAGGAAATCCAGCCATCTCTTCATGGACGGATAGGCCTCATCCAGGAACCGCCGGTCGCCGTATGCCTTGTAGAATTCCCAGCCAAGGGTAACCGGGCCGCTGCTCCAAAGCGTACCGCCCGCGCCCCGGTAGATCTGCGGGGCTATGGTGTTCACGAACCCGTCTTCCCGCTGCACGTCTGACCAGTCGCGGGCCGCCTTCCGATAGAAAGCCGCTGACTCGAAATTCGGGATGCCGCAACCCCAGGAGCAGGCCAGCGCAACCTCGCCGTAGCCGAACCGTTCGCGATGGGGGCAATCCATGGTCACGCCATTGACGGTACATGCGACATACGTGCGGAGGTCGGTCTCGTAGATCCGGTTAAAGAGATCCTTCGAGCACTGGAAGCTTCCGGTTCGCTTCCGGTCGTTGGAGACAACATAACCCCGCAGGTCTTTCAGCTCCGGCTTGTAGGAAAGCCCCGAGACGGTGATCCAGCGGCCCGCCGTGTAGTTGAATCGGTGGCTGAAGGCGCCTTCGCCGCCAGCGTCGTGAATGTATCGACTCTCCTGCTTGTACTCGATCGTCGCCCCCGCGCTATTGGCGGTCGTGAACGTCACAACCTCGCCGGCCTTGCCGTTGTGCAGGTCGCATTCGATCCATCCGGTGAAGTTCCGGCCCATGTCGAAGGTGTACCCCCCGTCCTTTTCCGTCACCGACACCGGCCGGAGCATCTCCACCTTGCGATCGGGCTCCTGCATGGACGCGGACAGGATCAAGGATTTGTGATAGACGGAGGCGTTAATCCAGGCGCTGTCGTCGCAGGAGAGCAGGTTCCAGTCGGCAACGTGCCGCCGGACATCAATCAGCTCGCCGCCGTATTCGCCCTGCCCGCCTCCCTTCCATAACCCGAGGTTCTCGCTCGAACTGACCTTGCATTTCCAGGTCGCGTCCGACTGCAGCGTTGTCCCGTCCGACACGTTCACCTGACAGCGGAAGATCGAATCCTGCTCCCACACCTTCTTCCCATATGAACCCGTGCTGCGGGCCCAGCCCGGCCCCGTCCAGATCCCGATCACGTTCTTGCCCGGCCGCAGCGCATCGGTGATGTCATAGGTGACGTAGATCGCCCGCTTCTCCAGGTTCGTGACTTCCGGCGAAAGCACGCGGGTCCCGATCCGCCGCCCGTTCACGTACAGTTCGTGATACCCGATGGACGCCACGTACGCGAAGGCGAGCGCGGGCGCACGTTCCAGCGTGAACGTCTTCCGGTACCAGATGTGCTTGATGTCAGCGGCCTCCTTGAGACGGATCCACTCGCCCTTCCAGTCCGAGGGTTCCAGCAGACCCACCGAGAACCGGGCCTCCGGACTCCAGCCCGTGGCCTTACCATCCTTCTCCCACACCCGCGCCTTCCACCGGCAGTTGCGGCCTGACGTCAGGGCCGTCCCCGCATAGACATTGTTCACCGACGCGGACGACGCGATTTTGCCCGAATCCCACAGTAGCTGCCTCGCTTCCGGGTCACCGCCGGAATCCGACTCCAGAACAATCTGGTAGGCAGTTTGGCTCTGCCCGCGCTGGTTGGCGGTATCGACCAGTTTCCAACTGAACCGGGGCCGCGACGTGTCGATACCCAGCGGATCGACGAGGTACTCGCACCGCAGGTCCGTCACGGTGACCGCGCAGGCGACCGGTAGCGCCGTCTCGGCGGCGCCAACACGGCCAGGTGGCGCGAGCAGCAGGCAGGCCAGGCCAGTCGTCGAAAGAAATCCGCTTACATAAGCGCGGATGGTCCCTCTCACGGTTGTGTCTCCTGTCGAGCGGCTGAGGAACGCGCCATGAATGCTTTCAGATCCAACACCGCCGGCGAGGCGGTGCTGGCTTCGATGGCGGCCATGCTCTTTTCCAGGAGTTGCACCTGCTCGTTGGGAGTCCCGCTGCGCGCGGTTTGCAGGAGCTGTTGACGCATCTCGCGCAACGGCGGGAGGAGCGCCTTGGCATGGACGCCATACCGTTCGAGGTACTCCAGGCATTTTGGCAGGCGCTTCCCCGCTCCCCACCGGTTCAATTCGATCACCGAGACGCAGAGCGGCAGCCCCTCGCGAATGCGCAGCCTCGACAACAGGTCCAGCCCGGCCAGCCGGATGCCGTCGGCGAACATCTCGTTGCTGGGCGACAGTTGCGGAATAGCCTTGAGAATGGCCGGAAGCAGTTCCGCGAGATCGCGGTCGGTCAGCTTGCCGTATACGCGTCCCACCGAGCCGCGGGCGATGCTGTCTTCGTTCTGCAAAACGGACCGGATGGACGGGTAGAGCAAATCGCGGTCAACACCCTCGAGGGATTCGGCGAGGATGCTTTTCGGTTCGCGCGAACCCGGAGAGGGCGCGAACAGCGCGATACAGGCGGCGCGTTGGGCCATGCGCCGCGGGTCGGCCGGATTGGTGCGAACGGTCATCCGCAGCAGGTCGCCCACGCTGGCCTGGCGGGCCTGGGGGCCAAGGGCCGGCAGCGCCAGGCACGCCAGGCTCTGCATCCATGGGTCGGAATCCTCGAGTAGCGCGCGCAACTGGGTTGCCGCCGCATCGGCCCGAGGCCCCAGGCAACCCAGCGCCTCGCAGGCCCCGTAACGAGCGTCGCGGTTGGAACTGCCCAGCAGCTTGAGCAGCGCCGGCGCGAAATCCCCCTCGCGCCGGCCCAGCGCCTGCGCCGAGCGCTTGCGCACGGCGGGCGACCAACTCGACAAGCCGGCGAGCAACTGGTCGGTCGTTCGCCCGTCGTAGGCGTTTTTCGCCGTCTCGGAGCTGTAATCGCGTCCGGCGGCGATGACCTCGCCGGCCTCGGCTCGGGTCAGCGCCGGAATCGAAAAGGGTTTCTTGCCCGTCAAGTAGAGGCTCTTCTGCGACACCGCAAACGCCAGCAGATAGGACCCCGTGCAATCCCAGTTCGTGTACTTGCCATGCTCTTCCTCGCCGGCGGGCGAGCCGGGATACGCCACGCTGCCGTCCCATCCGCGCGCCAGGTCGTAGTACCAGGCATGCTCCCTGAAGTAGGCGCCCAGCGCCACCGGCCCGCAACGCGCGACGCCGGGCAGCGCCCAAAGCAGGTTGAAGTAATTTCCCGTGTGCCCGCGTTCACGCTCGCTGTAGGCGGCACAGGACATCTTGGCAAAGAACCCAGCCGCCTCCCGGTCGCCGAGCAAATCGAAGAGCACCGCCGCACTGGAGCACTTGCCGTTGTCTTCGTGACCCGGCCAGGGCTGATGGTCGCCGTACGGAATCGCACCCTTGTTCACATACCACCGCAGGAAGCCCGCGGCCTTGTCGATGGCGCGGTCAAGCGCCGGATCGTGCACCCCGGCCTCGCGCGCGAGCACCAGCGAAACGGCGAGACTGAGGCCCGGCTGATTCATGCAGCCGTAGCCGTTCAGATTGCCATTCGGCATGGCGAACTTGTGCCCCCATGTGCCCACGGCGCTCTGGCCTCCGGCCGATTCCAAGGCGATCCGCTTCATGCCTTCGAACACCGAGCGGTCGCCGGTGGCCAGGACATACTCCGCCAGGAACATGTTCGCGTAGCCATAATGCCACGTCGCCATCGAATCGGTGCGATACTCCGCCACCTTCCTGGCATAATCGGCCAGCAGGGGGCGGTACGCGGGCTCTCCGCTCGCCAGCAAGGCCAGCGCGTTCAGGTCGTTTGGAATGGACACCCCGCTGAGACCCTTCTTCGCAATGGCCTCGCAGGCCCATTCGAAAACCCGCTTCGACTTGGGGCAGTCAAACGGCGCTGTCTCGCTGTACGTGCCCATGATCTTGAGCTTGAGTTCCACCGTGTCGGTCTTGCCCACGCGCCAGCGGGTGATGCGCAAAAGGCCCCGGCCCTTTTCCTCCTCGGCCGCTGTGACGGCGCTGGCGAACTGAATCCGCGCATCGCCGCTGAACGGCTGCCCGCCGACACCGAGGATGACATCGCCGGGGTTCAGGATGCCGTCCGCCGGCGACCCCTTGGCCACCGCGGTCACCAGAATCTGGCGCGCGTCGGCCGTCTGGCCTTTCCAGCCATAGACCCAGCCGCGCAACCCCGTCGGTCCCAGCGTCCAGTCGTGGGAGTCGTCCCTTTGGCCGCCCCGGGTGAAATCGATAAGGGGCGGTTTGTCGGCGGCGCGGGCCGAAACCGCGGTCGTCCACGCCAGCAGCAGACCACCCAGCACAAAAGCCACGTTCGAGATTCCTCTCCTCATGTTATTCAGACTCCTTTCCCGCAGGCGGTTTCAGCAGCGCACCGACTGTCCCGCTTTGCCGCGGCAGCGGTTGGTGACTGGTTCTTGGCGATTGAATCTGTTTGCTCATTTCACCTTGGAGGTTTCGGGCCCCTTGCGCCAGAATAACCACTCGGCATTTCCCCGGCAGATCCTGTCCTCGACTTCCCTGACAAACAACGCGGCTGCACCAGGGATCGACGGTTGCTTGTTCCTGACTCAATCCGGTGGTCTGCTAATGCCCCCCGGCGTTGTCCCCTGTGAACTCGCGCGAGCCTCCTGCGGCAATGGCCAGCGTGGTTGTGGTTGCGCCGTAACGCACCACGCACGTGCCGTCCTGGCCAGCGACATTGCGCAGCAAGGCCCGCGTGAGTTTCCCCTCCCGCCACTCCATGTCCACTTCGCACCCGCCGCGGACGCGCATCCCTCGCACTGACCCGGCTGGCCAAGCCTTGGGCAAGGCCGGCAGCAGTTCGCTCACTCCCATGTGTGACTGCACCAGCATCTCGCCCACGCCCGCCGCATACCCGAAGTTGCAGTCGATCTGGAAGGGGGGATGGTAGCCCCACAGGTTGGGAAACACATTGTTCCGGATGAACTCCCCGAGCAGTTTGTAGGCGCGGTCGCCGTCCTGGAGCCGCGCCCAGATGCAGATCTTCCAGGCCTTGCTCCAGCCGGTGGAGCCGTCGCCGCGCGCGTTCATGGAGACTCTCGCCGCCTCGGCTAGCCCCGGCGTGGAGCGCGGCGAAATCTGCCGCCCCGGATGAACGGCGATGAGGTGCGACAGATGCCGGTGCGTGTCCTTCGGATCGTCGAGATCCTCCGCCCACTCCTGCAACTGTCCCCACTTGCCGATTTGCGGCCCCAGCAGGCGGTCGCGCAGGGCCGCGATCTTTGCGCGATACTCGCGGTCCACGTCCAGGGCGGCGGAGGCGTCGATGTAGTTGGTGAAGAGATCCCACGCCAACTGCTGCTCGTAGGAGTTGCCCTCCGCGAAGGGGCCGTGTTCGGGCGACTGGCTCTTCGGGCTGACCAGACGCCCTGCCGCGTTTGTCCTCAACGAGTCCTCCCAGTACTCGCAGAGTTCCTTCATCACGGGATAGGCCCGGGTGCGCAGGTATTCCTTGTCCTGCGTGAACGCGTAATGATCCCAGAGATTCTGCGCCACCCAGGAGGCATCACCGGGCACCCAGTGGTAGGTGGCGCCGCCGAAGATGCCATTCTCGGAGCGGGTCGCCCAGCCCCGGACATTGAACTCCTTCTTGGTCGCCTCGCGCCGCACCTCCCGGATGGCGTTCACCCATTCCGCGAGCGGCAGGAAACACTCGGACAGGTTGGCCTGGTCAACGAACCAGTAGTTCATCTCCACGTTCACATCCGTATGATAATCGGAGCGCCACGGCGGATTGTTGTAAGGGTTCCACACGCCCTGCAGGGTGGCGGGCAGGTCGCCGGGCCGCGAACTGCCGATCATGAGATAGCGTGCGTATTGGAACAGTGTCTCCTCGAGGTCCGGGTCCGGCTTGTTCTGACGGTACGACGCCAAACGCTCCGCAGTCGTGAGGTTCCGGATTTCGACGGCCGTGGCGCCCAGATCCAACGCCAGACGATCGAACAGCCCCCGGTAGTCCTTCACATGTTCCGCCAGCAGGTCGTCGAAGGACCGCTTCGCTGCCGCGGCGAGCCGGTCCGCGATCCGCTGATTCGGGGGATCCTGCTTCCAGCCCTTGTCCCGCCGGTTGAGGTAATCGGTCCCGGCATCCAGCAGAATGACCAGGCTGTCGCAACCCTTGAAGGAGATGAGTCCGTTAGTCGCGGCGACCGATCCGCCGGCGTTCAAGACCGTGACACGGGCTTCATATTTCAGGCCTATTGCCCCGCCGAGTGCGCCGGAGATGGCGAGCGTGTCGCCGACCGCATTTGTTGCGCCCGGGTGGGCGTCCTTGAGGGTGACGGTCCCGGTATAGGAGCCCTTCTGGTCGGCGGCGAACTTGAACGCCAGCACATTGGCCGGATGACTGGCGAAGTACTCGCGCCGGTACTGGACGCCCCCGATCTCATAGCGGATGGTGTGAAGCGCCTTAGCGATATCCAACTCGCGCCGGTAGCGGCTGGCGGCCGGCGTGGCGTCGGCATGCCCCTCCAGCGTGACGAACACATCTCCGAAGTTCTGAAACCGCCCGGTGTCCTCCTCGTCACCCGTCCACAACGTGTCTTCGTTGAATTGGATATGCTCTTCGGCCATCCCTCCGAAGACCGTGCAGCCCAGCCGGCCGTTTCCGAGGGGGTACACGGATGAGCCCCACGTGTGCTGGAAGTACTTCTGCGGCTTCGGCTGGTCCGGCAGGAGGACCACCGGCTGGTCCGACCACACGACGAGCGCATCGTCAGCCGGGAGCCGGCCGGCCGGAAGAATCGCAACCGCAACCGCCAGTGTAAGGTGCGCCTGACGCGTCACGCTGGACATTGTTCGTCTTGTCATGGGGACTCCTTCTCTGCCGTCTGTTTCAACAGCGCGCCGACTTCCGACTACACCTTGACCCTGGCTTTCTCGAGCTTGCCCTGGTTGCCGCACCGAGTCGGGTGGTCATGGCCCGCCCTCGTTTTCGTCGCGCTCCGGCTGCTTGGAGTAAGCTTCCTGCAGCCTCTCGATGACCGCGGGAGAAGCGTTCTCATCAGGATGTGAACTTCCGGACATTCTGACACGGATGGACGTGGAGTAAACGATTCAAGTGCGACTCATTTCGCGGGGTCCGGTTGCGCCGGAGGGCGGGCGGCGGAGCCGGACACGTTGGCGTTCGCGGGCACGGTGTAATTCGCCGCCGTCATCAGGGAATTCAGCTCGGCCTCCAGCTTCCCGGTCAGCGCCGTGTCGGACACGAGGTTCTTGATTTCGTAAGGGTCGGCGATGAGGTCGAAGACTTCCGTCCACTCGGGGTGGTTCGGGTATTTCACGAGCTTGTGCGTCGTGGTGCGCACGGCGTAGAGCGTGGGCACCGCGCCCAGCTCCTTGTAGTACTCGGCCAGGAACGACCGGCGCCATGCCCGCGGCTTCCGGCCGGCGGCGAGTTCCTTCCAACTCGCGCCCTGCATCCCGCCCGGCACGGGCACGCCGGCGAGCTCGAGGAACGTCGGGGCGAGATCCAGGTTGAGCACCAGTTCGTCGACGACCTTCCCCTTGCCAAACAGACGGGGGTAACGCACCAGCATCGGGATTCTGAGCGACTCTTCATAGAGCGAGCGCTTGTCGCCCGAGCAGTGTTCGCCGAGGTAATACCCGTTGTCGCTGCAATAGACGACCACCGTGTCCTCGGCGAGGCCGAGGGCCTCGAGGGCGTCCAGCAGCCGGCCGACATTGTCGTCCACTCCGGCGACGTGGCGAAGGTAGTCGAGGTGAAGGGCGTTGTCGGCGAGGCCGGGCGCGTACTTGCCGGTTTGGGGGTCCGGCTGGTGGAAGACGGCCGGCACGCCGCAATTGGGCGTGGGGCGGCTGACTTCGCCGGCATAGAGGTCGCGCAGGCGGTCGGGGAGGTTCTTGCCGCCGCGCGGACTGTGCGGGCTCTTGAGGCCGACCACCATCGAGAACGGGCGGTCGCGATTCTGCTTCATCCATTCGAGGGCGAAATCGGTGAGAACGTCGTCGAGCCATCCCGTGGTGGGCGTGGCCACGCCGTTGAGCTCGACCGGGCAATCCATGTAGCGTCCGTGGCCGACGATGCTGGCGGAGTAATCGAAGCCGGGACGCGGACCGCGTTGCTCGCCCATGTGCCATTTGCCGATGTAGGCGGTGCGGTAGCCGGCCGTGCGGAGCTGGGTGGCGTGGGTGACGGAATCCGCCGGGAATGGCGTGCCGTTGTTGGTGATTCCGTTGACGTGGTTGTAGCGGCCGGTGAGGAACGCGGCCCGGCTCGGGGCGCACAGCGAGAGCGTGACGAAGGCGTTGCGGAACCGCACGCCTTCGGCGGCCAGCCGGTCCAGGTTGGGCGACTTGAACCACGGGAACCGCGCGCGCGCACCCTGCTCGCGCTGGACCACCCCCAGCGCATCCCAGCGCTGATCGTCGGTGAGGATGAACAGGAAGTTGGGTTTGCGTTCGGCGGCGTGCAGCGGGGCGACGCAGGCGAATACGGACAGGATCCAAGCGGCACGGCACCGGAGATTCCGTCGGGAGGTCGTCATGGTATCATCCCTCAACTGGACTGAACGTCACCTGCGGGCAGGCTGGTTGTTCGCGGTCGGTCGTCGTTCGCCCGATCATGGGGACTCCTTGGTTGCCGCCTGCTTCAACATCGCACCGGTTTCCGGCGGGCCTTCGGAGAGAATGAGGGTCTTCTCCCGATAGGGGGCCGGATAGGCGGTCAGCCAGACGTCCGGAGCGAAGTCGAGGTTCTGCGCATCAAAGGCCAGCACGACGACCTCGCAAGGCTTGCCCAGCAGCTCCGCGGTTAGGGGCATGAAGTAGCTGTAGTTGCCGTCGGTCTGGCGGACTGGATATTCCCAGGGGTTCACCGGATAGGACGGGGCGCGCTGAGGAGCGCCGACCCAGCGGCCGTCCACGCGCAGAGCCACCCAGGCGCCCTCGCGCCCGTGAACGCCATGGCAGGCGACGGCGAGATAACTCCCGGGAGCGGCTTGATCGAGGGTGAATGGCAGTGACCAGGCTTTCCGCACTTCTTTAAAGCGGGGAAACAGCCAGGACGCGCGCCAGCCCTCACGGTTGAGTGCCTTGCCCTGGGCGAAGCCGCGGATTTCGACGAGCTTCTCCGGGACAAGGTCCGTTCTCACGTACCGGACCGACTGCCTGGCATCGCACTCGATCCGGATGTTGCGGCCAGCCTGCACGAGTCGCGCCGCACGCCACGTCTTCAAGTCCGTTGAAACATCGGCGCGGTTCGTCGTCGTGACGGAGGCGAACTGCACGACCCCGGTGGCCGGCGTCTCAAGGAGGATGTGCTCGAGCGCAACCGCATGGCCCAAGTCGATGCGCAGGTGGCGACTCCCCGGGGCGCGCGCCCGGGACTTCAGTAAGTCGCAAAAGGTGCCCGGCTTCCCGTCGAACAGGTAGTCGGTCAACATGCCCAGGTCGGCGATGATGGGCTGATCCAGAAAGGCCTGCCGCGCCTTCTGCACCTGCGGGATTATGCTCGGGCCGGAACGCCGCAAAGACCGGATCTCCAGCGGATCGTTGTCGCCGGCGAAGCAGGAGCTCTCGAATAACGCTTCGGCATCGGCGGGAACCGCGCATTCCGTCGGCGATCCGATTCTCCTATGCCACGGCCCGGAAGCGGGTTTGCCGGGGAATTGAATGCTGACGGTTCTGCCCGCCGGGAGATCCGGCATCGGCCGCGCGTCCAACGTGGCCCCCCGGAACGATCGTCCGCCGGGAACGAGCGAGACCTCGGAGGTTTCCCCGGCGCGGCCGAGCAACCGGATCATAACGTCCTTGCCGGGAACATCGCGGACCACCTCGTAGTCGCACCCGCGCAGCCCGACGCCGCCAGTCCGTTTGGCATCTGCCAGGAGCAGGCAGCTGCGGAAAGGAAGAACCTCGACGGCCACCTCGTCGCCACGCTTGAAGGTGCCGAGGATGCGCTCGCAGGGATGGAGTTGCCGCACCTCGACTGGGCCTTCCGCGGTGAAACCGATGGATTCATCCAGCTTCAGCCGGCGGGCGACGGGTTCCCAGCCGAGGTTGCGCAGGGTTACGAGCCGGGTTGCTCCGTTGCCGCGCGCCACGGCCAGCGGGCCGTAGCGCGGCTCTTCAAGGACCATTCCCTCTGCCATGATGTCGCGATAGCGCCGGTGCAGGTTGAAGATGCGGGCCAGGCGGGGAAACTCACTATCGCGCAGGAACCAGGGGTTCCCGTACAGTTCAGGGGCCAGGATCAGGCAGCGGTTGAAGGCCTGCAGGACCAGGTCGTCCTCCCAGTAATCCAGGCAGGACGAGAGGCAGACGCCGTGGTCCTCGGTCAAACGCCGCAGGTCGGGGACCAGACCGCGGGAGAGGGCCTGCACACGGTTGTGGGTTCCGGCATGGTCGCGATTGGCCATGTGAACGTCAATGTAGGTCTCGGCCCCCTCCCACAGGAACGTGGTGGCGTAGTCCTGGGCGCTGCCCAGTTCGAGCCGGTGGTTCAGCAGGATCAGGTCCGGGCTGTATTTCCGGCACTCGGTCATGAGTCGCGCGAAGGCCGCCTGTTTCTCCGGCCGCAACTGGCCGCACACCGCATCCATCTTGAACAGGGCGAACTCGTACTCGCGACACAGGCCGGCGAGCATGTCAATGCGCGCCTGCTCCTCGGACGGCGTCTCGCCGAAGCCATCCGGCCCCAGCCAAACCCCGAGACGGCAGCCGAAGCTTTTCGCGAGCTGCTGGATCGGCCCGAAGCCGCGCGGGAACTGCGCCTTGAACTTGTCGGTATCCATGCGGCCGTAGTATTGGGGACCGTCGATGTTGCCGGCGTCGAAGGCATAGATGTCGAGCTGCATGCCGTACTCGTCATGCAACCACTTGAAGAACTCCAGATTGATCAGGGTCTGGGCCTCGGTGGAGCCTTCGTTCCGGTTGTTGATCCACGAGAAATACTGCGACCGCGACGGGCTCGACTCCGTGGCGCCGGGCATGATCGCCGGACTTCGCGGCCCGACAGGTGTGGCACTTGCCGATTCCGTCGCCGCAAGGGAATCAGCCGCGCAGGCGAGGCCCAGGCAGAGCAGCACAAGAAGCATAAGTGTTGCCACAACGTGTGTCTTCATGACTTTCTACCTTCCTTCTTTCAACAGTGCCGTCAGCAAGGCGGCGAGGGTGAGGGGGATGGCTCTCATGGCGATTTCCCGTCCTTCAGCTCGACCATCGCCCGACCCAGCGCATCGCCGACCAGGTAGTACGTCTCGGCGTTTCGATTGTAGTGATAGTCCTGGGCCCTGGGGGAAACGTCGGGCTCACGCCAGAACGGGCGCGTGTCAACCGTCGCTAACGTACCGGCCAGTTCCGGGTGCTTCTGCGGATCGGCCACGGCCTTCTGGGCTTCCAGGATCTTCAGGAATCTCTCGTTCATCTTGTCGCCGCCGAACCCCACCGTGGCAATCGCCCACGGCGCCCGCGGCGCCTTGAACGCTTTGCGCCAGCACTGAATCAGGTTCGCCAGGTTCTCTTCGTAGCGAGCGATATGTGCGTCGCTGCCGCTGTCCTTGTGGCCCTGCCACCAGACGAAGCCGGCGATCTCGTACCCCTGGGCCTTGAATGCAGGGAAGAGCGTGCCGAAGTTGTCCAGAACCTCGTGGATCGCCTGGGTGCATTCGTCGTACTGCTTGCCGGCGTACCAGTTGATCGGCTTCGGTTCGCTGCCCTCCGGCCAGGATGCGGGGGAGTCTTTGTACCCGGCGTAGGTGACGCCGCCAATGGTGTAGCGCTTGCTGCCCGGCGGAAGGTAGTCCCAGCCCAGGCTGCGGTTGCCGATCGAGGCTTTGATCAACAGCACGGGCTCATCGTGATAGAACCCCATCACGTGGCCGAAGCCCATCTCCGGACCGATCGTGTTGTCCTGCAGGCCGGGCGTCAGCGGGCCCTGTCCGACGGCGGAGATGACGCCCTTGTAGATCACGTCTTTGCGAACCGTCCAGTTCCCCGCATCATCCACCAGGTTTGGAAACTTCCCCTGCTGTTTCACCACGGTGTTCAAGGTGCCGGGGATGTCGGTTTTCAGCCACCACCCCAGCCCGTTCGCCTCGCCGGTGAAATACGTGATTTTGAAGGGAACCTTCTCGCCCGCGGTCAGCTTGATCGTGCGCTGCACGGCAGCGTTGCCGACCTCCTTGCGATAGACCTCTGTGCCGGCCACGCCCATGCTGTTGTGGATCGCGTCGCCAAAGCCTGGCCGGAATTCGTACACGCCGGTTTCTTTCGGTTGGACGAAGCCCCTCACGACCTGGGTCCCGCCGCCGGGATATGGCGTAGGATTCACGCCGCCAAACGCTTCCAGCTTGAGCGTCTTGAGCGGAGTCCGCTTGTCGTAGTCGGCCTTCGCGTCGTACGGCCCCTCGTAGACCGACACCACCGGCTCGTGAAACTCCGTCCCCCAGCGCTGGCCGCTGCCGGTGATTTCCCCCATGCCCACCATGTTGGACTGGCCGGAGAGGATGTAGACCTTCACCGGCTTGTTGGAATTCCCCGGTTTCCCGTCGGGACGGGGCAGCGTGGCGGGGATCGTGGCCGCCGACGCGGCGGAAGCGATCATTGCTGCCGCTGCAAAACTCAACCGTGCATTCATGTGATTTCCCTTGCCTTGGCTCAATTCCTGGATCTTCTTCACTCCCTGCCAGTCATCGCCCGGTCGCCGGTCCCGCCTCCCCGCCAGCCCGCCAGAAGAGCCGCTCGGCGTTCCTCCGGCAGATCTTCTCCGCGACCTCCGGAGGAAGATCGAGCTCACCGATCAGCGCAAACTCCGGCGCGGGGCTCTTGCCGAACGACCACCAGCCGCTGTCGGTGCCAAAGAGCAGCTTGCCGGCGTTGCGAATGAAGAACGCCCTTGCGAACTTCCTGTCGCGGCCAATCAAGCTTCTGCCGACCGTGCAGGAGATGTCGGCATACAGGTTGGTATAGCCTTGCAGCAGCCGGTCGCACGTGCCGTCCGGCAGGCGCTTCCACCAGTCGGAGTGTGCAATCAGGATGAGATTGGGATACGTCTTCAGGACATGCTCGAGACGCGGCAGGGCGGGTTCGTCGAGGTTCTTGTTGCGGTCCATGTGAAACATCACAGGCAGCCCCACCTTGGCGCACGCCTCGTAGAGCCGCATGTTCCCGGGATCGTCGAACTTCAGGTTCTCACCGTAGTGCTCACCGAAACCGATGGCACCGTCCCGCTTCTCGCGCGCGAGAAGCGCGACTGCCTCCTCCACGCTGTTCACGTCATCGGGTAAGATGATGCAGAAGCGTTCGATGCGGCCCTTGTACTTAGCGTAATTCTCAAGCATCTGTCTGCGTTCTTCCTCATTCCGGGACCGGGATTGCGGCAGCGGATGGTTGATGCAGCGCTGCACGTTGTTAGATTTCATCCATGCGGCAACTTTGTCCAGCGCGCCCGCCTGTCGATCGTGAAAGTGGACGTGCGTATCAACGACCCCGCCGTGACCCATGGGCCCCTGCGGCATGTCCGCTCGCGCGGCGCCGCAGCAGAGCACCGCCAGGCTCCACAGCAGACACAAAGGGCGCCGGAGCATCTCAAGCATCCATTTCATTATCGTTGGAGCCGGCATGGCCTCCCCCCTGCGGTCCTGTTCCCTGCGGGATCACTTCGCCGCTCTCTTCATCACCAGCAGGGGCGACGTCCAGCCCTCCGGATTCTTCTCGCTGAACCCGCCCGCTTCGACAAAGAGGTAGTCGGCGCCGTCGAGACTCTTGAGCGTCATCCTCAGCGCCTCGTTGCGGGCAAGGTCCATCAGCGTGTCGCCCGACCAGATCCGCAGCGGATGATCGGTCACCCCGCCATCCCTGAAATCAACCTGCGGGAACGGGGTCCGGCCGGGCTTCTTCTTCTTGTCCGGTGCAAATTCCTCGCACGCCTTGACCTGATCCACGACCGTCCAGCTGCCGAGGACCGTCGGGTTGGCGACGAACTTCCCGACGTAGAGGAACTTGTCGCGGTCGGTCCGGAACTCCGCATTCTCCGCGGTCTGCTTCGCCTGCCACGCCGACGACAGCATGGGCACCACGGTCGCCGACCGGACAAGCTCCGCCTGGTCCAGCGGCGGCAGCTTCATCTCCTCCATGTGCAGGCTGAGCTTGCCCTGGGGAGCTCTTTCGGTCGGCTTCGTGGCGTACTTGTTGTTGAAACGCAGGAAGCTCGCGACCGCGATGGTCACCTCCTTGCCGTCAAAGTCCTGCAGGAACTCGCGCGTGATGAACGCCCCCTTCACCTGCTCGCCGCCGCCACGGCCGGTGCCTTCGGGCTGTTCGATCAACAGCCTGCCGTTGACGTAGATCGCGTAACCGCCGCCGGTGCCGACGTGGGATGCGCCGTCCACGAAGAACCGGTAGCGGTGCCCTTCCCGCACACGGGGGAACTTGAACGTGCCCCGCAGGAGCAGAACCTCCTTCTCCCAGAGCGTCTTCACCGGGGTCGCGCCGTAGCAGGTCGGGCCCACGCACGTGTCGGAGCACTTCAGGATGAGCTGCTGCGGTACTTCGCCCAGGTACTGGCCGAACGGCGAACAGCCGCGCTTCCAGCCGGCGGCGGCAGGATCGAAATCAGGCAGGTTCCAGCGCTCCAGCCCCTTGGGCAAGGTTACCTTGCGGTACCGGCCAATGAGCTGGTCCCAGGGCACCTGCTCGGCGGGGATGGGGTCAAAGCTGCAGTACGACCACTCGGCCTCGCGAAGGTTCGGACCGAAAGGATGCCAGTCGTAGTCGCGAACGCCCGCCCGGCCATATAGATCCGCCAGCGCGTTCAACTCGTCGCTCTTGGCGCCGGGCATCCACGACTGCTTCTCGACCGCCGCCAGATTCAGCAGCTTCACCCGGTTCATGCCGACGTACTCGGCGGTGAGTTCGTCCTTGATGAGCGGCGCCAGCACTTCCTTGACCTTGGGATTGCTCTCGAGATCGCCGCTCTGGAGAAAGAGAGTGCGATACGACAGCGCCTGCTCAGGGAAGCGCTTACGCGAAATCTCATAGAGCTTGTCCAGGCCTCCGGGGATGCCCGCCATGTAGGCGGCGATGTGCTCCAGATGCCACGCTTCGCCATTGACGTTGGGGACCTCCTTGTACCGGGGATTCTGCTGCGGAAAAGCCGCGTAGCTCCGGGCCAGCACCTCCAGCGCCGTCTGCTGGACTTTCGGGGGCGCCTCCTGCAACTTGGCGGCAAGTGGGATCATGGGGCTCAGCGTGTTGCAGCGCTGGTTCGCCGCGATCGCCCGGCCGAGGACCGGGAAGACCTGGGCACAGTACCGCTCGTCCACCGCCAGCGCCGCCAGGGTCTGAACCGCGGAGTTGGCCAGCCACCAGTCGTCGGCCTGCAGCCATTGGAGCAGGCGTTCCGCATGCGGCGCGAGCGACTCGGGCTTCCCGTGGCTGACCGCCTGCAGGGCGATGTCCACGACCCACCACGATTCGTTCGGATCTTCGATCATCCCCATCAGCCGCCCGAAGCTCTCGTCCGTCAGCAGTCCCCCGGGCAGCGAGTTGACCGCGTACGCGCCCGCCCAGCGGATCCGCGGGTCTTTCGACTGCAGCAGCTCGACGACCAGGGCGGGGTAGAGAGCATTGGTCGACGGGGTCGAGAACATGTACTTCGGGATCATTCCCGCAGCCCGCATCGCCGCGGAGCGCCGGATTTCGTGGTCCTGGTGGTGGGCGTAGGTTCGCACCGTCTCCTCGCTGACGTCCGCCGCGCCCAGTCGCTCCAGGATCCGGTTGGCGCCGGTCTCGGCCAGCGTTTCGGTCTCCACCGCAGGCGAGCGGCCGTTCTTGTCGACGGCGGGCTTAAGGGACAGGAAGGCGTCGTCCGCCGCCGTTCCCCAGGGGCGCGCTGGCAGCCGGTACGGATGGGCGTGCTTGCTGCGAGGCGCGCCGGTGATCTGGAGAGTCTTCCGCGGCACGGTATACGTCAGGGCCATGACAACGCCCCAGGGATCCGGCTTGTCGTATCCCCCGCCACCGAGAACGCCGAAGGATCCGTCGTGGCGGCGGGAGAGTTCGTGCCACCACACGCGGCTGTCCCTGAAATCGCGATACTGCTGCGGCCGCCTTTCGTAGAGCAGCCCCATGGCCGCGCTGCGCCAGATCTCGCCGATGCCCCCGCCGGTATGGCCGTGCAGCATCCAGGGTGTGGTGTAGAAGCTCTTCAGGGCGGAGACGTCGCGCGCCAGGGCGTACACCGAGTTCTCGCCGTCCGGTGTCAGCGACGCGGCCGCCGCCATGGCAAAGGCCAGGCTGCCGCACTTGCCGTTGTCCACGTAGCCAGCCTCCGGCCGGCCGTCTCCGTAGGGGTTCAGGCCGCGGCCGGCGAAGCGGTAGAACTGCCTGAGCGCCCCCTGCAGCGTCGTCTCGTCGACGTCAACCCCGCACTCCTTCGCCAACAGCAGGAAGGTCACCACGTGGGTGCCCGCCGCATTCATGTGGCCGCCGCCCATGTAGCCGAAGTTCCCTGTCCCCCGGCCGGCCCAGCCGCCGCAGTAGTAGATCTCCCGCGCTGCATCGGCGTACTTCTTGAGCGCCGGAAGAACCGAGGCGTCGCCCGTGCGCAGGTAGTACTCCGCGACGGGCACCCCCTCGTAGCCGATGAACCAGGCGTAGTTCCCGCCCCCCTCCCGGCCCTTGAGCCATTGCCGCACCAGATCGAGGTCCTGCTCCTCGCCGGTGGACAGCAAGAAAAGGACTTCCGGCCCGTTGAGCCCCCGCCCGCCCTTGTTGTGCCCGGCCAGGTAGGCGGCAAAGTTCCTCACGATCCTTGCCGACTTGGGACAGTTCAACGGCCAGGTCCTGGCGTAGGCGCCCAGCGCGGGGATCTTGACCGTGATCTCCTCGGCCGCGGCTTCCGGCTTGTCCTTGACGACAAACCTGAGCGCGCCGTCCCCGGCTTCGGCGTCGGCGATGATCTGCCCGAGCTGAAAGCGCGGGTCGACATCCTTGAGCTTCTGGCCGTTGATGCTCTCGATGATCTGGCCTGCTTTCAGCTTTCCGGTCTCCGCGGCGGGCGATCCCTCCTCCACATTGTGGATCAGCATCCCGAAGGCCGGCTGAACCAGGTCAAGGCCCATGCCCACCGGGCCGAAGCGGGCGATGGTCTGCAGCGAGGTCGTTTCGCTCGGGCGGGTGGAAAACAGCGCGGGTCCCTTGTAGAAGGATCCGGTCGCTTCCCCCTCCGACGCCGAGACGTCCGGGAGGCCGCCTATCCGGCCGCCGGAAACGAGGGTCAATGCCAACAGAACCGACCGTCCTGCAATCCACCGTCCATTGTTCATTCTACATCTCCGCCTGTATGCCTCTTCATTCTGTCTCGCGTGCGTCCGACGGGGGAAACTTCCGGATGTTGCTGTAGCGCGGGTAGGTTTCCCAGATGTCCCCGTTGGCGGTGACGCGCGGTTCACCGGCTTCCTTCAGGTAGTCCAGCATCTGAGCCGCCAGAGCGCTCTTCACTTGGGCCAGCGCGGGTTCAACGGCCAGGTTGGTCAGGCAACCGGGGTCTTTGACAATGTTGAATAGCTCCTCGGCCGGGCGCTTGCCGGGACTCCAACCCTTGCCGGTGCAGCCGATCCAATAGCCCGCCTCCTCCAGGAGATCCGGAAAGACAACGTAGTTCGTCGGGAAGCTGCTCATGTGCGTGCCGGCCTGTTCAATCTGCCAGGTGTGCCGCCCGGTCAGCAGCGCGGCGCGGCTCGGACTGCAGCCCGGGGACGCGCAGAACCCGTTGCGAAACAGGACGCCCTCGCCGGCCACGCGGTCGAACGCCGGCGTCCGCACCGCCTTGAATCCGGAGGCCGACGTGTGGGCGAAGGACTGGTCATCGGAAATGGCGATGAAGACGTTCGGGCGCGGCACGCCCCGGGAAATGAGGGAGGGCCCGTCCGCTTGAGCAGACAGCGCGAACCCGAGACCGACCAGGCCGATCATGAGTTGTTTCACCAATCCAGCCCCCTCTCACTCCGCATGCTCATACAGGCCCCAGAACGCCTTGCCCTGCTTGTCGGCGAACGGAAACGGCGTCTGGCCGTCGTGAAGCCGCACGCGGTCCTCCTTCAGCAGCTTGCGCAGCCGCTCGATCTCCGCCCCATATTGACCGTCTGCCGCCAGGTTGACTGTCTCCTCCGGGTTTGCGATCAGGTCAAACAGTTGCGTGTGCCGCTCCCCCTGGACGCAGTACTCGATCAGCTTGTACCGGCCATCGCGCACCGCGCGCTGCCACGACATGAAGGCATAGTACAGGTGGTCGCGAAAAGCCGCACCGGAATCTTCAATCACCGCGTTCAGGCTCCTGAACTCGACCGTGTCGGGCGTCTTCAATCCCGCTCTCTCGCAGAGCGTGGGGTAGATGTCGTAGATGTAGCAAAGCTGCTCGCGAGACTCGCCCTTCGGGATGCCGGGCCCCGACAGGATCAGCGGCACGTGAACGGAATGGTCATAGACATTCTGCTTGCCCAGCAGGCCGTGGCGCCCCATCGCCAGTCCGTTGTCGGAGGAAAACACGACGAGGGTGTTCTCCCGTTTGCCGGTCTTCTCCAGCGCATCCAGGATCCGGCCGATCTGGGCATCGGTGTGGGTGATCGCGGCGTAGTAGTCGGCAATGTGCCGGCGAATTTCCTCCGGCGTTCGCGGAGACTTTGCCAGCTTCTCGTCTCGAATCGTCAGCATGCCGTTGTCGAACGGGTGCTCCGGCTTGAACGAAAGCGGCAGCTTCAGCTCCTCATCCCGGTACCGCGCCCTGAACTCGGCCGGGCATTGCCGCGGGTCATGCGGCGTCTGAAACGCCACGTACGCGAAGAAGGGCTGGTCGCGGGTTGCCGGGTCTTCCAGGAATCGGACGCAGGCGTCCGTGTACACTTCCGCCGAATGCTTGCCGCTGTGGATGACCTCCGCACCCTTCGGATATTCGCCGGTCGGCGAAAACGCGCACAGGGGCAGGCTGTATTGACTGCCCGTCATGCCGCGGAACAGGATCTTGTCGCCCATGCTGAACGAGCGCGCGAAGGCGCCGGACCTGCCGGGTTCGTTCTTGCCCGTGGCGAAGGTGACGTAGCCGTGCTCCCGAAAGACCTGCGGCAGCGTCTTGACCTTCGCCGCGATCTCGTACCCGTACTCCCCCTGGTTCTCCAGGTTCCACAGCGTCAGCCCGCTGAACAGGCACGCGCGCGACGGCGAGCACACCGCCGGCGTAGAACTTCCCATGATATAGGCATTCTTGAACGTCACGCCGCTTCGGACCAGACGATCCATGTTCGGCGTCTCGATCGCCTCGTTGCCGAGGGCATGAATCGTGTCGTTGCGCTGATCGTCCGTCAACAGGAACAGGACGTTCGGTGGCTGCTTCGCAGTCGAAGCGGCACCGCATGCGGCCAGGTGCGCCGCCGCCAGCACAATGTACAGCCCAAATCCAGTCATGCCACGCATCTTGCGACCTTCAGTCTCCGGCTGCACGTCGGGCGACGTAACCGATCGGCCCTCGTGCATGCTCGGCGTCGACACCCATCCTCTCATTTCGCCCCGGGGACGCGACGCTCGCCTGCAATCAAGGCCCTTGTGGTTCGAAGAACGCTTTCATCCTCTCGGCCGCCTCCGGACCGGCCTCGGCGAATTTCTTGTCCGCCACGTCCACGCGGCCCAGGGATTCCAGGTACGCTCCCGCGAGGGCAAACGCGTCGCGGCTGTCCGGTTTGAGTTGCGTGACCAGGACAGCCAGATTGGCAAAATCAACTGGCTTGAGATTGGCGGACGGGATCGCCACCGTCTTGCCGGTATCTGATCGGAACGTCAGCGTGTTGTCTTCCTGCACGGACACGAGAGACACGCTTGCACGGGTCAGGCTCAATGGAAGAAGCACGGGCTTCAACCGGTCGGCCGCCGACAAGTCGAGCAGCTCTTTCAGCAACAGGCCGTTGAGCTCTTCTGCCTTCCCCGGAGCCAGTTTGCGGGCTTGGCGTGCCTGTGGGGCTGCCAACGCCGGCGTCCGGGTTTTGGCGCCCTTGCTCCCGGCGCTTCGCGCGTCGGTTTTCAGTAACTCGACCATGGCCTGGCCCATGGCTTCGCCGACGTTCATATAGGTTTCAGCGTTGCCGCCGTAGTGGCCGTTTCCACTGCCGCCCATTGACAACGGGTTGGCATAGACCGTGGCCACGTTCCCTTTGAACTCCGAGTACTTGCCGCTGCTCCCGTCCACCGCGAGCTGGGCGTCGAGCACTTTCCCGCCGTTGCCGCCCATGCCCTTGGTGGCTTCGCCCAGCGTGCCGAGCACAAACTTCGCGTCCGGGCACTCGAAGTCCTTTCGCAACGCCTTGATGAACTGGACGAGATTCTGCTCGTAGCGATTCGCCCAGTCCGCGTTGCCGCAGTCCTTCTCGCCTTGCCAGAAGAAGAATCCCGCGACCTCGTGCTTCTTCGCCTCGGGATAGTACGTGTTGAGATCCGCCAGGACGTCCAGGGCGGCGCGGACATCGCCGTCGTATTGCACGCCGGCATACCACTCCTTGACGTCCTTCGGCTTCCGTGGCAGGTCCGGGTTGCCGGCATAGCCTTCGGCGCCCGGCGGCAGCAGGTCCCAACTCAGGGCGCGGTTGCCGATGCAGCTCTTGAGGATCATCACGGGTGCGTCAAGAAAGTTGCCGAGATAATGCCCGATGCCGATCTCCGGCCCGATCGTGTTCCCGCTGATCGTCATCCATTCGTTCTGGTACGTCTTCCAAGGTCCGGAACCGGAACACATGACGCGCACGTTGCGCACATCCTTGCGCACGGTCCAGGCGCCGGCGTCATCCACAAGGTACGGGTATTTCTTCTTCTCCTTGACTGCCGCCTCCAAACTGGCCTTCTTGCCCATGCCCACCATGTTCGACTGCCCCAGCAGGATGAAGACCGAGACCGGCTTCGACATGTCGGCCGGCTTGCCGTCCGGCCGCGGCAAATCCGGCGGCGCCTCCGCCGCCCAGCAGCCCAAGGTTCCCATCGCCAGCGCCGCCAGCACGCAACCGATTCTGACCAGCTCTCTTCTGCTCATCGCTCAACCTCCTCATCCTCAGCCCCCTGCCGCCGTCACTGAGTTCAGCAGCACCTCGCCATTACGTTCCAGTCCGACCTCGTACAGGCCAGTCGATCGGCGGCAGAGCCGGCGAGCGGGGATCGGCGGCGGGCAGCGGGGCAGCACCGGCAAGAGCGGCGAGAAGCCAGGCGGCACGGCAGCGGGATATCCGGCGGCAGACCTTCATGTTGTCTTTTCCTTCACCGCCTCGATCACCTTGCCCAGATCGGACCAGTCTGCGATCTCGACCGCAGTGCTCTTGCCCTTGATTCCCGCGGGCTTCGTGATCTTCGGCGCCAGCGCCTTGCCCGGGAGCGTGTAGAAGAACTGCGGGTCGTCGCCCTGCCCTGGGCTCTGTCGCAGGGCAAAGCGTTCCTTCCAGCTGTTGCCCAGCACAGCGACCTGCTCGCCGAAGTTGGCGCCCTGGTCCTCTGCGACCATCGCAGGGCTGGAAAGGAAGACGATCCCCTTGATCGCGGCGGGCGTGAAGGAGCAGACCAGCACGTTGTAAGTCTCCGACGCCTTGCTGGTGATCGAGCTCGACAAGTTCGGGTAGCTGCCCCAGGCGACGCCGTCCGGCACGGCCTTCGTTGCGATCATCTTCGGAACGTACCCGCCCCAGTACCTCTTCCACGCCGCTATGTAGCGCCGGGCATTGGCCGCGTAGTACTCGGTCCCGGGGCGGGCTGCCGCCAGGTCCTTGTAGTCCGCCATCAGGCTGGGAGCCCGGTCGAGGAACTCCGCCGGGATCCAGCTTTTCAGAACGTTCTGATCGACCGAAGGCTTTCCCTTGCCCTCGCTGGTCAGGCCGCTCTGCATGAAGATGATGCCCACGGGCCTGCGAGTCCCGGCCGCAAGGCTGTGTCCGATCGCCGCCGCAAAGCCGGCGGCATCCTCCCATATCGAGGCGAAGCGATTGTCCTCCGGGTTGCGGGACACGGCCACGCTGTAGCGCGACGGGTTCGAGCTGGCCCAGCGCTTGGCCTTCCGGTCCATTATGCGGACGATCTGCCCGGACGGTTTCACCTGCGGCGCCGCCATCTTCAAGGGGGGCGCCGCCACGTACCAGACGTCGCCGATGACGATATTGGTGCAGACCCTCTCATGCACCAGCTCGCCGTCAATGGCGAAAGACACATTCAGGGTCTGCGGCGCAGCGCTGGCCTCCATGGGTGGAAGGAGCACCTGCCACGCGTCCATGCCGGGCGTAACCGGAATGGTCTTCTCCGTCTTCCCGAACGAGAACCGGACCTCCGCCTTGCCTTGCACCGCGCCGCCCCATTCGCCCCAGAGCTGCACGGAGCCCCACACGGGGACGGGCACGCCGGCCTGAAGCACGGCGTTGTCCTGGAACTGGCTGCTCAGCAGGGGCATCTTGCGGTATTCGGCCAGTTTGCCGACCGACGAGGGATCCGCAACCGCGCCGTCAATCTTCATCGGCTTGTCCGGCCAGCTTTCGCTCTTCACCAGCTTGTGGTCGTAGAAGACGAACGGCGTCGTCGGCAGCAGCGCGCGGTTGTAAAGATTGGGCTGAAAGCCAACGCCGCCGGTCCCGTACGAGACGCCGCGGGGGACCTTCACCTTGGGTGAGCTGACGATGGCCTTCTCCCCGTCGATCTTCACGGTCGCCGGATACCAGACGCGGTTCTCGTCGGCCAGGTAGAACAGCTTCACCAGCCCCTCGCCGTTCTCGACAATCCTAGGATCGGAGAAACCGGTGCCCTCCTTGCCCAGCGCGTTGGAGCCGGTTTCGGCAACCACCAGCCCGCCCTCAGCGTGATCGAACGCCACGACTAACTTGCTCCCGTCGACCGTGTAGTCCCTGAACATCGGCCCGTCGGCGACGATCTTTCTCCCAAAGACGTTCTTCAGCGCCTGCAGCGCAAGCCGCTGGCCGGGAACGGCCTTGCTCCCGTAGTGAATCGCGCCTTCCACGTCAATCTGGCTGGCCATCCCGGCGTTGGGAATGTCGCGCGCCAGCCAGGTGCCCAGCCGCATCTCGGCCGTGCTTCCGATGCTCGGGAAACCGTCCCAGTCGCCACACCGCCCCGGGCAATAGAACTGGTGGAAGAAGACAGGCAAGTCCGGCCTGTCCCACACCAGGCGCCAGCCGCGCACCAGGCTGTGCAGGTTGTTGTAATACGGCAGGCCCTCGCCCATGTTGGCGTAGCCCTGGTTCCAAATCGCGCCGCGAATCGCGTACGGAACCACCGGGTTGAGCCGGCCGTTGAACATCCAGGACGCGTCCCGGTTGCCGTCCAGGTTGCCGGGCGTCCTTGTCGGAATCGCCTGCTGCTCCTTGAGTGCCGCTTCGATATCCGCGTAGAACTGGCTCCAGGCCGCCTGGTGCTCCGGTGTCGTGGGGTCGGTTTCCAGAATCTGCTTGTAGATCGCCTTCGTGTACGCGTCCTCAGCGTCCCGGAACCCGAGGCGAGGAACCCACGCCTGGATGGATGTCTGGCTGAAGGAGCAGTTCAGGATGCCGATGGGGACGTTCAATTCCCCTTGGAGCTTGTGCGCAAAGGCGAAGGCAATCGCGCTATAGTCGCCGTAGTTGCCGTCTTTCCACGCGCCGGTGGCGTGTTCGATCGGATGCAGCGCGGCGTAGCAACTCGTCACCTCGAACTCGCGGATCGGCGCCACATTGCCAACCGCCTCGAGTTTGAGCTTGGCACAATCGCACTTCTGGACCAGCCACTGCATGTTGGACTGCCCGGAGGCCATCCAGACCTCGCCGACGAGGATATTCTTCAGCGTGACGGTGATGCCCTGATCGTCGCTGATCGCCATGGCACCCGGCTCGAAGGAGGCCTTGAGCGGGTCGAGTTCCACCCTCCACTTCCCGTCCTGGCCGGCCGTGGCGGTCTTCGTCTGGCCGGCGAAGGTCACGGTGATCTTCCGGCCCGGCTCGCTCCAGCCCCACACGGGGACTTTCATCTCCCGCTGCAGCACGGCATTGTTGCAGAAGGGCGCGCCGAGTTCGATGGCGAGCTTCGGCTTCACGACGACGGCCTTCTCGAGGGGCTGGGCGCCGGAAGCATTGTCTTCCTCCTGAGCCCGCAGGCCCGGCACGGAGAGAAGAAGAGCCGCCGCGAAGGCGGCAGGGAATGTCAGGGCAGTTGATTCTCTCATATTCACAGCGGGGTAATGCTCCCTTCCCTATTCTCGGTAGTCTGCTGCCTCTCGATGACGATTCGCTACATCCTACTCCGCCACCGGCGGGAGCTTCATCTCTTCCATCCACACGCTCAAAGGCGCGCGAGCCGGGATGAAGCCCTGGGCCGCCCGGTTGTCCATGGGAAAGTTGGCGATGGCCAAGGTCACCTTGCCGCCCTTGAATTCGCCGCGGAAATCAGCCCAGACATGGCCGCCGCGCGGCAGGTGGCCCGTCTTCCTCCACGCGGTCACGCCGGCTTTCGACTCGGCCAGCAACTTGCCGTTGACGTAGATCGCATATCCCTCGCCCGCGTTGGCATGGATGCTGCCTCCGATCCGGATGCGGTAGCGATGCCCCTCCTTCAACGGCGGCAGATCGAAGCTCCGGCGCAGCAGCAGCACGTCGCCCTTGAGTGCGGTCCTGGGCTCGTCGCGCTTGGGACCGCTGTACCATTCCGGCGTCGGAATCAGTGGCTCGTCGCCCTCTTTGCCGAACGGCTCCGCTCCGCTCTTCCAGCCTGCTTGTTTCGCTTCAAAGTCGGGTGCAAACCAGTTGGTCACCCCGGCTGGACAGATCTCCTTGAGGTCGCGGATGCCGTTGGTCCTGGACGCAGCATTTGGCAGATCGAAGCTGGAGTAGTCCCAAACGGCAGTGGCAAGATCGCCGCCGAACGGCTTCCAGTCGTAGTCACGGATGCCGGCGGTTTGATAGTAGGAAACGGCATCGTCCAGCACGTCGTTCAGGAAAGTCGAAAGCCGGGCCGGCTTCGTTCCCTTGATGGCGGACTGCAACGCAGGCAGGTTCTGGGGACTGCTCGCAAACGCGGCCAGTGCGCCGTCGAGGATCAGCGGCTTGATCGCCGCGGTGTGCGACTCCTTCTGTTCCGCCGTCGGTGCCGGCTTCAAGGCCTCCGCCGCTACGCGGGCGGCCGTCCGGGCTTCACGGTCCGACTTCGGAATCGCCACGGCCTCGCCGCCCTGAAGCCGCACCATCGCCCGTCCCATGGCCTCACCCACCAGCAGGTACGTCTCGGCATTGCGGTTGTAATGGTAGTCCTGCCCCCGCGGCGACTCCTCGACCTCGCGCCAGAAGTCGCGCGTGTCCACGGAGGCCACCGTGCCGGCAAGCTCCGGGTGCTGCTGTGCGTCGCCCACCGCCATCTGCGCCTCCCAGACCCCCTTCCACGGCCCCTCGGCCAGGCGATACCCGTGGAACCCCACCGTAGCCACCACGGCCGGCATCTTCGGCGCTTTGAATTCCTTGCGCAGATCCTGGATCAGGTTGACCAGGTGTTTCTCGTACTCCTCCTTGGTCGAACCGCTGTCCTTGTGCCCCTGGAACCAGCCAAAGCCCGAAATCTCATAGCCCTGCCCCGCGTATCCGGGCACGATCTTGGCGATGTTGTCGAGCGTCTCACGGACGCCCTTGACCATGAGGCGGTATTCGAGCCCTTCCCACTGATCGGCCCCGGGTTGGCCGGTCTTGCCGCTGGACGGGGGCCGGAAGTCCCAGTTCAGGGAACGGTTGCCCATGGCGGTCTTGATCAGCAACACCGGTTCGTCGTGAAAAACGCCCATGACCCAGCCAAAGCCGACCTCCGGTCCGATGGACTTGCCGTTGTTCGATGTCGCGGACAGTGTCGAACTGGCTCGGCTCGGAAACAGCCGGGGATCCGTGTACATCACATCGTTTCGCGCCGTCCAATTTCCGGCGTCGTCAACCAGATGCTGGAACTTCTTGTCCCGCTTCGTGATCGTCACCAGGTCGCCATGGGCCGGGAGTTCCACCTGTTCCAGCCAGAACGCCGCCGACCTGCCCTGAGCCTGTCCAACGGGCTCGCCCTTGAAGTACGTGATCGTGACAGGGTGCCGCTTGCCCTGCTCCAACGCAACCTTCGTCATGACCGGTCTGCCACCCCTATCGCGGCGATAGACTTCCTTTCCGTCGAGAAGCACAGCGCAGTACGTGCTGTCTTCAAAACCGGCGTGAACGGTGTAGTTTCCGGTCGTGGGCACCTCCATCTGCGCCGTCACCGTGACGGTCTGCGCCCCCTCCGTTGCCGGCAGCTTCTCCGCGACCGTCCCCAAGGCAACCGGCACCGTTTTCACCGGCTGCTTCGCCGGATCATACGGGCCATCGTACACCGCGGCTTTCGCGTCGAACACGCCATGCCGGGCGATGGCCGACTCGCCGATCGGCATCGCGCCGGGAATGATCGCCGGATCCGCAGAGAGAAACACGCTCGGATAGAGCGGGCGGGCGCCGGTGAGATCGCCCATGCCCACCATGTTGGATTGGCCGGCCAGGATATACACCTTGACCGGCTTCTTCGCGTCACCCGGTTGGCCGTCGGGCCGGGGCAGCGCTGGCGGAATGTTTTTTGCCGCCGCCTGAAAGACAAATCCTGTCAGCGCTGCGGAAGCCAGCAACACGATCGTTCGTTTAATGTTCAGCTTCATTCTTTCAAGCCTTTCATTTACCCGACGCTGCGCGGGTCAACTCCTTCCGCGAGGGGGAGGGGATAGGCCTTCCCGGCCGCGGTTTTCAATTCCCAGGTTTTAGCACCGCAAACGACCCGGCAGGGGAGGCCGGACTTGGAATGGATCACCGCCTGGGTCAAGCGGCCGTCGGCCCAGCTCATCTCCACCTCGAATCCGCCCCGCGCGCAAAGGCCGGTGACCTTTCCGCTTGGCCAGGCCCTGGGCAGGGCGGGCAGCAGATGGATCCGGCCCGCGTGGCTTTGCACGAGCATCTCACAGTAGCCTGCGGTCGCCCCGAAATTGCCATCAATCTGGAACGGCGGATGGGAGTCGAAGAGGTTCGGATAGACGCCGCCGCCGCTCTCGCCGTAGATGGTTTTGGTTTCGCGGACCACGTTCAGCAGGCTCCGCAGCATGGTGTAGGCGTGATCGCCGTCCCACAGCCTGGCCCAGAAATTGATCTTCCAAGCCCGGCTCCAGCCGGTGCTTCGATCGCCGCGGGCTTGCAGGGAAACCCGGGCGGCCTCGGCCAGTTCGGGTGTGGCTGCGCGGGTGATCTGGCGGCCGGGATACAGGGCGAACAGGTGGGAGACGTGGCGATGGTCATCCTTGGGATCGTCCTTGTCGGCTTCCCACTCCTGCAATTGCCCCCAGCGCCCGATCTTCGG
>CAYOBW010000043.1:0-11609 GCA_964402115.1 uncultured Victivallales bacterium
CGCGAGACCGACGCCGACGCAAAACAAATAACAGCTCCAGCGAGCCCGCGCGTGCGATTGCAGCTAAGTGGAATCGCACCCCGACGCCGAGGGGAACCGGGGAGGACGGCGCCAACCGCGGCGCGCAGAGTGCCTCGAAAGCTCGCCACCATGACGCCGGGCGTTCGACCGGAGAGAGAGAAAGACATTGTCCGCGGTCTGTGTCGATGGCATGATGGGAGGCGAGATAAGGAGTCTTCATGCTGACCGTGCATCCAGAGATTGTGATTGGCCGCAATCGGAAACCGAAAGCGGTTCTGCTTCCGTATTCAGAATGGAACAGGGTTGTGGCGGATATGGAGGAGCTGGAGGACATTCGGGCCTATGACCGTGCGAAGGCGCGCGGTGGCGACGCCATCCCTCTTGAGCAGGCGGTGATGGAGTTGAGAAAAAAAAGACCGGCATGACTTACGCCGTCTCGATCCTCCGCTCAGCGCAAAAGGCCCTCGGTACGCTTTCTCGGGTCCATCAGGATCGCATCGTCACGGCAATTCGCCGACTCGCATCGAACACACGCCCTCCCGGCGTCAAGAAACTCGCCGGTCGTGAGGCTTGGCGCATCCGAATTGGGGATTATCGAGTCATCTACGAGATCCACGATACCGATCTCACGATTCTCGTCGTGGACGTGGGACACCGAAAAGAAGTCTACCGATAGGCGCACAAAGCCTTGCTCGGTACGTTGCCGCCACGCCGACCGAGACAGACATTCCGACGTCAGCGTCCATGAGCGTGCATCAGCGGTCGCCCTCCCCCACTTGAACGTTGCGCGTTGAACGTTCGGCGTTGAGCCCGGGGCGCTCCGGCAGGGCGGCGGCCTGGCACTCTGCAACGTTGCACTGGAAACTACCGATTCCGGAATCATGGCCGGTCTCCCGAACCAGGAACGGTACTTCAAGAGGTCTAATTCAGAAACCATGTCATATTGGCATCTACAAACGGCACTTAAACGCATCCAATCAACGATCCATGTCATATTGGCATCACCAACACAGGTTTTCGCTTGCATCTTCAAACCAACTATGCAAAAGTACTCCCCGACGAACAAAAGGGCTGGCGGGCAACTTGATGTTGCACACACGGCCTGGACGGGGAGGAAAGATGACAGTCAAAGCGATGACGGGGGCGCAGGCGCTGATCAAGTGCCTCGAGAACGAGGGCGTGGAGTACATCTTCGGCTTGTCGGGGGGCGCGGCTCTGCCGATTTTCGACGCCCTGGTCAGCTCGAAAATCAAGCTCATCCTGGTGCGGCACGAACAGGGGGCGACGCACATGGCCGACGGCTATGCGCGGGCGACGGGCAAGCCGGGCGTGGTGCTGGTGACCAGCGGGCCGGGCGCCACGAACACGCTGACAGGCATCATGACCGCGCACATGGATTCGGTGCCGATGGTTGTCGTCACCGGTCAGACGATCTCCTCGATGCTGGGCAAGGACGCCTTCCAGGAGGCTGACGTCTTCGGTCTCTCCATGCCGGTGGTGAAGCACAACTACCTGATCAAGGAGACGGCCGCGATTCCGCGCATCGTGCGCGAAGCGTTCCACATCTGCAATTCGGGACGGCCCGGCCCGGTGCTGCTGGATTTGCCCAAGGACATCAGTTCGGCCGGCTTCGAGGGCGACCTCTACCCGGACATGGACCTGCCCGGCTACAAGCCGGACGAGGAGACTGTCTGCAAGGACGACGTGCTGGCCATCGCCGAGGCGCTCGGCAAGTCCCGGCGCCCCCTGATCCTGGCTGGCCACGGCACGCTGATCGCCGGCGCGCACGAGGAACTCCGCCAGCTTGCGGAGAAGCTGCAGGCGCCGGTCACGACCACGCTGCTGGGCAAGGGCGCCTTCCCGGAGACGCACGAGCTCTCGCTGGGCATGCTGGGGATGCATGGAACGGCTTACGCCAACAAAGCGGTGGTCGAATGCGATTTGATCCTCTCCGTGGGGTCGCGCTACGATGATCGCATCATCGGCAGCCAGAAGACGTTCTGCCGCGAAGCCACGCGCATCCACATTGACATCGACCCGTCGGAGTTCGGCCGGATGATCCCCTGCCAGTACTACTGCAAGGGCGACGCCAAGCGCGTGCTGACGGAGTTGCTGCTCCACGTCGGCGAATTGAACACCGCTCCGTGGCTTGCGCAGCTGAATGGCTACAAGCGGAAGTATCCGCTCAGCTTCCGCAAGCGCGGGGGGTTGAAGATGCAGCACATCCTCGAGCGGCTCAACCGCCTGCTGCAGGGGCGGAACGCGCTGGTGGCGACCGACGTCGGACAGCACCAGATGTGGGCGGCCCAGTTCCTGAAGATCGACCAGCCGAACACCTGGCTCAGCTCCGGCGGCGCCGGCACGATGGGGTACGGGTTTCCGGCGGCCGTGGGCGCGCAGTTCGGGCGGCCGAAGCAGCAGATCTGGGCCATCGTCGGCGACGGCGGGTTCCAGATGACGATGGCCGAACTGGCCACGGCCTGCATCAACAAGCTCCCGGTCAAGGTCATCGTCATGAACAACCGTTACCTGGGCATGGTGCGGCAGTGGCAGACCCTGTTCTACGACGACCGCAAACACGGCGTGGACCTCGAGGGCAATCCCGACTTCGCGAAGCTGGCCGAGGCCTACGAGGGGGCAAAGGGCTTCACCCTGCGCCGGGCAGGCGACATCGACAAGGTGCTCAAGCGGGCCATGGAGTACAACGGTGGCCCCAGCATCATCAACGCGATCGTCGAGAAGACCGACAACGTCTTTCCGATGGTGCCGGCCGGGCAGTCGCTGGAGAAGATGCTGATTCGCGAACCACGCAGCACCGAGAAACTGGAGAAACCCACGGGCTCGACCTGAGGCAGGCCCCGTGGAGCGATTCACCCGCCGGGCGGCTGAACCGGCGTTTTGAAAGGTAAAAGAGATGCATGCGGATACGAATGCGGTAGACACTCACACGCTGAGCATTTACGTGGCCAACAAGCCGGGAGCCCTGGCGCGCATCGCCCAGGTCTTCTCGCGCCGCGGCTACAACATCGACTCCCTGGTCGTTTCGCCGTCGGTGGACGGGCGCTACTCGCGCATGACCGTCACGGCCAAGGGGTCGCGCGAGGGGCTCGATCAGATCATCAAGCAGGTCGCCAAGCTCGTGGATGTCATGCGCTGCTCGGACCACGCCTACGACGACGCGGTCGTCCGGGAACTCGCGCTGGTCAAGATCGCGGTGACCCCCGACCAGCGCACCGAGGCGCTCCAGATCTGCGAGCACTTCGGCGCAAAGACGGTTGATCTGACCCCGACGTCCATGATAGTCATGATCACTGGCCACACGGACAAGCTGGATGCGGGCATCGGCATGCTCAAGAAGTTCACGATCATCGAACTGGTGCGCACGGGCAAGGTGGTGATGGCGCGCGGCGAGCAGGTGACCTGAGACGTCCGCGACGGGCCGGCTGGCAGAAGGGGAGCGGAGCATGGGTACGACGCTTTTCGAGAAAATCTGGGATGCGCACGTGGTCGCGACGTTGCCCGACCACAACGCGCTGCTGTACATCGACCGCCACCTGGTTCACGAAGTGACCAGTCCGCAGGCGTTCGAGGGACTGCGGCTGGCGGGACGGAAAGTCCGCCGCCCCGCGCTCACGTTTGCGACGATGGACCACAACGTCCCGACGGACGACCGCGCGTTCATCGCCGACCCCATCTCGCGGGCGCAGATCGAGGCCATGGAACGGAACTGCGCCGAGTTCGGCGTCACGTTGTACGGGCTCGACAGCGACCGGCAGGGCGTGGTGCACATCATCGGCCCCGAACTCGGCATCACCCTGCCGGGCTTGACCATGGTTTGCGGCGATTCGCATACGGCCACGCACGGCGCCTTCGGCACGCTGGCGTTCGGCATCGGCACCTCCGAGGTCGAGCACGTCCTGGCGACCCAAACGCTGCGCCAGTCCAGACCGCACACGTTCCGGGTGGTCTTCACGGGCGTCCGCCAGCACGGCGTAACGGCGAAGGACATGATCCTGAAGCTGATCGGCGTCATCGGAACGGCCGGGGGGACGGGCAGCGTCTTCGAGTATGCCGGCGACTCGATCCGCGCGCTCACGATGGAAGAGCGCATGACCGTCTGCAACATGAGCATCGAGGCGGGCGCGCGCGCCGGGCTGATCGCCCCTGACGACACGACTTTCCAGTACATCGCCGCCGGCAGCCGGCCCTTCGCGCCGCGCGGGGCGGCCCTGGACCGGGCCATCGCCGGCTGGCGCGAGCTGCGCAGCGACGACGATGCCCGCTTCGACCGCGAGCTGGTGCTCGATGCCAGCCGGATCGCGCCGCAGGTCACCTGGGGAACGAGTCCGGGCATGGTGACCGACATCACCGGCCGCGTACCGGCGCCCGACACGGTGCCCGGCTACAGTGCGACGGACGTGGAGAAGGCTCTGGCTTACATGGGGCTCACGCCGGGCCAGCGCATGAGCGACATCACGGTGAACACCGTGTTCCTGGGCAGCTGCACGAACGGCCGCATCGAGGACCTGCGCGCCGCAGCCGCCGTGCTCAAGGGGCGCAAGGTCGCCGCCGGCGTCCGCATGCTCGTGGTGCCCGGCTCGATGCGCGTCATGGCCGAGGCGGAAGCCGAAGGGCTCGACAGCGTCTTCAAAGCCGCCGGAGCCGAGTGGCGCCTGGCCGGCTGCAGCATGTGCCTGGGCATGAACCCCGACCAGCTCAAGCCCGGCGAGCGCTGTGCCTCGACGTCGAACCGGAATTTCGAAGGCCGCCAGGGCAAGGGCGGACGCACCCACCTGGTCGGTCCGGAGATGGCCGCGGCGGCCGCCGTGGCCGGCCGTTTTGTCGATATCAGGGAATGGAAATAGCGAGGAGTCTGCCGTGCAACCGTTTGTCACCCATCGCGGCGTACTGGCCCCCCTGAACCGGGCCAACGTGGATACCGACCAGATCATCCCGAAGCAGTTCCTCAAGTCCATCAAGCGGACCGGCTTCGGCGTCAGCCTGTTCTGCGACTGGCGGCTCAAGCCCGACGGAACGCCGGACCCGGCCTTCGAGCTCAACGCACCGGCTTATGCCAACGCGAGCATCCTGGTCGCCCGGAACAACTTCGGTTGCGGGTCCAGCCGGGAGCACGCTGTCTGGGCCGTGCTCCAAGGCGGATTCCGCGTCGTGATCGCCCCCTGGCGGGAGACAGACGGCAAGCGCGTGCCGGGATTCGCCGACATTTTCGCGAACAACGCGGTCAAGAACGGGCTGCTCACCATTCAGTTGTCTGAGGCCGAGGTGGACACGCTGTTCGACTACATCGCCCGCTTCCCGGCGCTGGAGGCGACGGTGAACCTGCCCGAACAGAGCCTGGTTCTGCACCTGGACGCGGAGGTGACATTCCACTTCGATACGGACCCCGCCATCAAGCAGCACCTGCTGCGTGGCCTGGATGATATCGGCCTGACGCTGGAGCACGCGGACGCCATCACCGCGTTCGAGGCGCGCCACGACGTGCAGCTGCCCGCCGGGTAAGGCCGCCGGTCAAACCACTCCTTACCGTATCATGAACACCGTCCCCGTGGACGGCTCCAAGCGAACTTCATTGCCGACGATCTTGGCGCGCAAGCTGTTCGATACAAGCCAGTTTCGCAGATCGGTGGCACCCGTGTTGCTGCCCGTCCACCGGAAGACGACCGCCGGCCCCGACGAAGGCAACGCGCCGCTGACGGTCAGGTTCAGCGCACCGGGCAGGACGATGTTGCCGGTGATGTTCACCAGGTCGCCGAGCGTACCGTTCGCCTCCCAGGCGCACGTGCTGTTCTCTTCCAGTGTGAGGGTGCCGCCGCTGGCGATGTTCAACGTGCCGACGCCGCCATCGCCCGGGGCCAGCGAACCTGCGGCGCCCACCGTGACGCTGCTGTTGATCGTCCCCGTGCCGGAAAGCACGCCGCCGGAGACCGTGTAGAGCGCTCCCCCCGTGTGAGCCGCGTTCATGCGCAGCTCGCCCTGACTGACGGTCGTGGCACCGGTGTACGTCTTCGTTCCCGTGAGTGTCCACGTTCCCGCACCGCTCTTCACGAGCCCGCCACCGCCGCCCAGCGTCATGTCCAGCGTTCCGTTCGCCGGACCGGTCAACGTGACCGTACCGCCGGCGGCTGTCACGATGCCGAAGGCCCGCCCCTGGTTGAGCTGCCACGCGATCGCGCCCGAGGCATCCAGTATCGCTCCACCTGCGCCAACGGTGAACCCGCGGTCCGAGGTGCCGGACGTCGTGCTGCCCGTGTAGCGGAGCGTGCCACCGTTGACCAGGATGTTGCCGGCCGCAAACGCAAGCTGCCCAATCCCCCGGCCATCCCCATCCGCCCAGCCGCCGATTTCCAGCACGCCGCCGCCGCTGACGGTGACGGTCTTGTTCTGCCAGGCCAGGTTGCTGTAAAGCCAGCCGGTGCTGAGCGAGAGTACACCGCCGGAGACCGTCGTGTTGCCGCTGAGCGTGCTCACGCCCGTCAGGTTCTGCGTGCCGTTCCCGGTCTTCGCGATGGAGAGCGCACCGACCGCGTCCGTCAGCGTGCCGCTGAACGTCCCGCCGGCGTTCCCGTTGCCCATTGTCACGGTGCCGTTGCCGACCGAGTTGTCCACCGTACCGGAGCCGCTCAGGCCGTTGATGTTGATGGCGAAGCCCGCCGTGTCGAGCTTGCCGTTCACGGTCACATCGCCCTTGCCCGCCCCCGACGGAAGCGCGGTCGCGCTGCCGGCCTTGAGCGTGCCCACGCTGACCGTGGTCGCGCCCGCGTAGGTGTTGTTTCCGCTCAGCACAAGCGTGCCGCTGCCGATCTTGCCGAACCCGCCGGCGCCAAAGCAGTTTCCCGACAGGGTCAGCGTATTCGCCAGCGTATCGAGCGTCGTGCTGCCGCCGGTCCCGGTGAACTGCAGGTAAGCCCCCGTAGACCAGGTGGCCGTGGCAGCCAGCGTTCCACCGCCCAGGTTCTCGGCGTCGTATGTGGCCCTGTAGGTCAGGCCGCCGGCCCCGAGCTCCAGCCGGCCACCGGTCAGGTTCAGCGTCCCCGGCCCGCTGCCGTTGCCGTTGCCGTCGCCCAGGCGCAGGCCATACAGCGTCGCCGTGCCGCCCGAAATGTTGAGTGCGCCGGTTCCGTCCCAGCCGATGTACACGGTAACCGAGGAGGACAGGTTCCCGCTGCTCAGCGTGTAACTGCTGCTCTCCGTCAGGTAGTGGGCAATCCGCATGGCGCCGGTCACCGTGACGGTTCCGCCCGACTGCGTGACCGTCCCAGCCTTGCTTGCCGCATCGCCGACGGTCAGACTGCCGACGTTGACCGCGCCCGTGCCGCTGACGGACATGCTGCAGCCGCTGCCGCCGCCGGGCGAGATGCTGATAGCGCTCGCGTTCACGACGCCCGCGCTGACACTCAGCGTGCCGCCGGCGGACCGTCCGATCATGATTGTCGCGCTGCCCGCGTTCAGGGTTCCGCCGGAGACGTTCACCGCACCGGTCCCGTCCCACCCAATCCGCAGGTTGGACGCGTTCGCTATGTTCAGGACGCCGCCGGAGAGGGTGTAGGTGCTGGTCTCGTCGGGCCAGTGACCGATACGGTTGCTGTCGGTCACGCCATTGAGGTTGACCGTGCCGCCGGACTGCGTCACCTGGCCGGCGATGTAGCGCGGGTTGCCGAGCAGGAACTGCCCCGGCACGGTGAGGGTCGCCGACCCCGCGATCGCCAGGGTCCCGAACGTGCCCTGCCCCACCTGGATCGAGGCCATCGTCGTGGTCGAGCTGCCCGCCAGTTCGAGAATGCCGGCGCCTTTGACCTCCACGGCGCCCACGTTGTTGCCGATGCCAGTGAGAGTTTGCTTGCCCGTCCCCTGTTTGACGAAGCTGATCGTGCGCGTGCCCCCGGCGACGACGGCCGCGCTTGTGTTCGTCGTGGCCCCGGAGCTGATCGTGAAGGTTGTCGTCCCCGCCGCCCCGTTGTCGGTCACCGTGCCGCCGCTGCCGGCGAGGTAGGTCAGTGTCGCGTTCTGGGCGTTCAGGTTCAGCGTGCCGGCGTTCACGGTCGCGCCACCCACGCCCAGCCCCGCCGCGTTGCCGAGGCGGATCGTGCCCGCGTTGAGGGTGGTCCCGGCGTCATACGCGCTGGCGCCGTTCAGCACCAGTGTGCCGTCGCCGATCTTGGTAATCCCGCGGTTGGCGGTTGGCCACGTGACGATCGTCTGGCTGAACGTCAGCGTTCCACCGGCGTCGACGTTGATTGTCGCGTTGGGGGAACTGCCTAGGTTGACGGCGCCAGAAAAAGTGTTGGCGCCGCTGAGGCTGTGCAGGGCGCCCGCGCCACCGACACCGGAACCTTGCAGGAAAACCGTTTTCACGATGCCGCTCAACCCGCCGGTGACCTCCAGCGTCGCGCCGCTAGCCACGTCCGTGTGCATCGAATTGCCACCCATCGCCCCGTTATGCTGGATCTGCAGGACGCCCGCGTTGACGGTGCGGATGAACTTGGCCGCGCTGTTGTCCGCCGTCAGGATCACCTTGCCGTCGCCGCCTTTGAGCACGTCCACGTTGGCGTTCACGGCGGCATTGATCGTGGCGGTCAGGCCGGTCCCCACGTCGAGCGTCGTACCGGTCATCGTCAGCGTGTTCCCGCCGCCGTTGACCGTGTAGCTGCCGTTGGGCGCGCTGAACGTGAGGTTGCCGACCGTGACCGCCGAGCCGAGCGTAAGCGTGCCGGCCGCGCCGCCGCTCCCGGCGCCCAAGATGGCGCTGTCAGGGGTGGCGTTGTTCCAGTTCGCATCGCCCGCCCCCGTGTTCCAGTTGCCGGCGCCGTTGCTCCAGGCGCCATCGCCGTCCGAGACGGTCGCCCCGTCTCCAGCTGTGACGTCCCACGTCAACGTCGCCGCGGACGCCCGCAACCCCAGGCTCAATCCAGCCAGCAGGGCCATCGCGCCGAATGGAATTCGCTTCATGTCAACACCTCCGGTCAGGCACAGGGACACAGTCACATCCACTCTACAAGACACCGCCATGCTACCCGATAATCGCGCAGAAGTGAAGTCCCAACGTGCTGGTAACGCCTCTGTAACGGAGGGGGGGCGATAACGGCGGGGACCGCCGTCTCCACGCCTCGTCACCTGCCCGCGTATCCATTCCAAATTGATGGGCTGAAGACCGCCTGAAGGCGAGTGGCGATAGCGGGCAGCGGGCGCAACTGCGATTCGGTGGACTGAGCCTCCTGGCTGGTAGCCCCGCCTTCTCCGAAGGCGAGGGCCCCCCGCCTTCTCCGAAGGCGAGGGCCGGTGTCTGTCAGGAGTCAGGCTGTGCTCGCAACGCCACCGGGCGCTGGGCCTCGGAGAGGCCCGCGCTACGTGGCGCTTGGCACTGGGTTGCACACCAAAGCGCAGGTGCGCCCCATGCGGCCCTTTCCAAGTTGAATTCGCCGCCGGACGGGCGAAAAATGACCATCGCGCGCGTTCTACACATACCCGGCTGCAACGGCGTGAGGATCGAGGTGTTCGTGGATGGCGCCGCCCTGGGGCAGGCAGCGGCCGCGGCAGCCGCCAACGCGCTGGCCGCGGCCATCCGCGAGCGGCTCATCCAACCCTCATAGGCTCACGGGCTCTTCAAACGGAAGAAGCCGGTTGGTGCGGCCAGCGGCGCGATGGTCACCTGCCGGTTCGTCCCAACCACGCTCACGAGGTTACTCACGGCGTTCCAGTTCGTGCCGGCGAGGCTCGGCTGCCGCTGCAGCAGGTACGTATCGAACCGGGACGGCCAGGTAATGACAAGCGCGTCGCGCGGCTGCTCGACCAGGGTCAGCAGCGGCCGGGCCGCGAAGTTGGCGACGAGCGACCGGTTGACGTTGATGTGCCCTGTGTTTGCCTTTGACTCGCGCGACGGCGACCCTTAGATTTCCGCCCATGCAGGAACGCGCTGCCAGGCGCGGTTGACAGGAGGGCGTTCCGGGAGGTTGGTTGTCATGTCGTTTGTGCCCCCGAGTACCGCAGGCGCCCCGTTGGCCCCGCTGATCGACCACACGCTGCTGAAGCCCGCCGCGACGGCCGACGAGGTTGTGCGGCTGTGCGCGGAGGCGCGCTTCTACGGCTTCGCCGCCGTCTGCGTCTCGCCCGCACGGCTGGAGCAGGCCGTCGCCGAACTGCGCGGCAGCCCGGTGCGCAAAGCCACCGTCATCGCGTTCCCCTGCGGGACGGCCACCGCCGCCGTGGCCGCCTTCGAGGCCGGGGATGCCGTGGGGCACGGCGCCGACGAACTCGACATGGTCATCGCCCTCGGGCTTCTCAAGGATGGCCAGCCGGCGGCTGTGGCCGGCATCATCCGCGGCGTGGTCGCCGCCGCCGCCGGGCGCCCCGTGAAGGTGATCCTGGAAACCCACCTCCTGACCCAGGCGGAGAAGGTGACCGCCTGCCGCCTGGCGGTGGACGCCGGCGCCGCCTTCGTGAAGACGTCCACGGGCTTCTCGGGCGGGGGCGCCACGGTGGACGACATCCGGCTCATGCGCGCCACCGTCGGCCCCGTTATCGGGGTCAAGGCCAGCGGCGGGGTCCGCACGCTCGAGGAAGCGCGGCGCATGATGGAGGCCGGCGCCACGCGCATCGGCACCAGCAGCGGCGTGGCGATCGTGACAGCCGCCCCACCCGCCGCCGGGTTCGCGGCGTATTGACAGGCATACCTCGGGGGAAAGGAATCGGAGACATGTCCGCGGTTTACTGGATGGACCTTGCGACGCTGGAACGTTTCATGGTGGACGTGTTCAAGGGTCTTGGCGTACCGGACGCGGAGGCCCGCATCTGCTCCGATGTCCTGCTCGAGGCCGACCGCCGCGGCATCGACTCCCACGGCGTGGGCCGGCTGAAGCCGATCTACTACGACCGCATCCGCAAGCTGAAGATCCAGAACCCGGTCACGCAGGTCGAAGTCGTGCGCGACGTGAAGGCCACCGCCGTCGTCGACGGCCACCACGGCATGGGCATGGTCATCGCCCACCGCTGCATGTCCCTGGCCATCGAAAAGGCCCGCGACCACGGCCTGGGCATGGTGGTGGCCCGCAACTCGACGCACTACGGCATTGCCGCCTACTACGCCCTCATGGCCTGCCAGGCGGGCATGATCGGCCTCACCGGCACCAACGCCCGGCCCTCCATCGCCCCGACGTTCGGGGTCGAGAACATGCTCGGCACCAACCCGCTCGTATTCGCCATGCCAACCGACGAGGCGTTCGCGTTCACCAACGACTACGCAACCTCCATCACCCAGCGCGGCAAGATCGAGCAGTACGCCCGCGAAGGCCGGGCGCTGCCGCCCGGCTGGGTCATTGCGCGCGACGGCGGGACGCTCACGGATGCGCCAACCGTGCTCCAGGCGCTGGTGGACGATCACGCCGCCCTCACCCCGCTGGGAGGCATCGGCGAGGAAAGCGGCGGCTACAAGGGCTACGGCTTCGCCACCGTCGTGGAACTGCTCTCCGCCGCCCTGCAGCAGGGGGCGTTTCTCAGGCAACTGACCGGCATCGACGCGGCGGGGGCCCCCTGCCCCTATCGCCTGGGGCACTTCTTCCTCGCCATCGATGTCG
>CAYOBW010000043.1:11709-21296 GCA_964402115.1 uncultured Victivallales bacterium
TAAGGCGGCAAGACCGCTGGGAGAGGGACGGGGTGAGGGTTGTGGGCAAAGCCCACATGGGCAGACACAAGGAGGTTGACATGGGGCGGCTTTTTCTCGGCCTGGACAGCAGCACGCAGAGCCTGACGGCACTGATCATTGACCTCGACGACGGACGCGTCGTCCACGAAACCAGCCTGCGCTTCTCGGACGCGCTGCCGGCGTACGGCACCCGCTACGGCGTGCTGCCGAACGCCGATCCGCGCGTGGTCCACGCCCCGCCGCTGATGTGGGCCGAGGCGCTGGATCTCGCGTTTGCCGCCCTGCAGCGCGCCGGCGCGCCCCTGGCGGAGGTGCTGGCGGTCTCCGGCTCCGGCCAGCAGCACGGCTCCGTGTACCTCAACGCCAGCGCCCGCGGCGTGTTCGAGCGCCTCGACCCGGCGCGTTCCCTGGCCGCGAACCTGGCGGGCTGCTTCTCGCGCCCCACGAGCCCCATCTGGATGGACTCCTCGACGACGGAGGCCTGCGCCGACATCACCGCCGCGCTGGGGGGGCCGGCCGCCGTCGCCGCGGCCACCGGCTCAGTGGCGTTCGAACGCTTCACCGGGCCGCAGATCCGCAAGTTCCACGTCACGGAGCCCGCCGGCTACGCGGCCACCGCCGACATCGCGCTGGTCAGCTCCTTCATGGCCTCGCTGCTCGGCGGCCGGCTGGTTCCGATCGATCACGGCGACGCTTCCGGCATGAACCTGCTCGATATCCGCGACCGGCAGTGGCACACGGGGGCGCTCGCTGCAACCGCCCCGGACCTTGCCACCCGGCTGCTGCCGGCGGCGGCGCCGTGGACCGTCACCGGCCCCGTCAGCCCCTACTTCGCGCGCAAGTACGGGCTCAACCCGCGGGCGCTGAACGTCGTCTGGTCGGGCGACAACCCCTGCAGCCTGGTAGGGCTCGGGCTGATCGAACCGGGCCGGGTGGCCATCAGCCTCGGCACCAGCGACACGTTCTTCGGCATCATGGGCGCCTGCCGCGTGGACCCGCGGGGAGAGGGCCACGTCTTCGTCGCGCCGACGGGCGACTACATGAGCCTGATCTGCTTCAAGAACGGCTCGCTGGCGCGCGAGCGGGTGCGCGATCAATACGGGCTCGACTGGGACGGGTTCGCGGCGGCGGTCAACACGGCGCCCCCGGGCAATGGCGGGCGGCTGATGCTGCCCTGGTTCGAGCCCGAGATCGTGCCGAAGGTGCTGACCCCCGGCGTGCACCGCCTGAACCTCGCCGCGGACGACGTTGCCGGCAACTGCCGCGCGGTGGTCGAGAGCCAGATGCTCTCCATGCGCCTGCACGCGCAATGGATGCAGACCCGCGCCACGCGCATCTACGCGACAGGCGGGGCGGCGCGCACCCAGACGATCCTGCAGATCATGGCCGACGTCAACCAGTGCCCGGTCTACCGCCTGCAGGTCGCCAACAGCGCGGCGCTCGGCGCGGCCGTGCGCGCAGCCCACGCCTGGCAGAAGCAGACTGGTGGCGTGGCCGACTGGCGCGCCCTCACCGACCGCTTCGCCCAGCCGCAGGCGGAGACGGCCACAACGCCCAACCCGGCGCACGCAGCCCTCTACGACGCCCTGCTGGCCGACTACGCCACATTCGAAGCCCGCCACCGCCCGGCGGGGTGAGGGAAGGAAGGCTGTAGGGGCGCTTGCAGAACCGACGAAGGAGGTTTTGCAGGCGCCTCGATCGTCTCGTTCGCTTGCGGCTCGACAGCGTCTCGCCCTCCCGTGGATAACACCAAGCCGTGTCCGCATCTACGCAGGGAGGGCGACGCTCCGCGGAGCCGTGCTACGCGCGGATACGGAGCAGCAGTCCCGCGGTAGGCTGGAAGCACCTCCCGCCAGAGGACCACTTAGGGCGTAACGGCCGGGGACGGCCGTCTCCATGACGTGCGCAAGTGCGCTGTCAGGCGCATGCGGTGACATGACGTGATAGTCATTCCGAGCCTGGCGAGAAATCACGGGCTCAGCGAGAGGCTGAGATCCTTCGCTTCGCTCAGGATGACGAGCGCGTTTTGCAGGGTGATCCTGGAAACCGCAGATGGCGCAGCGGCCCCCTCTGCGCGCGAGGCCGCGCCGAGAAGAACATTCAATGTCCAACACGGAATGTTCAAGGGCGAAGCTCACCTCCCCCCTTGTTCATTGGACATTCCGTGCTGGACATTGGGTGTTGAGATCGAAAAGTCGTTTTGTTGCAAACCAATGACTTACGACTGAAGTCTCAGACAAGACGAACTCCCGGTTCCGGGATATTTCGCCCGCGGTTCCGCAACGGCCAGCCAGCCGGCCTTCAGTTCTCTGGCTTCATTTCGTGTGATTGGCGTGTTTCGCGGGCTGAATTCTTATCCCTTCACCGCTCGCCCGCGAACGGGAAGGCGCAGTCTGCCAGTCCGGCCGGCAGTTCCGGCAGATCGGGTTGCACAGGCAGGCCCGGGATTCGCGCGAAATGGGGATCGCGCGTCACAATCGTCGCGCCGACGTGTCGCGCGCATCCGGCAATGATCAGGTCCGTTGCCGGTAGCACGAGGCCCTGACGGTCCAGCGTCCAAGCCAGCTCGGCAACGGATTCCCAGAGCGGAGCCGAAAGGGCCACATCGATCATCGCATCGAAAAGCGCCGAGAGCTCGCCCTTGACCGTGGATTTGATCGCCCCCCGGATGACCTCCACCCTGATCACGCCACACGTGACGGCCTGGCCGGCAAGCACGTAAGGGCGCAGGACCCGCGTTGGATTCCGGCCCTGCCGCATCCAGTCAATGAACTTCGTGGAGTCAATCAGCCACATGGTATCCGTGCTCCGGCTTGTCCTGCTCCCGCACCGCCATGACCTCGTAGGAAGGATCGAGGGAATCGGCGTACTCCGCGTCCGGCAAGGGATGCTCGAAGAGCTTCCGCAAGCGCTCGATACGCTCGGCACAAGACAAAGCGTAGTCCACAGCGGCTTTACGCGACCGAATGCCGGCCGCGCGCATGACACCGACCAGCTTCTCCTCGTCAACATCTATCGTAGTCTTCATACGGGCAAGAGTACGGCATTTGTTACCGTATATCAAGGCACATTCTGGCGCGCCGGATGCCAGGTAACTGCGTCGCGGGGCTGCCATCACCGGACCTTCACGGCCTCCGCGGCGAGCGCGCGGGCGCCGTCCAGCGTCGAGCGCAGCCCGAACGCAAGATCCCGGCGGTTGAAGGGCTTAAGGATCAACAGCGAAATGCCGAGGCCGTGGATCGCGGAGGCATCGAGTTCCTCGAGATATCCCGTGCACAAGATGATCGGGAGGCCCGGCCGCCTGCCGGCCAGCGCCACGGCAAGCTTCTCCCCCGTCAAACCGGGCATGATCAGATCGGTCAAGACCAGGTCGAACGCCTCCGGACTCGCCCCAAACAGCTCCAGCGCCCGCGTGCTTTCGGTACAGACGGTCACACGGTAGCCCAAGCTCTCGATCGAGCGGGCCGTCGCCTGCGCGATCGCGGCCTCGTCGTCCACCACGAGAATGCGCTCGGTACCCCGCGGCAGTTCGCCGTCACGGGCGTCCGGCGCAGCGACGCAGGCCGTTTCCGCCTCGGTTCTCGGCAACAGCACGGTGAAGGCCGAGCCTTTCCCGGGCTGACTCGCGACGGAGATGTCGCCGCCATGGCTCTTGACGATGCCGTGGACGACCGCCAGCCCGAGCCCGGTGCCCTGCCCCATCAGTTTCGTTGTGAAGTACGGCTCGAAGATGGAATCCAGAACCTGCGGCGCGATGCCGGCGCCCGTGTCTTTCACCACGATCCCGACATAGGCCCCGGCGCGGAGACCGCCACGGACCTCCGCGTCCGCGGCGCTAAGGGTTACAGCCCCAACCTCGACCGTCAGCACACCGCCGTCCGGGCCCATCGCTTGCACGCCGTTGGTGCACAGGTTCATGAGGACCTGGTGAATGCTGATGGGATCCGCCAGGACGCAAGCGTCGCTGTTGAGGCGCAGGTCCACGGCAATGGTCGAGGGGAGCGTGGGCTGCAAGAGGCCGACGACTTCCCGGGCAACGGCAGCCACGCACACGGGCTTCGGATCGGAGGCCGCCTTGCGAGCGAATGTCAGGATGCGCCGGGTCAGCTCCGCCGCGCGGTCGGCTGCGTGGCCGATCTCCGCCAGATCCCGGGCGGCGGACGATTGCGGGTCGAGACTATGGGCTGCCAGTTCCGCGTGCCCGATGATCGAGGTGAGGATGTTGTTGAAGTCGTGCGCCACCCCGCCGGCGAGCGTGCCGATGGCCTCCATCTTATGGGCCTGAATGAGTTGCCGTTCGACTTCCTTCCGTTCGCGCATCTCGCGATTCAGCGTGGCATTGGCTGCCTCCAACGACGCCGCATGGCGCTGCTCCTTGCGCACGTAGACGAGGAAGAACGGCACCGACGACAGCAGCAGCACCAGGGCGAGCGCCACCGACTCGATGAGCTTGCCCCGCAACTGGGCCCGGATGAAGCCAATGTCCATTTCGGCTGCGGCCAGGTAACGGTTCCCGACCGGGCTGGTCTCGGGGAGGTAGGCGGCCCGGAAAACACCCCAGCGATCCGAGTAGGTCGTGAACACGACCTGCGTGGCCGCGAAGGCGTCCTGCGTGAAGGACAGGGCTTCGCCGTACGCATCGAAGCAGTGCACCTCGCTGTCATCCGCCAGTTCCTCCGCGGTGGCGCTGGACGAGGTGATGTAGACCATGCCGGACTGCCGGACCAGCGTGTAGAGGAACTTGAAACCGGCCTTCCTGGCGAGGCTGGTGAGCGCGCGGATATTCCGCTCGTCCTCCTCCGGCGCGACCCGTCCCGCAAGCGTCGCCCGGTCATGGAAGTCGTCGGCAATCACGTGGCAAACACCGGCGGCGCCCGCCAGCAACTGCCGGTCGATCGCCTTGAGCGCGGCCGCGCGGGCCCGCCAATAGGTCCACGCCGCCACGCCGATCGCCGTCAGCAAGTAGAGGCCCCCCGCCGCCACTGCGACCACGCGCCATCTGGTCCACCGCGACATAGCCGAGACTGTTTAGCGACACGCACCGCTCAACGCCAGCGGAAACTGTGAAGAGATGTACCGTCCCAGCGAAGCGCCGGGGCATAACGGCGGAGGACCGCCGTCTCCATGACAAGCGCCGGGGCATAACGGCGGAGGACCGCCGTCTCCATGACAAGCGCCAGAGCCTGGACATGGAGACGGCGGTCCCCGCCGTTATCGCCCCCCCTTGCGTGTCTGGGGCGCTACGAACGGATCATCCCGACACCGGGGGACAGGGACTGGACGGCTTGGACCCGTAGATCAGGTAGTACGACAGCGGAATGACGACCAGCGTAAAGGTGGTCGAGACGAACAAGCCGAAGATGAGCGCCCACGCCAGCCCGCTGAAGATCGGGTCCAGCGTTATCGGCCAGGCGCCCAGCAGCGTCGTGCCCGCCGTCAGGAAGATCGGGCGGAAGCGCACGGCGCCGGATTCGAGAATCGCCTGCTTGAGCGGCACCCCGCGTGCAACCGTATGCTGGATGAAGTCGATGAGGATCACGCCATTGCGCACCACGATACCCGCCAGCGCGATCATGCCGATCATCGCCGTCGCGGTGAAGAAGACCGGATTGCCGTAGCCCCCGACGGACTCGTTGACCACCAGGTTCAGCCCGAAAAACCCCGGCATGATGCCGATCGCGGTCAGCGGGATAGACAGCATGATGATCAGCGGCAGCGCGTACGAACCGGTTTCGTAGACCAGCAGAATGTAGATGCCGACGAGGGCCGCCGCAAAGGCAAGTCCCAGGTCCCGGAAAACATCGACCGTGATCTTCCACTCGCCTTCGCCCCGCCAGTCCACGCGGATGCCGTCGGGCAGTGGCTGGCGCTTGAGCGTGCGCTGCAGGTTCAGCACCGCGTTCGCCGGCCCGCGCCCGGCCATCTCGGCCGTCACGAACACCACGCGTTCCTGGTTCTTGTGGATGATGGTCTTGTCGCAGACCTGTTCGGCGAAGCGCCCCAGCTCGCCCAGCGGCACGCTGGCGCCCGTCCGGCCCTTGACCATGATGGTCTTCAGCCGCTCGGTGTTCGAACGCTGTTCGCGCGGCAGCTGCAGCATGATGGGCAATTCGTTCTGCTCCGTGACCACGTGGACCGTGCCGGCCGGCATGCCGCCCAGCGCGATGCGCACGGTCTGCACGACGTCCTCGGTCGAAATGCCGCTCAGCCCCGCCTTCTCGCGATCCACGTGGAAGAACAGCTTGGGCTGATCGGCCTCCACGGAGTCGTCCACGTCCACCACGCCATCCTCCGCGGCGACATGCTCGCGCACCTGCTTCGCGGCGGCGATCAGCTCCTCGTAGCGGTGGTGCGGCTGGCCGTAGACCTCGGCCACGACCGTCGAGAGCACCGGCGGCCCGGGCGGCACTTCCACCAGCTTGAGATTGGCGCCCACGCGTTTGGCCAGCTCCGCCACGTCGCGGCGGATCCGCAGGATGATCGCATGGCTGTCAGCCTGCCGCGCCTCCTTGGGCAGCAGGTTCACCCGCACGTCCGCCACCGAGGCGCCCTGGCGCAAGTAGTAATGCCGGACCAGGCCGTTGAAGTCCATCGGCGACGCCGTACCCACGGTCGACGTGAAGCTCTCCACCTCCGGCACGGTGCGCAAAAAGTCCTCCACCGCGCGGGTGGCGGCGTCGGTACGTTCCAGCGTGCTGCCCGCGGGCATGTCCACGACCACCTGGAATTCGTTCTTGTTGTCGAACGGCAGCATCTTCAAGGGCACCAGCCCCACGCCCGCCAATCCCAGCGAAATGACAAACAGCGCGCCGATGATCACCATCAGCCCGCGGGACTTGCGGCGCGATTCGAGCAGGGGGCGCACAATCCCGGCGTACACGCGGTAGGTCCGCGTCTTCGAAACATCCTCCTCGACCGCGTGCACGACCGAGTCCTTCAACAGCTTGCTGGCAAGCCACGGCGTGACGGTCAACGACACCAGCAACGAGCTCACCATCGTCAGGGGCACGTTGATGGCCATCGGCCGCATGTAGGGCCCCATCATGCCGGAGATGAAGAACATGGGAATGAACGACACTACGATCGTCAGCGTGGCGATCACCACCGGCGGCAGCACCTCGTTCATCGCATTCAGAATCGCCTGGCTGCGCGAAACCCCGGCCTTGCGCATGCCCAGGTGCCGGTAGATGTTCTCCACGCCTACGATCGGATCATCCACGAGCAATCCCAGCGCCAGGATCAGCGCGAACAGGGTCACGCGGTTGATCGTGTAGCCCAGCAGCAGGTTGATGAGGAGCGTCAGCGCGTAGGTGATCGGCACGGCCATGGCCACGATGACGCCCACACGCCAGCTCATGGCGAGGGCAATCAAGGCGATGACCGTCACCACCGCCTCGCCCAGCCCCTCGACCAGGCTGTTGACCTTCTCGTTGGCCGTGGCGCCATAGTCGCGCGTGATGTGGTAGTCCACGTCGTCGGGGATGATCGTCCCGCGCAGCTCCGCCAGCGTACGCTCCACGTCGCGCGCCACGAGCACGGCGTTGCTGCCCTTCTTCTTCGCTACCGCCACGGTCACGGCCGGCAGGGACGCCGTCCCCAGCCGACCGACGGCGCCCACCAGGGTGCTGTGCGGGTTCTCCGCCCCCGGCCCGGCGCCAATCCGGCTGTGGCTGATCACCTCTTCGGGTCCGTCGGTCACCGCGGCCACGTCGCGCAGGTAGACCGGCCGCCCGTCATGCAGCCCCACGAGCAGGCCGGCCACCTCCGTTACGCTGCGCAGGTATGGCCCGGTTTCGACGCGGATTTCGCGGTCGAGCTGTTCCAGCGTGCCGCTCTCCATCTGGCTGTTCGAAACCTTCAACGCGCCGGCCACCTCCACCGGCGACAGGCCGAAGGCCTTGAGGCGCTCGAGGTCGAGCTTGACCTCGACGACGCGCTTGCGGCCGCCGTGCACCGTGATGCGCGAACTGTTGGGCACATGCTGGAGCTTGCCCTGCACCTCCTCCGCCACGCGATAGAGCTGGTGCTCGTCGTAGACCTTGCTGAACAGGGCGGCGGTCACGATGGGGACATCGTCGATCTCGATCGGCTTGATCACCCAGCCGGCCACGCCGGGAGTGGTCTTGTCGACGTTCTGGAAGACCTTGTTGTAGATCTTGATCAGGCTCTTCTCGCGGTCCTCGCCGACGTAGAAGCGCACGGTGACAACCGCCAGGCCCGGGCGGGACATCGAGTAGACGTATTCCACCCCGTCGATCTGGTAGAGCAGGCGCTCGAGGCGGGAAGCCACGAGGCGCTCGACCTCCTCGGCGCTGCCGCCGGGGTACATGACCATCACATCGGCCAGAGGCACCACGATCTGCGGCTCCTCCTCGCGCGGCGTGACCATGAGGGCGGCCACGCCCGCCAGCAGACTGATCAGGATCAGCAGCACGGAGAGGTGCCCCTTGAGGAAGGAGGCCACCAGCCGGCTGAAGACGGATTGCGTGTTGTCCTGCATGGCTCAGCCCTCCTTGACCGGGGTGACGAGCAGGGTGTCGCCCGCCCGCAGCCCGGAGAGAATCTCGACCTGGTCGCCCACCCGCAAGCCGGTGCGGACCAGCCGCCGCAGCACGCGGCCATCCTGGACGACCTGTGCGATTTCGAGTTGCCCCATCGCGTAGACCGCGGAAGCCGGCACGAGGATCGTCGGGCGCGGCTCCTCGTCCACGTAAAGCCGCCCGAAGGAGCCGGGCAGCACATCGCCCGTTTCGCCCTCCAGGTCCACTTTCACGGTCTGCGTGCGGGTCAGCGGGTCGGCCTCGCTCACGATCTGGGCCACGCGCCCCTTGAACGCGCGCGCCGGGCGGTCGAGCTTGACTTCGACGGACTGGTTCAGCGCCAGCTTATCGACGAGCCGCAGGGGCACGGCCGCCTCCAGGCGCATGCGCGTGGGGTCGTAGACGACGAGCAGCACCTGCCCGGGATTGGCCAGGTCGCCCTTCTCGATGCGCCGGTCCGTGACGATTCCCGCGATCGGCGCGCGGATCTGCGCGTAGGTCAGCATGACGTTGACCCGCTCCACCTGCGCCCGCGCGCCGTTGCGCGCCGTCTCGGCCGCTGTGAAAGCCTGGTCGGTGGTGGCCTTGGTTTCCAGCAGCTGCTTTGCCCGCTGGAACTCGGACTCCGCCTGCTTCATCTGCGCCTCGGCCGCGGCCAGCTGCTCGCGCAGCTCCCGGTCGTCCAGCGTCAGCAGCAGCTGGTCCTTCGTCACGCGACTGCCGGCGGACACGGTCACGTCGTTGACGTAGGCGCTCAGGCGCGCGCTGAGGTGAATCTTCTCCGCGGACGTCACGGTGCCGACCACGTCCACGCGCGGCGCGAGCGGCGCCACGACCACGGTGTGCGTGGCGGCGCCCGCGGGCAGCGCCAGCCCCGGCGCGTGTGCCACCTTCCCCGGCGCCACCTTCTCTCCGCCGCAGCCGGCCGCTGCGATCGCCAGCGCCACGCCCAGCCCAACCCGCCATCCCCCGCCCTGTCGCCCCTGCCTTGTTGTTGTCGTTTTCATGCGCATACCTCCTCTTGTC
>CAYOBW010000043.1:21396-33761 GCA_964402115.1 uncultured Victivallales bacterium
TACTGCTGAAGTTCGCCGCGCGCGCGCGCCAGGTTGGCGAGCGCGGTCTGGTAGTCATGGTAAACCGCCACGTTGCGGGTGCGGGTCATGGTCAGCCCCACCTGCGCCGTGAGCAGGTCGGTGATGTCGGCCGCCCCCTGGCTGTAGCGTTCGCCCGTGATCCGCAGGGCCTCCTCGGCGCTCGCCACGGAACGGCGTGCCACGTCCATCCGCTGCCAGAGTTCCTGCGCCTTCAGGTGGGCCTGCTTGAGGTCGAGGCGCAGCTGGTTGCGCACCTTCTGCTCGGCCGCGCGCGCCGCCTCCCACTCCGCGCGGGCCTGCGCCACGCCGCCCTCGCGCCGGAAGCCGGTGAAGACGTCCCACTCGACCATGGCGCCCACGAGGTAGCTCTGCTCGAAGTCGCTGAAGGAGTCGCTGTCCCAATCCTCGGAACCGAACGCGCTGAGGCGCGGCGCGTAGTCGCGCCGGGCCTTGCGCCAGGCCTGGCCGAGCAACTCGGCCTGCAGCCGCACCGCGTGCAGCTCGGCCCGCTGCTCGACCGCGGCCGGCTCCGCCGTCGCCGGCGGGGGCGGCAGGTCGCCGGTCGCGGCGTCCGCCAGCGTCTCCGGCGTCGCGAGGTCCTGACCGATGGCCGTGTTCAGCGCCGCCACGGCCAGCTCGAACCCGTTTGCCGCGGTGATCCGGTCCTCGCGGGCCTGCGCCAGCCGCACCTCGAGATTGAGCACGTCGGTCTTGATCGCCGACCCGGCCTTGAGCCGCTCGGCCGCCACGCGCAGGCTCTCCTCGAGGCTCCGGGTGCTCTCGTCCTGGACCTTGACGTACGCCCGGGCCTGAAGGGCCGCATAGTAGGCCTGCGTGACCTGGTAGTGCAGTTCGTTGCGGACGGCCTGCAGCCCGGCTTCCGCCGCGGCCCCACCCAGGCGCGCCATGTCCACGCCCAGCCCGCGCTGGCCGCCATCGAGCAACAGCCACTTGGCGCCGAGGCTGCCGCGGATGTTGTCCGTGTCGTCCGGCTGGTTGAAATCCTCCTGCAGGCTGGCGGTGCGCTGGTTCAGCCGCATGAAGAACGCCTGCGGCGGGTTGTCCGTGCGGCTGTAGAGCCCGGACGCGGTCACCTGCGGGTAGAAAGCCGATCGCGCCTGCCGCGCAGCCGCCTGCGCCGCCGCGATCCGCGACCTTCCCGCCTGCACATCCGGATTCACGCGCAGCGCCGTCTCCACGCACTCCGGCAGCGTCACAGCCGCCGCCGTCGCCGCACCCCCCACCGCCAACGTCAAACCCAGCATCCAGCCTGTCTTCATCATGCCACCTCCTTCTCCGCCTTCTCCGCCTGCCCGCCTGCTATGCACCGCAGAACCTTGACCGACCGCCGATCGGCGATCGTGTACCACACTTCCTTCCCGCGCCGCCGCGCGGCCACCAACCCGATGCGCCGCATCGCGTTCAAGTGCTGCGACACGACCGCCTGCCGCAGCCCCAGCGCCTCCGTGATCGCGTGCACCGGCGCCTCTCCCGCGCGGTCGAGCAGCTCGACGATGCAGAGCCGCTGCGGGTGCGCCAGCAGGCGCAAGACCTGGGCCACGCGCTCGAGCCACTCCGGCGAGAACTGCCCGCCGCAACACCTGGTAGTCGCTTTCATGGTGACAACATATCATGATATCTGGATGTGTCAATAGATGATCTCGCGATTTTTCGCCGCGTGTTTCGGCGCCGTCAGGCGACGGGGCCGTGCGTCACTGAGGCATCGCACGACGCATGTCGGCTCCGTAGGGTCTGTGCCTCGCCGACAGCGGGAGCGGTCGATTGAACACGTATTGGTGCCAAACACGTATTGGTGCCAATCCCTTGACACCAATCCCTCGTCTTGTTCCCCTTGGGTTGATATCGCCTCCGGGGATCCCGGTCGCGGAATCGCCGGCGGGATTCCCGATGCCCGGCCCGATCAACCGCGTTCCTGAAGCCTCTCCGTTTCGCTGCGGCACAGGCTCCTGTTTGCACTCCAGTCGCAGGACGGACGGCGTGCTCGCGGGGTTGTCAGCCGGCCAGGTGAAGCGGATGCCGTCCGCCGTTCGGGAAAAGGCGACCTCGGCGCCACCCAACACGCACAGGGACACCGGTATGGCCGTGAGCTTGGAAACGATCAGCTCGCCGCCGTGGTGCCGCAAGGGGAACAGATAGAGCGCGCCCCCGCGGCTCGTCACTTCGCCCCACACGGGGGTGCGTCCCCACGGATTGGCCTGGGCGCCATGAATCGCCTCCCCGTTCGTCTCCAGCCAGGCCCCGACGCGCTTGAGCTCCGCGGCGGCCTGGGGCGGGATCTCTCCCTCTCCGTCCGGCCCGACGTTGAGCAGATAGTTTCCGCCGCCGGCGACCGTCAGGATCATGCGGCGAATCAGTTCTGGCGCGCCCCTGTATCGTACGCGCGGCCGCGCATCGAAGCCGTACGAAACCGTAACGCTGTCCGGCGACTCGGCGTACAGCGGCAGATCGGCGTCCGGCAGCGCCTGGTCGCCGAGGGTGAGGTAGTCGAAGAGATCGGCGTGCAGCACCGCGCTGTCGGAGCCGTGCGCGAGGCGGCTGTTGATCAGCGCACCGGGTGCCAGCCGGCGCACGGCGTCGCTGATGCGCTTCGACACGCCGCGATCCAGCTTCTGCTCGTTGAACCATGGCGTGTCGAACCACAGGCCGTCCGGCCGGTATTTCCGGCACAGCTCCTCGACCTGCGGCAAGCATTTGCCGGCAAGGTAACGCTCATGATCCACGGGCGTGCCGGCCTTCTCCGGGTAGATCCAGTCCGGGGTCTGCCAGGCGTCCCACTGCTCCCAATCCTGGCAGTGCGAGTAGTAGAGGCACAGCTTCAGACCGTGCCGGTCGCAGGCTTCCCGCAGCTCCTTCACAACGTCCCGGCCGAAGGGCGTCGCGTCCGCCACGTCGTAGCGCGTATGCGCGGAATCGAACATACAGAAGCCGTCATGGTGCTTGCTCGTGAAGGTGACGTACCGCATGCCGGTCTGCTTCGCGGTGAGCACCCAGCGCTCGGCATCGAAGCGGCGCGGGTTGAATTCGGCGGCCAGCTTCGCGTACTCCGCGTGGCTCATCCGGTTCGCCTTCTGATACCACTCCGTGTAGCCGTGCTGCTGCGGCTGCCCGTTGGGCGCGATGCCGCCCCGCCGCGAGTAGATGCCCCAGTGGATGAACATCCCGAACTTGGCCTCTTTGAACCATGCCAGCCGCGACTCCGTTTCCGGCCGCGGTGGATAGACAACGGTGAACCGTCCATGTTGGCCCTTGAGCATCTCCTGCGCGCTGATCGCGTCACTCGCCCTGGGCGCGAAGGGACCGAGCCGTGCGCCGGTCTGCGGATCCTGCACGGGCACCCCTGGCGCGAGCCCGCCCGCGGGCCAGGGCGTTGGCAGCTTCCGGTCGGGTGGCGTGAAGGCCGCGGGCTGCGGCGCGCGAGAGACGAGCGGGAGGCAGTCCCCGTCCAGGCGTTGCTCCGCCTTGAGCAGGGTACTGAGGCGGCCGATCATGGAAGCGTGCTGCGGGTCGGCGGCGAGGTCATGCATCTCCCGCGGGTCGTTCTGCAGGTCGAAGAGCGTCTGGCGGTTGATCTGCGGGTAACGGATCAGTTTCCAGCGTGCCTCACGCATCGATCGCTGCGTGTCGCCGTAGGCCAGCCGCAGGGTTTCGCGGTGGGCCGTGGCTTCGCCCCTCAGCACAGGTGCAAAGCTCCGGCCCTGGATATCCGCCGGCGGTGGGAGCCCCGCCAGCTCGCATAGCGTCGGGAACAGGTCGTGGAGGTAGGCCAACGCGCCCGAACGCCCTGGACGGATGCCCGGCCCGGCGATCAGGAACGGCACGCGCTGCGTGTCTTCGTAGAGGTTCTGCTTGCCGAAGAGCCCGTGGCTGCCGAGCGCAATGCCCTGGTCCGAGCTGAACACGACAATCGTGTTCGTCGCGAGGCCGGAACGATCGAGCAGGTCCAGCAGGCGGCCGATGTCCCGGTCCATATCGGTGATCAGCGCATAGTAGTCGAAGAGGTGCCGACGCACAGCCGCCTCGGTACGCGGCCAGGCTTCGAGCGACTCGTCGCGCCCGGTCATGTCGCCGATGTCGAGCGGATGCGCGGGAAGGTAGTTCGGGGGCAGCGGCAACTTCGCGGGGTCGTAGAGGTCGCGGAACTCCCGAGCCGACCACCGCGGGTCGTGCGGACACGGCAGGCCGAGATACATGAAGAACGGCTTGGCGACGTCCCGCCCGCCGGCGAGGAACTGCAGGGCGCCATCGATCGCGCCTTTCGCGGCATAGCCGGAAGCCAGCGCATTGACCTGGTGGATGTCGTGGGCGTGGTCGAACTGCTTCTTGATGAACGGCAGGTTCGCCTCGGAACTCTTCTCGGCGTAGTAGGTCTCATATCCCGCGGCCGCAAAGGACTTCGGCAGCGTGGTGCCGGCGCCGCTGTCGTGTGCGCCGCGATCGAGATGGAAGTAGTTCTTGCCCGTCATCAGCATGTTGCGCGCCGGGACACAGACCGCCGGCGTGTTGCCGCCGAAGTTGTAAACGTGATCCAGCACGAAGGCCCGGTCCGCCAGACGGTCCAGACTGGGCGTCCGGATGGCCGAGTTGCCGAGCGCCGCGATCGTGTCGAAGCGCTGGTCGTCCGACAGGATGATCAGAACGTTCGGCGGCGCGGCCCCTGCCGCGGCGGTTATCGCCAGCCCCAGCACCCCCAGCAGCAGGCGCAGAGGGGACCCCTTCACATTCTTCATGGTACAGAAACACTCCTGATTAACACGTGCCGGACGTCCGCCACAAGACCACAGTCGCTTCCGTCACGTCAATCGTTTTGTGCATCCCGCGGTAACGCGGTAACGCCTTACAGGGTGTGCGCCAGAATAGTTGGCTGGTGGCGGCCGACACGCAGGGCGCTCGCTGCGGAGTGGTTCGATTTCTTTGAGAAGGCGCTTGCTATGTGTGGGAGATTGCGCGCAATACCTGTCCTTATTAGCAAGGACAGTAATACGATGCAGACGCTGGAGCAACTCGAAGCGGAAATCCGGGACGTTTTCGTGCGCATGGCGGCTCTCGACGGGGTGCTTCTCGGCACCCTCCTTGAGAAGCACAACCGCGAGCGCCGCAAAAACGGCAGCACCTATGTCTCCCCGCCGTACTACACGTTCCAGTACCAGGTGGCGCACGGTAAGCAGGCCTGGCGGCGCGTGCCACGCCAGCACAAGGCGCGCGTCGAGCGGATGATCGCGAACGGCCGTGAGTACGTCCGACTGCGCAAGTTGGCCGAGACGCTGTTGCGCGAGGCCGCCCTGCTCGGACTGGACAGTAAAGAAAACTGCTGAGCTGGCTGTCGGAGGCGAAACGTTTTCCGAGCGTTGAAGAGGTGCTGCGCCGCTTCGTGGAGGCACCCTGCGGGGATGAAGGCTTCCCCGAGGGCGTGGCGGGGTTGGACAGCGAGTTGGCCGGCGCGGCGCTCGCCGACGCAGGCAACCTCTGGAGCAAGGCCGTCGGGCACTTCGCGGCGCAGTCTCCCGGCACGCACGGGTTGCGCACGAGGCATTTTCTGACGGCTTGCGGCGGGATTGATCTCCCACGCAAAGGGGCTGGTGTTCCGCATCGGCGTCGGAAGCGCCATCGACAGCATCCGCAAGCATCACGCCGCAGCCCTTGCCGCAGCCGGTCCCGAGGCCGCCGCCGCCCTCGAGTACTTCGACAAGCGCCGCCCTCACATGCGCTACGGATGGCTGCGCAAGAACAAGTACTGCATCGGTTCTGGCGGCGTCGAGGCCGCCTGCCGCACGATTGCCGGGCGAAGGTGTAAGCAGTCCGGCATGCACTGGCGCCACCGAAACGCCACCCTCATAGCCATCCTCCTTGCCGCCTTCAAGTCGGGCAGGCTCAACGCGTGACGCGGGCACCCGCCAACTACTCTGGCGCACACCCGGCATCGCACGGCCCGGCGCTTTCCGATTGTCACAACGCCGCCAGGTCGTGCATAGTATCTCGTTGCGTTCACCGAACCCGCGGAACGTCTTGCCGCATACGATTCCGCGGGAAAGAGGCGCAGAACGCTGAGACCTGAACACTGAAACCTGAACACTGAAACCTGGCTCTTGCCGGATGCCCGCGAGAGCCGCGAGGGATTACGGATTGAGGTCAGCATGACGGTACGCACACGCATCGCCCCTTCGCCCACCGGCGCCCCGCATATCGGGACGGCGTACATCGCGCTTTTCAACCACGCCTTTGCCAGGCGCCACGGCGGGCAGTTCATCCTGCGCATCGAGGACACGGACCAGACGCGTTCCACGCGCCAGTCGGAGGAGGACATCCTCGCGGCGCTGCGCTGGATCGGCCTGCCGTGGGACGAGGGTCCGGACGTCGGCGGCCCCTGCGGCCCCTACCGCCAGAGCGAGCGCCTGGCGCTCTACCGCCCGCACGCGCTCGAGCTCGTCGCCAGCGGCCACGCGTACCCCTGCTTCTGCACGGCGGAGCGCCTGCGCGCCCTGCGCGAGCAACAGACCGCCGCGAAGCAGGAGTTCGTCGGCTACGACCGGCACTGCGCCGCCCTGCCGGCGGAAGAGGCCGCGCGCCGCATGGCTGCCGGCGAGCCCTACGTGATCCGCCTCCGCGTGCCGACCGGCGGCGACTGCGTTTTCCAGGACCTCCTGCGCGGGGAAATCCGCATCCCCCTGCACATGATCGACGACCAGATCCTGCTCAAGGCCGACGGCTTCCCGACCTACCACCTCGCCAACGTCGTGGACGACCACCTCATGCGGATCACCCACGTCATCCGCGGCGAGGAGTGGATCAGCTCCACGCCCAAGCACGTCCTGCTCTACCAGGCGTTCGGGTGGGAGCCGCCGCAGTTCGCGCACCTGCCGCTGCTGCGCAACCCCGACAAGTCCAAGCTGTCGAAGCGCAAGAACCCCACCAGCATCCTCTACTACCGCCGCGCCGGCTACCTGCCGGAAGCCCTCGTCAACTTCCTCGGGCTCATGGCCTACAGCCCGGCCGACGGCAACGAGATGTTCACACTGGAGCGCATGGGCGAGACGTTCGACCTCGCCCGGGTCAGCCTGGGCGGACCGATCTTCGACATCCAGAAGCTGCGCAGCTTCAACGCCCGCTACATCCGCGCCCTGGCGCCCGACGCGCTGCTCGCGCGGCTCAAGGGCTGGGTGCTCAACGACGAGACCTGGCTGCGGATCCTCCCGCTGGCCCGGGAACGCATGGGGCAGCTGTCCGACCTGGTGCCCCTCGCGGCGTTCCTGTTCGCCGACCGCCTGACGTACGCCCCGCAGGACCTCCTGCAGGGGCTGGCCGAAGGCGACCGCGTGCTGCGGCTGCTCAAGTTCGGCCAGTGGGAGATGGAAAAGCTGAACACGTGGAACGCCGAAACCGTGCGCGGCGTGTTCGACACGCTCGCCGCCCGGGAGAGCCTCCCGCTCAAGCAGGTGCTGCCGGCCTTCTACGTCGCCCTGACCGGCGCCGCCGTGGCGCTCCCGGTGTTCGACAGTATGGTGCTCATGGGCAAGGATCTCTGCCTCCGGCGCATCGCCGACGCTCTGGAGGCCCTGGAAACGCTGGGCCACGCGCTCAGCGGCAAGCAGACGAAGGTTTTGACGAAAGAGTACGAGGAGAAGTACGGCGCCGCCCCCTGAAGGCGGCCGCCGCAACAAGGAGCAGACCATGACGACGCCCCCGACCGCCCCGGAACAGACCGACTTCATCCGGGACATCATCGACCGGGACCTGGCCAGCGGCAAGCACACCGCGGTCGTGACCCGCTTCCCGCCGGAGCCCAACGGCTACCTGCACATCGGCCACGCCAAGTCCATCTGCCTGAACTTCGGCATCGCCCGGCAGTACGGCGGACGCTGCCACCTGCGCTTCGACGACACGAACCCGGCCAAGGAGGAGCAGGAGTACGTGGACTCCATCATCCGCGACGTCCAGTGGCTGGGCGGCGACTTCGGGACGCACCTGTACTACGCGTCCGACTACTTCGACCGCATGTACGACTGCGCCGTGAAGCTGATCCGCAAGGGCAAGGCCTACGTGTGCGGCCTGACGCAGGAGGAGTTCAAGGCTTGCCGCGGCACCCCCACCCGCCCGGGCACGGAAAGCCCCTTCCGCCACCAGTCCGTGGAGCTGAACCTCGACCTGATCGAGCGCATGCGCCGCGGCGAATTCGAGGAGGGCCGCTATGTCGTGCGGGCGAAGATCGACATGGATTCCCCCAACATCCACATGCGCGACCCCGCCATCTACCGGATCAAGAAAGCCTCCCACCACCGCAGCGGCGACAAGTGGTGCGTCTACCCGATGTACGACTTCGCGCACTGCCTCGAAGACGCGTTCGAGGGGATCACCCACTCGATCTGCACCCTGGAGTTCGAGGTGCACCGCCCGCTCTACGACTGGATCCTCGACGAGCTGGAGGAGCCCTGCCACCCGCAGCAGATCGAGTTCGCGCGCCTGAGCGTCAGCTACACGGTGATGAGCAAGCGCAAGCTGCTCGAACTCGTCCAGGGCGGCTACGTGGCGGGCTGGGACGACCCGCGACTGCCCACCGTGGCCGGCCTGCGCCGGCGCGGCTTCACGCCGTCCGCCATCCGCGAGTTCTGCCGGCGCGTCGGGGTGACGAAGTTCGACAGCCTGACGGACATCGCGCTGCTGGAGTTCTGCATCCGCGACGAGTTGAACAAGGCGGCCCCGCGCGTCATGGCCGTGCTCGAACCGCTCAAGATCGTCATCGAGAACTACCCCGAGGACCAGGTCGAGCACCTCAGCGCCGTCAACAACCCCGAGGACCCGTCCGCCGGCGTGCGCCAGGTGCCGTTCTGCCGCGAGCTGTACATCGAGCGCGATGACTTCCGCGAGGATCCGCCCAAGAAGTTCCACCGGCTCGCGCCCGGCCGCGAGGTGCGGCTGCGCTACGGCTACCTGGTGACCTGCCGCGACGTGGTCAAGGACGCCTCCGGCAACGTCGTGGAGCTGCGTTGCACGCTCGACCCCGCCACGCGGGGCGGCGAGGCGCCCGACGGCCGGAAGGTCAAGAGCACGATCCACTGGGTCTCGGCGCGGCACGCCCTGGCCGCGCGCGTGCGGCTGTACGACCGCCTGTTCACGGTGCCGGAGCCCGACAACGTGCCCGAGGGCGGTGACTTCAAGAGCAACCTCAACCCCGACTCGCTCAAGGAGCTCACGGCCCAGGTGGAGCCGTCGCTGGGCGCGGCGGCGGCGGAGGCCCGCGTCCAGTTCGAGCGCAAGGGCTACTTCTTCGTGGATCCGGTGGACTCGCGGCCGGGCGCGCCGGTCTTCAACCAGATCGTGTCGCTGAAGGACGCCTGGGCCAGGATCGAGCAGAAGGCCGAGTAGCGCACGCCGGGCCGCTCAGCGGATCGGCATGAACTTCAGGCGCACGGCCAGCATGTCGAGGAAGCGCAGCACGCGGCGGACTTGCTCCGCGTCGCTGATAAAACCGAAGCACCGGAACTCCAGGTAGTGGTGCAGAGCCCAGATCGTACCCGGCGGCAGGCTCTGGCCCGGCGCGTCAACCAGCGGCACCACTTGCTGGAGCAGCAGCTGCAATTTGCCGTGGTACTCGACCGGCATCAAGGCCACCACCCCGCGCCGCGTGACGCGCGTCAGCAGCACGCGTTCCCGGTACGTGCCGACGGCATGCACCTGCTGCCAGTTGGGAAACGGCCGGAAGACATCGGTGGTGGCCGTGAAGCGGATGCCCTCATTCACGCAAGCCACCGCGACGGACGTGAACTTCGCGTTGGACCCGATCACGTACTTGCGCCCGCCCCAGGCGCCCTCGACGCGCCCCAGTTGCAGCCACCGGCCTCGCTTGTAAGTGGCCCCCAACAGGGTCGCGAGTTCGTGAAAGCGGTTATTCCGCGCACGCATCACGCCAAGGTAGAGCACCGGCGCCACCAGCGCCAACACCAACAAGAAAACCGCCTGTGCCGAGCCGAGCACTCGTCCTCCCTCCGCGGGCGGCGTCCGAACGCCCCGCGTGCTTGCGGGTCTTATACACGACCGCTTGCGGGGCGTCCATTGTTTCACTGCCACGCCCATTCGCCCGTGCTATAGTCCGGCTGTCGGCGAATGCAGGTGTCAGCCGTTCACAAGGACGAGGGAGGACAAGCGTGGACCTATTGATTTCGACGCGCAACCCGCACAAACTGGAGGAAATCCGGGCAATCCTGGGCGATCAGCCCCTCAACCTCCTGGATCTCAACGCCTTCCCTGACGCACCTGACGTGGTCGAGGACGGGGTCACATTCGAGGCCAACGCCGTCAAGAAGGCGGTGACGCTGGCGCGGCTCACGGGACTCTGGACGCTGGCCGATGACTCGGGACTGGAAGTGGACGCGCTGAACGGGGCGCCCGGCGTCTACTCCGCGCGCTACGCGGGTGAACCGGCCGACTACGCCCGGAATAACGCCAAACTGCTCGCCGAGCTCGCCCGCACGGAACGGCGGACCGCCCGCTTCCGCTGCGTGCTGGCGCTGGCGGCGCCGGATGGCCGTGTGGCCACGGTGGAGGGCCGGTGCGCAGGCCGTATCACGCACAGCGCGCGGGGCGCAAGCGGCTTTGGGTACGACCCCCTGTTCGTGCCGGACGGCTTCGACCGCACGTTCGCGGAGCTCGAACCCGGGGACAAGAACCGGATTTCCCACCGCGCGCAAGCTTTGGAGGCCGCGCGGCGGGCCTGGGCGAGACCCGATGGCGGCTTCGGAATCTAAGGTGCCACCGTCGCGCCGGAAGGCGGCGGCGCCGTCTCAGCCGGCACGGGCGCACCCGCCGACGCCGGCAGGCGGAGCTCCGGCAGCGTCACGCCCCGACCCTGCAGGAGCACCTGCATGCGCGTCGTCTGCGCCCGGGTGAAGGCCGTGGGGTCGTCGTCGAAGTCAAAGACCCAAGCCGCGTTACGAGACGAACTCCGCACGGCATTGGTCTTCAGCACCTGCCCCGGCAGCGTCACCCGGTACTCGACGTGAAAGCCGCCCAGCACGGGTGCGAGCAGTTTGTTGCGCTCTGCCGGGGACAATGCACTGTCGGCCGGCAGCGGGCCCCGCAAGGGCGGACGATCGATCAGGTAGTTGCCGTCCGTGGTGCGGGTCAACTCGAAGCCGTACAGCGGGAAGAAATCGCACTCGGCCAGTTGCTTCAGGTCTTTGAAGAGCAGCTTCAGATGCACCTGGCGGGCGGTGCTGCGCGTATCGACGGTAAGCTTGTCGATCGTCAGGCCCTTCTCCTGGAAGCGTTGCAGGGCCTTGCGGATGGGCACTTCCGCCGGGTCGAGCACGAGGCGGGCATACGTGTCGGCCAGCGCGGGCGCCGGCGGCGTCCCGCCGGTGGTCTCCAGTTGCACGCGCAGGTTCTGCATGGCGCGGGCCTGGTTGATGAAAGACTCGGCGATCGAGTACGTCACCTCGTAGAAACCCGAACCGTCCGCATTCAGCGACAGATTCTGTTCGGCCCGAATACAGCCGCAGGCCACAACCACGGACAGCAGACCGGCCACGCGCCACAACCTCATCGCTCGGCCTCCCCTCCTGCCCCGGCGTCGCGGGACTTGAACCGAAAGACAACTTCGTCATCCTTGACCCGTCCCCGCTCGCGCGCCGTGCGCTCGACAAAGGCCGCATCGGACTTGAACCGCTCCTGCTTCCGGCGCAGGTCCACGATCATCTCCTGGATGCGCTCGTTCTCCTGCCGCAGGTCGTCGCGCTGCCGCTGCAGCGCGCACAGGTGCCGGTACTGGGGCACCAGAAAGCAGAGGCTACCCCCGCCGATGGCCGCATAGACCAGCAACCAACTCAGCTTGCGTACGATACCCACCGAACTCATCCCCGGGGTCTCCGTTGCCAAACACAACCGGGCGGGGCTCCACGGGAGCGCCCGCCCGGCCTTGTGCGTTACGTACCGGCGCTCCGCGGCCTAGATCATGCCGCCGTAGATCGCGTCATCGCCCAGCATCTCCTCGATCCGCAGCAGCTGGTTGTACTTGCAGATGCGGTCGGTGCGGCTCAGCGAACCGGTCTTGATCTGGCCGGCATTCGTCGCCACGGCAATGTCCGCGATGGTCGAATCCTCGGTCTCGCCCGAGCGGTGGCTGACCACGGCCGTGTAGCCGGCGCGCTTGGCCATCTCGATGGCGTCCAGCGTCTCGGTCAGGGTGCCGATCTGGTTGACCTTGATCAGGATCGAGTTGGCGGTCTGCTCGTCGATGCCCCGTTTCAGGAACTTCGTGTTCGTGACGAACAGGTCGTCGCCGACGAGCTGCAGCTTGTCGCCGAGCGCCTCGGTCAGCTTCTTCCAGCCGGCCC
>CAYOBW010000044.1:0-15595 GCA_964402115.1 uncultured Victivallales bacterium
CATCCTTCCCTCAACCCAGCGGTCGGACCGTAGCGTCGCGTTGACTTCGCCAGATGCGAAGTGCCGTTTTATCCTTGAATAACCCGCCATAATATGCACCATCATCACCAAACAACCCCCATAGAGGTGCACATGTGAAGCGTGTTGCGCTGGAGTACCTGTCGGAATGGAAGATCCGCCAGAAGCGGAAGCCTCTAGTCGTCAGAGGTGCGCGCCAAGTTGGTAAGTCCTACCTGGTCAAGGACTTCGCCAAGCGCCAGTTCGCCAGCCATCTCACGATCAACGCCGACCGGGACAGAGCGTTCCTCAGGCGCATCGTGGACGAGACCCCGGCTCGCATGCTTCAGTTGATGGAGTTGGAGTACGGACTCCGCCTGATTCCCGGTCAGAGCCTCGTCTTCTTCGACGAGATCCAGGCGGTTCCCGAGCTCTTCGCCAGACTCCGGTACTTCTACGAGGAAGTCCCGGATCTGCATGTGATCGCCGCGGGGTCGCTTCTGGATTTCATCCTGGAGGACCATTCCTTCTCGATGCCGGTCGGGCGGATCGAGTACCTGCACCTTGGCCCTATGACATTCGGCGAATTCCTCGACGCCACAGGTCACGAGCACTGGAACGTGTTCCTGGCCTCTTTCGGCTGCCATGACGCGATGCCGGACGCCGCCCACGCAACGCTCGGAAAGCTCTTCCGAACGTTCGTGACGCTCGGCGGCATGCCGGAGGTGGTCGACACCTACGCGCACACCGGCTCCCTGCTGGAGGCCGACCGCGTCAAGGAGTCCATCCTCGGCACGCTACGCGATGACTTCGCCAAGTACGGCCGGCGGGTCAATCACGATCGGCTGCTCAAGGTCTTTGAACGACTTCCATCCTTGGTGGGACAGAAGTTCAAGTACGTGAACGTCTCCCGCGACGAATCGGCGCGGGAGATTGGCCGCTGTCTCCATCTGCTGGAACTCGCGCGACTGGTTTATCGGGTGCGGCGCTCTGCATGTTCCGGTCTGCCGCTGGGCGCGGATGCGCGCGACGAGGCCTTCAAGGTGTTATTTCTGGACGCCGGCCTGCTCCTGCGCGCCTGCGGGCTGGGGGCTGTCGCCGTGGAGCGGGCGCCGGACCTGCTGCTGGTCAATGCGGGCTCTGTAGCCGAACAGGTCGTCGGGCAGCACCTGCTCCATGCGCGTCCCTGCTGGGAAATGCCGGAGCTCCACTACTGGGCGCGGGAGAAACCGACGTCGGCCGCGGAGGTGGACTACGTGATCGCCCCGGCCGGGCAGATCGTGCCCGTGGAAGTCAAAGCCGGGAAGACGGGCACGCTTCGGTCGCTCTGGCAGTTCGTGGCCGAGAAGAAGGCGACGCTGGCGTTGCGGTTCAATACGGACAGGCCCTCCGTGCTCGATGCCGCCGACACCATGCACGACGGCGCCCGGATAGCCTACCGCCTGCTCTCTCTGCCCCTGTATCTCATCGATCATGCCCACCGGTTGACGCAGGAGGCGCAGGAGCACGAACCGCGGATCGACGACCTCGAGAAGGGCGTCGCGATCGAGTTCGAATGAGGGGAGAATGAGGATTGGAGTGGATCGTATTGACTGTAGGATGAACGTGTCAAAGCCCCCATTTGCCACAGGCTTCCCTTCTTCCCGAAAATTGTGTCGATAATCCGGCGGGCACCCATTTGCCAACCGGGAGCATGGCATGGAAACGCATACCGAATCGGCTGATGACGCGCCGGTGGCCGTTGCGGAACGGACGTACGCGGTGGCGTACCAGACCCTTGCGGGCGTCAATTACAACTCTTTCTTCCGCGGCAAGGGGACTCTGGTGGTGCAGGTGGCGCGGACGGAGGGCTGCCGCTTCGAGTTCTCCGGCTGCACGCGCAAGCGGTCTGCCGGGGCGCAGCCCGTTACGCGGACGTTTGGCCCGGCTGACATCTGGAATGTCGCGGTGCGCGGACGCGAAGTGCGTTTCATGACGTCTGGCGGCGCAGCTGGCGCGCGCAAGCTGCCCTTTGTGTTCTTCTGTGTCGACGCCGACGCGGCCGCCACCGTCGCGTGCCTGCTGCCGCGCCACACCGACGCCGACGACCAAGCCGCGCGGGAGTTCGCCGCCCGGTGCGCGGCCTTACCCGCGGCCTCGCGGCCATGGGGCTCCGTCACGAATCTGGTCATTGCGACGAATGTCGTGGCCTTTATCAGCATGGCCGCCTTCCTGGACGCGGGCTGGTTCAACGTGACGAGCCTCGCGCCATATGTGCGCTGCGGCGCCAACAACGGCGGGGCAACGACCGATGGCGCCTGGTGGCGTCTGCTCACGAGCATGTTCATGCACTTCGGGCTCCTGCACCTTGCGCTGAACATGTGGGCGCTCTTCCAAGCCGGTCGTCTCGTGGAGAAGCTGTTCGGCCGCGGGCTGTACGCGGCCGTCTATCTTGGCAGCGGCCTGGCGGGCGGGTTTGCCAGCATTCTCTGGAACGGGGACCGGCTGTGGAGCGCGGGGGCGTCGGGGGCGATCTTTGGCGTGTATGGCGCCCTGCTGGGCTACCTGTTCCACGAGCAGCAGGCTCTACCGCGCAGCGTGCTGCAGCCGATGCTCAAGAGCACGCTTGGCTTTGCCGGCTACAACCTGCTGTATGGCGCCTTGCATGCCGGCATAGACAACGCCGCGCATGTCGGCGGTTTCCTGGGCGGCCTGGCGCTGGGCTGGTTGACCGCCCTGCCGCTGGATCTCGCGGCGCGGCGGCAGCTCATGCCGCGGCGCGGCGTGACCGCCTTCGTCGCCATTGTCGCCTTCAGCCTGGCCGGAGTCTGGTGCACGCCGCGCTACCCCTACCGGATGCAGGACGAGCTGGCCTGGGCGGCGGCTAACAAAATCCCCGGGGAACAGGAGCAGGCGCTCATCGGCCGCCAGTCGAAGCTCATGCGCAACCTCCAGCGCGAAGCGGGATGCGACGAGATGTGTCGCCTGCTCACGGACGAGATCATTCCCTTCTACGGGCGGTGGCGGCAGACGGTTGGGGCGCTGGCGCTTGCGCCCGGGCGCTTGACGGAGCGACGCCGGCAGGCGTTCAACAGGGCGCTCGACATGCGGATCGCGAACTACCGTCGTCTGGTTGCCGGCGTGCAGGCGCGCGACAACGCAGCGATCGTGGCGTACGTGCAGGAGGATTACCGGATCGGCATCGAGATCGCCCGCATGGCGGCGATCAAGTAGGCCCCGGCGATCCAATTCGGACGGCACATGCCGAGTGTGCCAGGTGATTTGCGGCGCGTTGCACGGCATTATCAGGCAGCACTGGGAGCGGGGGCGTCTCGCCCCCGTAACGAGAAGGCCGGGGGCGGGACGCCCCCGCTCCCAGTTACCGGGTCGGCTGTGCCCGGCTGAGATCCTTGCGACCGCTGCCATCGCACCCATGCCGTGCGCGCATGGAGCTACAGCCTGAACCCCTACAGCCTACTACCCTTTCCAGGTTCAGCGCGCCGCATGTGCGCCCACCTCGCACGTGGCTCCGCGGAGCGTCGCCCTCCCGGAGCGATTCCTGTGCAGCCTGCATAACACCGCGAGGGAGGGCGAGTGTCCTCACGAGCCGCGCGACGCCAGCGCAACGCTGACTACTGCACAGATCAATACAGCGAATGTCCCCGATTTCCACGGGCACCGTTCTTCCACGTTGGACGGTGCTCCGGCGCCGTCTGCGGGATTCGCGGGGTGAAACAGACAGCGGGCGGATCGACGGGGCCAGAACCCCCGACGGCACGCTTGCACCCTCCAATTCGCTTCTGGCATAGTCCGTAACACGTAATCGCTGCCGCCTGGTGCTCAAACGGTGGACGTTTCAGCCGGCGCGGCGGTCTGCCGCCGGCGCCGGGTGGACGAAGGCGGCGGAAGAGGCGTCCAACCGAAGCAGGAACGAGGTGATCTCCGTGCAGTCTCACACCACCGGAAAACGCGGTTGCGGTTGCCTGCTGAATCTGCTGATCGCGTTCGTGGTGCTTGTGCTGGCCCTGGTGACCGGCGTCTACGTGGTCGTGATGCATACCGCGTGGCCGCTTCGCAAGGCGGCCGCACTGGCCGAACGAGCGGGCGCCGTGGCGAACCTGCGGATTGCCGGCGTCTCCGGCTCCCTCGCGTCCGGCGTGTGCTTCACATCGGCGACCTGGACCGACGGGGAGATGGCCGATGTGCGGATCATTTACAGCGGCCTCATGGATCTTGTTCGAAGGAAGCAACTGATTCTCCGCGAGGTCCATATCGGCAAGGCGCACTTCTCGGTGATGGGTTCGCGCGAGGGCCAGAAAGACACCGCTTCCACAACGAACGCCGCTCCCGGGGGGGCATCCGGCGACTGGCCGCTCAAACGGTTCCAGATTGACCGCTTGACGCTGGCGGACATCGTGCTGACGAACCGGCAGACAGGATTCAGCCTGGCCATTCCGGCGCTTGAATGGACCGGCTTCAAGGCGGAGAAGGGCAACGTAATCTTCGGCCAGTTGAAGGCCGACACCGACCGCTTCCGGCTGGTCACGAAGGACGCGCCGTCGGCGGAGTTCCAAAGGCGAATCGAGGGCACGCTCCTGCCGAAACTGCATCCGAACATTCGGCGTCCGATCACGTTTATCGCCGATGTTGGCTGTGCCGGCGGCAACATGACTTGTCGGGTGAGCGCCTTCGACGGCAAACTCGACTTCGAAATGAAACCGGATCACACCGGTTCGCTGCGCTGCACGGGGCTCGATCTGGCCGATTACTTTGGCGCGACGTTGCCGCGGAAGTTGACGATGGAGATGGCCGTCGTCGCTGGCGCCGAAAAGACGGCGTACCCGATTGAAGTGCGTGGCGGCACGTTCACGCTGGGCGTCCGTACATTCGAGATTCCGGCGCAGGATGCGTTCGCGACCAACCTCGTGTTCGCCGTGAGTCGGGAGGCCGGCGAGGCATTCCGCTATGAACTGGTTGTGCAGGAAGGCTCGTCGCGCATCCGGCATCGGCTCACCGCGCAGCCGCCCCTCAGCCCGCAAGACACTCTGGCGAACGTGTTCTACGGAAAGAACTTCTCCAGCCTCACGCGCGGCGAACAAGACGATATCGACGGGAAGCGCCCGTTGTTCCAGTTGGAATAGGATCCGGAGGTTCTCGACAGGCTGCGGGCACTCAGCGTGCCCGGCCACATGATCGACGACCTCGAGCAGGGCGTCGCGATCGAGTTCGAATGAGCGGAGAATGAGGCTTGGAGTGGATCGTATGGGCCCGCCTGCGCCCATGCTACGGACATGACAGCATGGCGCGAAAGCGTCTGATTCTGTAACGAAACACCATTGCTTTTCGTTACGGATTGAGGCCCGCCACCCAGTTGATTGGGTAGGCAGCCGGGACGCACCTGCCGCAATAATCGACTTTCGCGGACACAACAAACGCGGATTATGCACATTTGATGGTTCAAACAGGGGTATGTTGCATCATGATCGCAAGGCGCTCGGCAGACTACCTCAAGAGTTGGCATGCCAAGCCGCACAGAAAGCCGCTGATCTTGCGGGGTGCCCGGCAGGTGGGCAAGTCCACGCTTATCCGGCAGTTCGCGGCAGGCCACGGCTTGGCACTCAACGAGATAAACCTGGAGAAGCATCCGGAACTTGATGGGATATTCAAGAGCCTGGATGTGAAGCGTATCCTTCTGGATATCGAGGGATTGCTCGGTAGAAAGATCGGGAGCGAACGCAGCCTGCTCTTTCTTGATGAAGTGCAGGCGACGCCGCATGCCCTGGCCGCGTTGCGGTACTTCTACGAGGAACGACCCGAGTTGCCCGTCGTCGCGGCTGGCTCCCTTCTGGAGTTCACTTTGGCGAAACACGCCTTTTCCATGCCAGTCGGACGGGTCGAGTATCACCACCTTGGCCCCCTGACCTTCAGCGAGTTCATCGCCTGTACTGAACCGGACCTGAACCCGTGGCGCGAGGCCGCCGCCCGCTTCGAGACGGTTCCCGAAACGGCGCATCGCCGACTCCTTTCACGGCTGCGGGAGTTCCTCTATGTCGGAGGCATGCCGGAGGCGGTTCATTGAAGTCGCTGCAGCAGTTCGCGCTGGAAAAGAACGTGCGTCAGGCCGTGCGTTTCGATCTGAATCCGTCGTCGAAAGTGACGGCGGCATATCGCGCGCGATGGGGCGAGGCGGCAAGCGCTGTGACCTTCGAACTGCTGTCGCTTCTCCTGTATGCCGTGGAGGCACTGCCGCTTTCCGATCCTGTCCCGGCCAAGCACGGCGCCAGTGATGGTTGCGAAGAGGTCGTCGGGGGGGCTTGTGGTCGGCAGAACCAGGCATAGGGGTCAAAGGTTCCTGATCCCCCGCTTCGGGCACGATGCGCTCGGCTGCGCCAAGTAACTGCGCTTCAGCAGTTCTCATTATGGCCACCGGCAGGTGTCTGAGACCGGCTAAAGCCGGGACTCCAAACGGGTTTCCAGCGCGTATACGCCGTTCGGAGTCCCGCCTTCAGGCGGTTTTAGGCCATAATGAGAACTGCTGACTGCGCTTGACGAGTGCGGGACGCTGCGTGATTCTACCGCCCATGCACGTCATTCCGACTTCCGCCCGGCGGGCCGGCAGCGTCCTGCCGTTGTTGCTGTCGCTGGTTCTCGGCTCGGGCGGGCGACCGGCCGCGGCCCAGGGGGTCACCCCGGCCTGGCGCGACAACGAGACGCTCTACGCCAACCAGGATCCCGACACCGAAACGCGGCGGTCGGCGCGCTTCCGGCTCTGTTTCGGGCACTACAACACCGATACCGGCGTGGGCGGCATGTCCGAGGCCATGGCCCAGGGCAACCTGCAGATGTTCGAGCAGATGTGGCAGCGCTGGGTCACCGAGTTGGGGCTGCACGACATCAACGAATCGGCGACGGCCCCGGACGGCAACAAGTACCGCGCCAACTTCAACTTCCTGATGACCTGGGACGACGGCGGCGGCGGCGGGGCCTACTCCAGCATGGACGGCGGAGGCTTCTTCTACGCCATGGCCAATCCCGGCTACTGCCGCTGGGACCCGCCGTCGGGGGCTACGCCGCACGAGTTCGGCCACGTCTGGGAGGGCAGCTGCGCGGGGTTCAACGGCACCGACAGCTCGGGAGCCTGGTGGGAGTGCATGGCCAACTGGATGCAGCTCCAGTTCCTGAACAGCTACCCGCAGGCCGGCGGCTACATCGCCAACGGCATGTACTACCCCTGCCACGGCCGGGACTATTACGACTCCTTCATGATCTGGGAAACGGCGCTGGAGGATCCCCGCTACGGCGCGGCGTGGGTCAACAGCGTCTGGACGAACGCCACCGCCGACCAGCAGGCCCATGAGTACATCATCGACCGCATGATCCGGGTCGATGCGTCGGGGTCCCCCGACAAGGCCGGCGCCCTCAAGGACCTGTGGGGCGACATGGCCAGGAAGATGGTGACCTGGGACTACGCGCGGCAGCCGTGGCTGGCCCAGGCCAACAGCGCCGACGACGGCACCGACTGGAGCTTCTACCAGCGCTGTCGGACGCCGCTGGTGAAGCTGCCCGGGGCCGACGGCTGGTACCGCCCCAGCCGGGACCACCTGCCGATGGAGTTCGGCTTCAACATCATCCCGCTCGCCGCCACGGCGGGCACGACGGTCGGCTGCGATTTCCGGCCGCAGGGCGACCCCGTCCGGCAGTCCGACTGGCGGGCCTGCCTGGTGGCCGTGAACAGCCGCGGCGAAGCGAACTACTCCGCCCTCTGGAACGTCGGCACCAACGCCATCGCCTTGTCGGCCGACCAGGGCAAGCTCTACCTGGTGGTGATCGCCACGCCCAAGCCGATGAAGATCGCCGAGCCGGTCTGGGCAGCCTACCTGTCCGACGCCGGCCTCCAGTTCCCCTACGCGGTGTCGTTCCGCAATGCCACCCCGAAACACGTCTTCTACCCCGCGCAAAGCCGCACGGGCATGACCCAGCACGCCAACGGCCTGGGCTGGAAGGCCAGCACCGCGACCGTGGACGCGACGGCCTACATCGGCCCCAACGCCCAGGTGCTCAACACGGCCCAGGTCCGGGGGCAGGCGCGGATCGAGGACTACGCGGTGGTCCGGGACAGCGCCCAGGTCCGGGACCGCGCGGTTGTTTCGGGGCACGCCCTGGTGGAGGACAACGCCAAGGTCTACGGCGACGCCAAGGTCCGGGACTGGGGCCACGTCTTCGGCTACGCCGAGATCTACGAGAACGCCAGGGTCATCGAACATGCCAACTGCGGGGACGGCAGCGCCGCGACGCACACGAAGGTGTACGGCAACGCCGTGGTCAAGGGCACGACCTATGTCTACGACACCTCGACCCTCAACGGCTGCCTGATCATGGACGGCGACTCGGCCAACGGCAACGGGACCACGGCCAGCTCGCGGGGCGTCCACTTCGGGTGGGGCTGGGGCTCGGACACGGCGCGCTTCGCCGCGCTGGCAGACAACGCCTACCTCTACGCCCAGCACACGTTCGAGAAGGACAACGCTGTCTTCGCCATGGACCAGTACGGCATCAACCACGGCTTCCTGATCGGCGGCTGCCGGGTGGCCAAGGACACGGTCGCCCCGACCCGCGGCGGGCGCGTGCTGCCGCTCGACGGCGTCAGCCAGTACGTCGAACTGCACAACTCCGTCAACGACTTCAAGGACACGGCAGTCGCCGTCTGGGCCAAGTGGGCGGGCGGCGCGGCCGACCAGCGGCTCTGGTCCCTGGGCGACGGGGCCGGCAAGGCCATGTACCTGACGCCCCGCGACGCGACCACCGGCGGCCTGCGATTCGTGATCACCAACGGCACGAAGACCGAGTCCCTCGCCGCTGCCGGCCCCCTGCCGTCCAACACGTGGGCCCATGTCGCGGTCGTTTTCGCCGGCTCGACGAACACCCTCTACGTCAACGGTGTGGCCGTGGCCGCCAACCCGTCCGCGACGCTCTTTCCTGAGAACCTCAACGCGCCCCTCATGGAGAACGCCAACTACCTGGGGCGCGGCAACGCGGGCGGTTACTTCCGCGGACTGGTGGACGATTTCCGGGTCAGCATGAAGGCGCTGACGCCCGCCGAGATCGCCGCCATCCAGGCCGAGGCCGCCCCCGCCCCGGTGACCGTCGTCGCGGACACCGCCGCGCCCACGCCCGACGCCGCGACCTGGCTGGTGGCGCCGACCGCGGTTGGCGACGGCGCCATCACGATGAGCGCGACGCCGGGCAGCGATGCCAGCGGGTGGGTCGAGTACTTTTTCGCCTGCGCCGCCGGCGGCGGTCACGACTCCGGGTGGGTCGCGTTCAACAAGTACACGGATTTGGGCCTGCTGCCCGGCGCACCCTGCACCTACACCGTCCGGATGCGGGACCGCGCCGGCAATGTCACGGCCGCGGCGGCGCCGGCGTCCGCCACCACCCTGACCGCGTCGGCGGGCGCGGCAAGCTTCGCCTACGGCCCCATCGGTATCGCCAACGGCCAGATCACCATGACCGCCGCCGCGGCAACCAATGCCAGCGGCAAGACCGAGTACAAGTTCGACCGCACCAGCCCCAGCGCCGCCTCCAGCGGCTGGCAGTCGTCCCTGACCTGGACGCAGACCGGCTTGACCACCGGCGCGGCCTACAGCTACACGGTGACGGTGCGGGACGGCCGCGGCCACGTCAGCAGCGCTTCCGCCCCCGCCAGCGCCACGGCGCGTGACGATGCCGCCCCCCGCCTGCCCATCCCCGTGGCGCACTGGGCCATGCTGCCCTACGCCACGATCGACAACAAGGTCAGCATGACGGCGACGGCGGCCACCGATCCCGCGGGCGTCCAGTACTACTTCCACTGCGTGAGCGGCGGCGGCCCGGACAGCGCCTGGCAGACCAGCGCGACCTTCCTCACGCCCGCGCTCCCCGACGGCGCCTATGTCTACCAGTACAAGGTCCGCGACGCCTCGGCGCAGCGCAACGAGTCGCCCTACTCGACAGTGTATGCGGCCTCGATCACGTCCACGACCGGGTACCACACCTACACGCTGCCCCAGGTCGTGACCAACGCCGACGACACGCTCGTCAGCTTCGTCGGCACGGTGCTGCGCGTCAGCACCAACCGCTACGCCGTCAAGGATCTCGCCAGCGGCGCCGCCATCGACGTCAAGCCGAGCACCTATGGCGAGGTGACGGACCCCGCCCTGGCGCTTAAGAACGTGACCGTGAAGGGGCATCTCTACACCCTCGCCGGTGCCCGCGTCGTGACCTACGCCACGGTGACTGCCGCGGGCAGCCCGGCTACCTACGCCATTTCCGGCAAGGTCACGGGTTTGGACGGGACGGCCATCGCCGGAGCCACCGTTTACCTCGCGGACGTCGCCAACCCCTCCGTCAACCCGGTCACCTCGGCCACGACCGACGCCAACGGCAACTACAGCAAAGGGGTCATCCCCGGCGCCTGGTATGTGGCGGCGGGGGCCGGCGCGTACAACACCTCCGCCGACCGTGTCGTGACCGTGACCGGCGCCAACGTGCCCGGCATTGACTTCGCCCTGGTCCCCAACGCCCGGATTACCGGCCGCGTCACCTGGCAGAGCGACGGGAGCCCGGTCGCCGGCGCCGCGGTGTCCTTCTCGCGGGTTCCGGGCGCCGCGGCGACCCCCGTCTTCACGGCCACGACCGACGCGGCTGGCGCCTACGCGCAGGCCGTCCAGGACGGGCTCTGGTACGCGGCGGCCGGCGGCGCCGGGTTCTACACCTCCGCTGACAAGGCCGTCACCGTCAAGGGCCGGGAAGTCACCGGCATCGACTTCGCGCTGAAGTCGAGCGCGAGGTCTGTCCCCCGCCCGGCGGAGCTGCTTTTCTCGGTTGTCACCGACACCTTCCCGGCCACCGGCGAAACGGGGCCGTGGGCCACTTATCAGCCGGCGGGCCTGACGCTCGCGACCAAGGGGTCGCCTTCGGTGGAACTCCTCGACGGCGTGAAATGGGAGCGCAATGTCTACGGCGATGGCGACGGGTACCAGCAAGCGCGCTACGCGGCGCCGCTCGCCTGCAAGGGCGTGACGATCGTGGCGGCGGTCAAGCCGACCTATGCCACCGCGGGCGGCGAGGCCCGGGGCGAGATCGTCGATATCTTCTACGACCGCCTGGCGCTGGCCGTGAGCCACACCGATGGCAGGGTCATGGTGGCCCGGAACCGCTGGAACGACTGGGGCCCCGCCCTCCCGAACGGGCAGAAGACGATCCTGAGCCTGGTGCTGCAGACGAACGGCGCTTACAAGGTCTACGCCAACGGGACCCAGATCATGTCGGCCGCCGCCAGCGGCTCCTGGACTTCGATCAACCCGGACCACAGCGCCACCTGGGGCAGCGATCCGGACTACACGCACTACGTCAACGTGGGGCGCAACGAGCCGGATGGCTGGTCGACGTTCAGCGGGTACATCGGCGACGTCTTCGTGTACACCAATGCGCTGGCCGACGTCGAGCGGCAGCAGTTGGAGGCCGACCTCACGGCCAAGTTCCTGAGCCCGGGCTACACGATCACGGCCTCGGCCGGGGCGGGCGGGTACATCAACCCCGGCGGCGTGGTGTCCGTCAACCCCGGCGGCAACCAGGCCTTCACCATCACCCCGCTGCCCGACTACGCCATCGCGAGCGTGATTGTGGACGGCGTGGCGCGCGGCGCCATCGGCAGCTACACCTTCACCAACGTGACGGCCAGCCACACCATCGCGGCCAGCTTCGACCCGTCGGCCTGTCGCGTCGCCCTGGCCGCGCCGCAGGAGGGCGCCAGTTTCACGGCGCCGGCCACGGTTGACCTCGCGGCCAGCGTCACCGTGGCGGCGGGCCACGCGGTCGACCGCGTGCAGTTCCTGCAGGGCGGCGCCCTGCTCGGGGAAGCCACGGCGGCGCCGTACGCCTGGAGCTGGACGGCCGTCGCGGCGGGCCGCTACACGCTGACGGCCCGTGCCGTGTACGACGGGACCAACAGCGCGGCCTCCGGAGCCGTCGCGATCACCGTCAGCGATCCGCCGCCGCCCGTTGTGGCCATCGTCACCCCGACCGCCGCCGTCGTCGCCATCCCGGCCGGGGTCGGACTCGTGCTCGAAGCGACCGCCAGCACCGTCCGTGACCCCGCCGGGATGACCGTCGCCTGGACCCAGACGGGCGGCCCGGGAGCGGTAACGTTCGGCACACCCGACTCCACGAACACGACCGCGCGGTTCCCCGCCAACGGAACCTACGGGCTGCGCTTCAGCGCCACCGACGGACCCTTGCAGGCGAGCACCAACCTTACCGTCGCCGTCGGCGCCGCGCCCGCTCCGTGGGAGGGCGCCCTTGTGGGCAGCGCGGCGGCCGGCGTCGGCTACACCCAGGCGGGCGGCGTCTTCACCGTCACCGCGGGAGGGCGGGGCATTCCCAGCTCCAGCGTCCCGGACGGCTTCTACTTCATCCACCGAGCGGCCGCCGGCGACGTGGAGCTCACGGCGCGCATCGTCAGCGTGCAGAACGTCAACGGCACCAGCTCGCGCGGCGCCGTGATGATCCGCGAGACGACGAACTCCGGCAGCCGCCACGCCTGCATGGCCGTCAGCAGCACCAGCGGCGGACGCTTCGTCTATCGCGCCACGACGGACGGCAACAACGATAACGCCACCAGCACGCTGGCGCTGCCCTACTGGGTGCGGGTCCGGCGCGTCGGCAACGTCTTCACCGCGTTCACCGCGCCCAACGGCGCCAACAACACCCCCGGCGCGTGGACGCAGCGCGGCACGGCGCAGACCATCGCCATGGCCGCCAGCGCGCGCGTCGGTTTGGCCGCGACCAGCGGTTCCGCGACCCTCAACGGCGCCGTGGTGATCGATAACGTCACCGTCACTCCCGCGCAGGGCAACGTCGGTCCGCTGGTCGACGCCGGGGCCGACCGGTCGACGACCGCCGGCTGCAGCATCGCGCTGGGCGGCGCCGTCGCCGACGACGGCCTGCCGAACCCGCCGGGAGCCCTCGTCACGCAGTGGAGCCGAGCCGGCGGACCGGGCGTGGTCAATCTCGTGAATGCCGGCGCCACCAACGCCACGGCGACTTTCCCGGCCGTCGGTCGCTACGTCCTCCGCCTCACCGCCGCCGACGGCCAGGTCCGGACGTTCGACGACCTGGACGTCGCGGTGGAGGGCCTGCGGATCAGCGCCTTGACCATCCTGCCCGGCGGCCGCATCACGCTGCGGTTCAACGGTGCGGGTGACACGGGCTACAGCGTCTACGGCGCGACCAACCTGAGGGTGAACGAATGGGCCTTCCTCGGGATCGCCACGCAGGCGCCGCCGGGATCGGGCGTGTGTCCCTTCACGGACCCGGATGCGGGCCGGTGGCGCAGCCGCTTCTACCGGCTGCAGGCTCCGGAGCGGTGAGCCCGGCGTCATGGTGGCGGGCTCGCGTGCCTCGCCTCACCCCGGCGTCCGTACGCCTGCCACGCGCAGGACGGCGCTCCTGCGCCGTCCATCCCTCTCTCCGCCATCCCTTTGCCGCGCCACCGTGTCTTCGTGGTTCAATTCAGGTTTCTTCCTTCGTTCGGCAGGCGGCCTCGACGATGGCTGAGCCGATGAACTACCCGCTTTTGCGCAGCCAGCCGTAGCGCATGTGAAGGCGGCGCTTGTCGAGGTACTCGAGGGCGGCGGCGGCCTCGGGATTGGCTGCGGCAAGGGCTGCGGCGTGGTGCTTGCGGATGCTGTCGATGGCGCTTCCGACGCCGCTGCGGAACAGCTGCCCCTTGGCGTGGGAGCGCAATCCCGCCGCAGGCCGTCAGAAAATGCCTCGTGCGCAACCCGTGCGTGCCGGGAGACTGCGCCGCGAAGTGCCCGACGGCCTTGCTCCAGAGGTTGCCTGCGTCGGCGAGCGCCGTGCCGGCCAACTGTTCTGGCGCACACCCGCGCCGAAAAAAGAGCCAAGAGGGGGCTTGACGCGAGGGTCCGGGAGCATTAGAGTCCGCCTTGCCCTTAAATAGGATGAACCTGTGTGAAGAGCGGGCCGTAGGTTCCGCTCTTTTTTGTGTTAGGATTTGGCGGGAACGACGGGCACCGAGGCGTGAGAGGTGGGTCAATGCCATGAACAGCGAACTGCAAAGCATTCTGAGCTACATGGAGAAAGAGCGGGGCATCGAACGCGAAACGCTCATCGTGGCTGTGGAGTCCGCGCTGCAGGCAGCCGCACGGAGAAGCCTGACCGAGAGGGATTTCCGCATCGCCATCGATCGTAAGACCTGCGACATCAAGGCCTTTGCCCTGCGTGAAGTGGTTCTCCAAGTACGTAACAAGGAGAAGGAAATCGCCGAGGCCGAGGCGCGCAAGCTCAAGCCGGACGCGCGCGTGGGCGAGTTCGTCGAGGTCGAGGTGCGGGCGGCCAATCTCGGGCGCATCGCCGCCCAGACCGCGAAGCAGGCCATTGTGCAGAAGATTCGCCAGGCGGAGAAGGACATCGTCTTCGAGGAGTACAAGGACCGCGTGGGCGACATTGTCAGCGGCGCCGTACGCCAGTTCAATCGCAGCGATATCGTCGTGGATCTGGGGCGGGCGGAAGCCCTGCTGCCGGCCAAGGAGCGGGTGCCGACGGAGGAGTACCAGATCGGCGACCGCGTGCGCGCCTTTGTCCTGGATGTTAAGCCGAACCCTTCCGGCCCCAGCATCACGCTTTCCCGCAGCCATCCGGACTTCGTCCGGGCGCTGTTTCGCCTCGAGGTGTCGGAGATCGCCGACGGCATGGTCGAGATCAAGGCTATTGCCCGCGAGCCTGGCTACCGGACCAAAATCGCCGTCCACTCCAAAGAGGAGCGGATCGATCCGGTGGGCGCCTGCGTTGGGCTGCGCGGCATGCGGGTGAAGAACATCGTGCGCGAGCTGTCCGGGGAGAAGATCGACATCATCCGTTGGAGCGACGACATCAAGACCTACGTGACCAACGCGTTGTCGCCGGCCAAGTTGATGAAGGTCTGGATCGACCAGGACCAGCCGCGGATGGTGCACGTCGTGGCCGATCCCGAGCAGCTGTCGCTGGCCATCGGCCGGCGCGGGCAGAACGTCCGACTTTCCGCCAAGCTGATCGGCTGGAAGGTTGACATCCAGAAGGATGAGACCAACATCAGCTTCGAAGAGAAGGTGACCAAGGCGATCGAGCACCTGGCGGCGGTGCCGGGTATTAATCGCGAGCATGCGGAGGCGCTGGTCAAGGCCGGCTTCCTGACCATCGAGGGTATTCTCGCGGCCGAAGCACAGGACTTGGTGGATACCGCCGGGTTCGAGCCTGCGATCGCGGCTGCGATCTACGAGGCGGCCGCCGCGGTACAGCCCAAGGAAGACGAAGCGCAGAAATCATGAGAGTTTTTCAACTGGCCAAAGAGTGGGACCTCGACAACCGGGACATCCTCGCTCGGCTGCAGGAACTCAAGGTTCCTGATGCCAAGAACCACATGAGTACGCTCGACGACGAGACCGTTGAGCAGTTGCGCAAAGACTTCATGGGGGGCATCCTGAAGAAGAAGGAACACAAGCCCCCCCCCCCGCCCCCCCCCCCCCCCCCTGCGGCCCCCACCCACTCGTCCGCCTCAGCCGCCCCAGCCCCCCCCTTG
>CAYOBW010000044.1:15605-33449 GCA_964402115.1 uncultured Victivallales bacterium
GGAGGAGTTGCGCAAAGCCTTCATGGGGGGGATCCCGAAAAAAACGGAACACAGGCCCCCCCCTCCGCCCCCCCCCCCCCCCTGTGGTCGACGATATCGTTGCGCCGGTTCGACCGGTCAAGCCGATGGTTTCCAAGCTGGAAATCGAGGAATCCAAGCCGGTTGCCGAGCCGGTGGTGGTCGAGCCGCCGCCCGCGCCGGTCGTGCAGGAAGTGCCCCAACCGGTCGAGGTCGCGCCCGTGGCGCCGCCCGTGCCGACACCCCCCGTCGCGGCAGCCAAGGCGGTCGTGCCGCCGCCCGCGGCGAAGAAATCCATTCCCGTCCCCGAGCCCCCCACGCCCGAACCGGTGACACCCCTGATTGTGGAAGCGCCGAAGCCGCCGCCCCCCGTGAGAACCCCCCGCGTGGAGAAGGGGCGGTCCATCGAGCTGGTTGCCGAGCGGGTCCTGCGCGTGCATGGCGCCGTGGTGGTGCGCGAACTGGCCGAGTTGCTGGGCATGAAGCCCAATGCGGTCATTGCCGAGCTGATGAAGCACAACGTGCTTGTGTCCATCAATCAGGCCATTGAGCCCAAAGTGGCGCAGGTGGTGGCCGAGAAACACGGCTATCGTTTCGAGGAAAAGCCAAAGGTCAAGCAGGCCCCGCCGACCCCGCCGCCTCCACCGGACGAGCGTCCGGAGGACTCGGTGCTGCGGCCGCCCGTGGTCACGTTCCTGGGCCATGTCGACCACGGCAAGACGTCGCTGATGGACAAGATCCGCAATGCGGAAGTGGCCAAGGGCGAATCGGGCGGCATCACGCAGCACATTGGCGCGTATACCGTCGAACGCAATGGCAAGAAGATCACCTTCCTCGACACGCCGGGCCACGCCGCCTTCACCGCGATGCGCGCACGCGGTGCGAACCTGACGGATATAGCCGTCATCATCATCGCCGCCGATGACGGGATCATGCCCCAGACCCGGGAGGCCATCAGCCACGCCAAGGCGGCCGAGAAGGTCACCATCATGGTCGCCATCAACAAGATAGACCTTCCGGGATCCAACCCGACCCGCGTCATGCAGCAGCTGCAGAGCGAGGGGTTGCAGGCAGAGGAGTGGGGCGGCAATGTCATGTGCTGCCCCGTCAGCGCCATCACCGGCGAGGGCGTGGATCACCTGCTGGAGATGATCCTGCTGCAGGCCGATGTGCTGGAACTCAAGGCCAACCCGAAGCGGCCGGCCGAGGGGTTCGTGATCGAGGCCCAGATGGAGCCCGGCATGGGGCCGACGGTCAACCTGCTGGTCACCAACGGGACGCTTAAGGTTGGCGATGCCGTGCTGTGCGAGCAGTACGCGGGCCGCGTGCGGGCGCTGGTCAACGACCACGGCGTCAAAGTCAAGTCCGTTGGGCCGGGCACGCCGGTCAAGTGCCTGGGCATCGCCGGCGTACCGGAAGCCGGCGCGGCCTTCAAGGTGTGCGCCAGCGACAAACTGGCCCGCGAGCAGGCGGCGGAGAAGGTGCTCTCGTTGAAGCGGGAAGTGGTCTCCGTACCGCGCAAGGCGACGCTGGAGTCGCTTATCGAGCAGCTCAAGGAGAACGAGCGGCTGGAGCTCAAACTGATCCTGAAGGCCGACACGCAGGGTTCGGTCGAGGCCATCACGCACGCGCTGAAGGAAATCCAGAGCACGAAGGTGCTGCTCAACATCGTCATGGCGGGAACGGGCAATATCACCGTCAACGACGTCATGCTGGCCAGCGCCTCCAACGCGGTTATCATGGGCTTTCACGTCGGCCGCGAGCCGAACGTGGACCGGACCTCCAAGCACGAGGGTGTCGAGATCCGGCTGCACAGCATCATCTACGAGTTGCTGGACCAGGTGCGCGACGCGATGGCGGGCCTGCTCGAGCCGCACTTCGAGCAGCGTATCCGCGGCAAGGCGCAGGTCCGGCAGGTCTTCCAACTCGGCAAGCGCGGCAAGGTTGCCGGCTGCATGATGACGAACGGGTTCGTGACCCCGAAGCACCGCGTGCGCGTCATTCGCGGCGGCGAGACCCTGTACGAGGGTCGTATCGAGTCCCTGCGCCACTTCCAGGACGAAGTGTCGGAGGTGCGCGAAGCCCAGGAGTGCGGGCTTCGGCTGGAGAAGTCCATGGATTACGCCGAGGGCGACATCCTGGAATTCTACGAACTCGAAGAAGTCAAGCAGTCGCTGTAATCCCGGGGCAGCCGCCGCCGGGCTGCTCCGCATCCGGCCGCAACCCATGAGCATTGATCGTTTGACGCGTGTGAATGCGCTGATGCGCCGCGAGATCGGCGAAGCCCTGTTTCACGTCATTGACGAGGACGGCTTCGATCTCTCCGCCGTGACCATTACCGAAGTGCACGTTTCCCGCAATCTGCGCGAAGGGCATGTGCACGTCTCGATCCGCTCCGATGCGGCCGGTCGCGCGCGCATGCTGGCGATCCTGCGGCAGCACCGCGTGGAGATCCAGCAGCTGATCAACCGCGACCTCGAACTCAAGTACACGCCCCGGCTTACGTTCGAGCTCGACCTCTCGGTCGAGAAGGGCGACCACGTGCTGGACGTGCTGGCCCACCTGGACGCCTTGCATCCGTCCGCGGAGGGCGCGATGGAGCCCGGCCCGGAGCCGTTCCGCGCGGACGCTGACACGGTGAACGGGGAAGCGGGTGAAGCGGAAGCTGACGCTGAAGCCGATGACGCCAGCGGGGAGCGGGAACAATAAGCATGGCAGCTTCTTCCTCATGGTCCGGGCCCCGGCAGCCCGCACCGCCGCGCGACGTCAGCGGCATGGACGGCGTATTGCTCGTGGACAAGCCCGCGGGGCCGACCTCGCATGACATCGTGGACCGCATCCGCCGCACGTTCCGCCTCGCCAAGGTCGGTCACGGCGGGACGCTGGACCCCGCGGCCACCGGCCTGCTGATGATCCTGACCGGCCGCGGCACCAAGCTCTCGAACTACTTCCTGGGGTCGGACAAGACCTACGCCGGGACGCTCCAGCTCGGGGTGACCACGGATTCCTACGATGCGGATGGCCGGGTTACGCGCGAAGCCGACTGGCGGGGGGTCACGCGCGAGCAGCTGGAAGCGCGGTTCCGTGCGTTGACGGGCGACCAGTTGCAGATGCCGCCGATGGTGTCGGCCGTCAAGATCAACGGCGTGCCCCTTTACAAGAGCGCGCGGCGGGGCGAGGAGATCGAGCGCAAGCCGCGCCTCGTTCACGTCTACGAGTTCCGGTTGCTGGACTTCCAGCCGCCCGAGGCCGGTTTTGTCGTGCGCTGTACGAAGGGCACGTACGTGCGGGCGCTCTGCCATGACGTCGGGGAGGCGCTGGGCTGCGGCGCGCACCTGAAGCAGCTGCGCCGCACGCAGTCCGGCGAGTTCGACGTGCGGGATGCACTCCCGCTGGACGCGTTGCTGGCCCTGTCGCTCGCCGAGCTGCAGCTGCGGATTCTGCCGTTGAACCGCTTCGGGCGGGCGGTCGGCTGAGCGGGGCGCCATGATTGCAGGCACGCAGTTGGAGGACTTGCGCCGGGAGCCCGGGCCACTCGTGATGGCCGCGGGTTTCTTCGACGGCGTGCACCTCGGGCACCTCAAGGTCATTCGCGAAACCCGTGCCCGGGCCGCCGCCGCCGGGGGGCGGGCGTGGGCGCTGACCTTCGATCCCCATCCGCTGAAGGTACTCAATCCCGAGGCGGCGCCCCGCCTGCTCACCGCCAACCGCCACAAGCTGCGGCTGCTGGCCCGCACCGGGCTCGACGGCTGCCTGCTACTGCCGTTCGACCGCGAGCTCGCCGCGCTGGAGCCGGAGGACTTCCTGCAGTGCATGCGCGCTGGCGTGCCCGGGCTGCGCGAGATCATCGTGGGACGCAACTGGCGCTTCGGCCGGCATGGTCGCGGTACGCCCGCGCTGGGCGCGCGGCTGGGCGCTGCGCTGGGCCTCACGCTCGACGTCGTGCGCCCGGTCATGTGGAAAGGCGAAACGATTTCCAGCACGCGGATTCGCGCCGAGGTGCTCGCCGGCAACCTCGACGAAGCCGCGGCGATGCTCGGCCGGCCGGTCAGCATCCTGGGCACGGTCGTGAAGGGCCGCAGCATCGGGCGCCAGCTGGGCTTCCCCACCGCCAACCTCGACCCGCACAACGAAGTGCTGCCGCCCCACGGCGTGTACGCCGTCCATGCCGCTTGGGACGGCGCCATCCTCGACGGCGTGCTGAACTTCGGCCTGCGGCCTACCCTGCGCGAGGCGGGGGCCATCGCGACCCTGGAGCTGCACCTGTTCGATTTCACGGGCGATCTCTATGGCCAGGACCTCGAGGTCTTCTTCTGCGCGTTCCTGCGCGAAGAGGAGCGTTTTCCGTCCTTGGCCGCCATGCAGACAGCCATCGGGCGCGACATCGCCGCGGCCCGCGCCGCGCTCCGCGAAAAAAAAGTCAAAGATGCGCTTTACACCCGGTGTTTCGGCGTACTATAGTCCCCGCCACATTCAGAAGAGAGAAGCAACAAGGGGAAGACGTTACGGCCATGAGCCAGATCGACAAAACAGCAATCCGGAAGCAGTTCGCGCGGCACGAGACCGACACGGGCTCCTCCGACGTGCAGATTGCGATTCTGACCAAACGCATCGAGATGCTCACCGAGCATCTCAAGACACACCGCAAGGATCACAGCTCTCGCTATGGCCTGATCAAGATGGTAAGCCAGCGTCGGCGCCTCCTGAACTACATCAAGGAGCACGACGAGGGCCGCTACCAGAAGATCATCAAGGACCTCAGCATTCGCCGCTAGGCGTTGTTGCTGCGAGCAGCCGTCCTCTCACGTCCGTGGCGCCTCATAAGGTTGCAGGTGAAGAATCCCCTCCGGATTCCGTCTGCCGCCTCCCCGCAAGTCAGGAAGGAAAAGAGGCATGAAAGGCGCAACCGCCGTCACCGTCACCGTGGGTGGCAAAGTCATCACGATCGAAACAGGGCTGCTGGCCTGTCAGGCTGCCGGCGCCTGTGTGGTCCACATGGAAGGCACCTCGCTGATCTCGGCTGTCACCAACACCGACAAGCCGCGGGTGGGCGTGGACTACTTCCCCCTGCAGGTGGAATACCGCGAGAAGTACTATGCCGCTGGACGTTTCCCGGGCGGATTCTTCAAGCGCGAAGCCCGGCCGTCGGAGAAGGAAATTCTGACCGCCCGGCTGACCGATCGCCCCATCCGTCCGCTCTTCCCCGAGAACTACTGTAACGACGTGCAGGTCAACAACATGCTGCTGTCCGCGGACGGCGAGAACGACTCGGACATGCTCAGCATCACCGCGTCCAGCGCCGCGCTGCACATGTCGGAAATCCCCTTCCTCGGTCCGATTGCCGCCGTGCGCGTGGGCCGTGTGGAGGGCCAGTTCGTCATCAATCCCACGCATGCCCAGCGCGCGGCCAGCGACCTGGACCTCGTCTACGCCAGCACGCGCGACCTGCCGCTGATGATCGAGGGCGGGGGCAAGGAAATCAAGGAAGCCGATCTCGTGGCCGCCATGAAGTGCGCGCACCCCGAGTGCGTCAAGCTGATTGACGCGCAGATCGAGCTGCGCCGGATGATTGGCAAGGGCGACAAGGTTGTCAAGATCCCCGCCGCGGACCCCACGCTGCTCGAAGCCGCCCGCGGCCTCGCGAGCGAGGCGCTGAGCGCGGCTTGCCTGATCCCGGGCAAGCTGGAGCGGCACAACGCCGTCAACGCCGTCAAGGAGACGCTGAAGGCGGGCCTGCTCGCGAAGATCCCGACGATGACCGACGAGCAGTTCCGGCACACGTTCGACCTGCTCGAGATCGAAGTCGTGCGCCACAACGTGCTCGTGCGCGGCAAGCGCATAGACGGGCGCGCGTATGACGAGCTGCGGCCGCTGGCTGCCCAGGTCGGTGTGCTGCCGCGTCCCCACGGGTCCGCGATCTTCAGCCGTGGCGAGACGCAGGCGCTCGGCACGCTGACCCTCGGCACGAAGTCCGACGTGCAGAACCTGGATGCCATCACGGGCGGCGACACCGAGAAGCAGTTCATGGTGCACTACAACTTCCCGCCCTATAGCGTGGGCGAGGTGGGGCGGCTCGGCTCCACGGGCCGGCGCGAGATCGGGCACGGGGCCCTCGCTGAGCGTTCGCTGGCGGAGATCATCCCCGTCGACTACCCCTACACCGTGCGCATGGTTGCCGACATCATGGGCTCCAACGGCTCGTCCTCCATGGCGAGCGTCTGCGTGGGAACCCTGGCGCTGATGGATGCGGGCGTGCCGATCGTCAGGCCGGTGGCCGGCATCTCGATCGGGCTGTTCACGGACGCCGACAAGGCCGTGCTCGTGACCGATATCATCGGTTCCGAGGATCACTGCGGCGATATGGACTTCAAGGTGGCCGGCACCCGCGAGGGGATTACGGGCTTCCAGGTGGACCTCAAGATTCACGGCCTGCGCTGGGATCTGGTGGAAGGCGCCTTCGAGCTGGCCCGCCAGACGCGCCTGAAGATCCTCGACTACATGGCCACGGTTCTCCCAGAGCCGCGCGCCGAGCTGTCGCCGTATGCCCCGCGGATTCACGTCACGCAGATCCCGGTCGACATGATCGGCATGCTCATCGGTCCGGGCGGCAAGAACATCCGCCGCATCACCGAGCTGTCGGGCGCCCAGATCGATATCGATGACGACGGCACCGTGCACATCTTCGCCAGCAACGTCGAGTCCATGGCGCTGGCCGTGCGCGAGGTCGAGATGGTGACGGCCGAGGCCGAGGAAGGCAAGATCTACGAGGGCACGGTCACCGGCGTCAAGGACTTCGGGTGCTTCGTGGAGATCTTCTCCGGCACCGAGGGGCTTGTGCACATCAGCCAGCTGGCCGATTTCCGCGTGAATAGCGTGGACGAGATCTGCAAGGTGGGCGACCGCATGTGGGTCAAGTGTATCGGCATCGATGAGCGCGGCCGCGTCAAGTTGAGCCGCCGCGAGGCGATGCGCGATAAGGACGCCGAAAACAAGCCGTCCTGAGCGCCCCCGACGGCGGAGGCAGGCTGGCCGCGCCATGGGCGCGGCGGCCTGTCCGCCGGTTGGGCGAGCAGACCTACTCTTTTTCGGCTTCCGCCGGACGGCGGAAGCCGATTTCGTTTAAGGGAGCCAGCGCTGCGTCGTTCCCGTAGACCTGCCAGGGCCGGCCCCGCAAGCCTTCCAGCAAGACCGCCTCCATGCCCGCGATCAGGCGCTGCGCTTCGGCGGTCTCCGAGCGGCCGAGCATGAGGTTGAGCATGCCGGGGATGTAAGTGCCGACCATCGAAGGCGGGCGGTTCTCCCGCTCGTCGCCCGTGCGTGTCGTGGCGATGGCGCGCAGGTGCGCGATGATCGCGGCCGGTTCTCCCGCGGCAAACCAGCATACCAGCCCGTCGTTGCCCCAGCCTTGTTTCAGCAGCGTGTCGAACTGCCGTGTGTCGGCCTGCGTCAGGATCAGCGGCGAGACTTGGACGGCCGCCGGCAGGGGCAGCCAGTCCAGCAGATACCGCGGCTCCTTCACATCCGGCGGCAGTTTCAGCCCCAGCCGTTGCAGATCCGCCACGACGTAAGGCGTCCATTTCGCCGCCAGTCGCCGGTAGGCTTCCTCCCAGATGGTCTTGGGTTCCTCCGGCGTGAGCCGGCGCAGTCCCGACAGGCAGACCTGCTCCTTGAGCGCGATCGGCCGGCGCGCGGCCGCGGCCGTCGCTTGCGCGGCGACCGCCGCACTCACCGCGGGCATGCTGATGGCCGCCGGCGCGGGGGCGTCGGCGCGGGGTGGCGGAGGTGGCGGCGGGCCGTCGCCGTCGCACACGACGAAGGTTGTGCTGCCCGCCGTGATGCGGTCACCCGGCTTGACCACGGCCCGCGCTATCGGCTCGCCGTTGACCAGCGTGCCGCTGGCGGTCTTCAGATCGCTCACGCGGCAGGTCTGCGAAACGAACTCGATGGAGAAGTGCACCTTGGCGAGCGCGCTGTCGCCGGCGACGACGAAGCGTGCCGGCGCGCCGCTCCCGACCATCATGCTGCGGCCGTGTGGCAGGGGCGCCCGCTCGCCGGCCTGCGGTCCCGATTCGATCTGCAGGAACAGATTCATCGTCGCATTTTCCCCCTGGCGCGGCCCCCGCGCTGGCGTGGCTCGCCGCCGTGCGAACAATTCATAGCACAGATCGCCGCGTGCCGCAACGGTTCGGAAAGCGATCCGGAAAGCGCTTGCGTTCAAATCATTGCGCGCTACGCTTCCCCCCACGACAAGGAGAAGGTGGACGATGCACACACGGATCGGCGGATTGACGATGGGCTTGGCATGGGCAGGCCTGCTGGTTACGCCTCTGCTGGCCGCGAGCCGGGCTTTGCCGGCGGATCCGGGGCATGCGCCGCCGCTGTGGGAGCTGCCGCTCGGCACGCACCAATACTCGATTCCGACAATTGACCGCGGACGGATCTACTTGACCGCGGACGACGGCGCCGCGCGGCAGGCCGGTTACCAGCCGACCGGCGGCGGCGTGCTGCTGTGCGTGGAGCAGGCGACGGGCAAGCTGGTCTGGGAACTGGCGAGTCCGCGCTACATGGAAGGTGTGCAGCCGCCGTTTCACTTCGACCAGTGGCGGTGCGGAATCTGTTCGCATCCGGTCGTGGACGGCGAACGGGTTTTCGTGGTTGGGAATCGTGGCGAGGTGTTGTGCGTGGACCGGAACAGCGGCGCGGTCGCCTGGCGTTATGACTTCATCAAGGAGCTGGGCGTCGTGCCGCACGACGTCTGCGGGAGTACCCTGCTGATCGTCGGGGATCTCGTGTTCGGCTGCACGTCGAACGGTTTGGATGACCGCCACGACAAGGTTCCCGCGCCGCTGGCGCCGACGCTGGTGGCGCTCGATAAGAAGACCGGCAAGCTGGTCGCGCGCGACGGGGAGCGCATCGGTGAGCGCTTGTTCCACTGCAACTGGTCGTCGCCGATCGCCGGCGAGACGAATGGACGCACGCTGGTCTTCTTCGGCGGCGGGGACGGCCTGCTGTATGCGTTCGAACTGCCGGCGTTGTCGGGCGACGGCGACGCGCAGGTGCTGAAGAAGGCCTGGGCTTATGACTGCAACCCGCCGGACTACCGCGTGCGCGACGGCGTACCCGTGCCGCCTTCGTCGAACGTCAAGAAACGGACGGACGGGCCGAGCGAGATCATCGGCGCGCCGCTGTTCCATGGCGGTCGCGTCTATGTCGCCATCGGCCAAAGCCCGATCTACGGCGACGGCCAAGGGTGCCTCTCGTGCGTCGACGCGGCGACAGGCAGAAAGGTGTGGGATTCGAGGCTGGTGGATCGCACGCTGGCGACGCCGGCGATTGCAGACGGCTTGCTCTACATGGTGGACACGACGGGCAACGCCCATTGCTTCGATGCCGCGACGGGCGAGCGGTGCTGGGTCCATCCGCTAGGCGCGCGCACGTGGTGCGCATCGCCGTTTGTGGCCGACGGCAACGTGTATGTCAGCACGGAATTCAACACGCTGTGGACGCTGAAGGCCGGACGGACGCTGGAGGTATTGTCGAAAACCCGGTTGAAGTCCATGGCGATCACGCCGACGGCCGCGGACGGTGTCTTGTACCTGCCGACCCAGCGGAGCCTGCTGGCGATTCCAGGGCAGTGAACGCAACGAGAGGCTGGGCGCGATGCAGATTCCCTTTTACAAGATGCACGGGGCGGGAAACGATTTCGTCCTCGTGGATGACCGGGCGCTGACGTTTCCCGTCGGCGACCGCGCCTGGCTGGCGGGCCTCGCCGCGCGGCGGACGGGCGTGGGGTGCGAAGGCATCATCCTGATTCAACCCTCCGCGCAGGCGGATTTCCGCATGCGCTTCATCAACCCCGACGGTGGCGAGGTGGACATGTGCGGCAACGGCGCGCGCTGCGTGGCGCGCCTGGCGGTCGAGCTGGGCGCCGCGCCGGCGCGGCTGACGATCGAGACGAACGCCGGCCTCCTGTCCGCCACGGTGGAGGGGGAGCGGGTGCGCCTGCGCCTGACCGAGCCGCATGACTGGCGGCTGAACGGCACGCTGGAAGCGGAAGGCGCAACGTTCGCCTACGGCTTCGTCAACAGCGGCGTGCCGCACGTCGTGATCGAAACGCAGGACCTGGCGGCCGTGGACGTGTGCCGGTTCGGGCGCGCCATCCGCCGCCACGCCGCGTTTCAACCCGCCGGTACGAACGTGAACTTCGTCCAGGTGACGGGCCCGGCGGCGCTGCGCGTGCGCACGTACGAGCGCGGCGTCGAGGCTGAAACCCTCGCCTGCGGCACGGGGCTGGCCGCCGCGGCGCTCGTGATGGCCCGCCTGGGCCGCGTGCGGCTGCCGGTGGAGCTCGTGCCGGCGAGCGGGGACCGGCTCAGCGTCGCTGCACGCGCCGTGGGCCCGACGTTCACGGACGTAACCCTGACCGGTCCCGCCGCACATGTCTTCCGCGGCACGCTGACGTACGAAGGAAGGAGCTCTTGAGCATGCGCATGAAGTGCCGCTGGATGGGGTTCGTCATGACCGCGGGCCTGGCGGCCGCCGCACCGGCGGCGACGACGGACGTGACCTTTGTCTCGCTGCTGGGCGAGCTGACCGACCGGTCGGTCGTGACGCATATGCCGGCGCCGTCGTATCGCGGGCTCCAGGCCAGCAGCTACAACCGGGCCGCGAAAACGCCTGACGACCCCGGCGGCTGGTTCGCCAACGGCGACTGCGGCTACGTGCTCCGTCACGAGGTCCACGAGGGCCAGCAGGAAGCCGTGCTGATGGAACACGAGGGGCCGGGCGTACTGACCCGGATCTGGACCCCTTTCTTCTACAAGTCGTTCGGGAATCGCCAGGGCACGGACATCCGGATCTACCTGGACGGCGAGGCCACCCCGCGCTTCACGGCGAACTTCATTGCCCTGGTCACCGGCAAGGGGCCGGTGCCGGCGCCCTTCGCGCAGGACACGGTGCGCGCCGGCGACCTGTACCTGCCGATTCCGTTCGCGAAGAGCTGCAAGGTTACGCAGCAGGGTGACGCCTTCTTCTACATCGTGAACTACCGGGCCTACGCGCCGGGTACGCCGGTCGAGTCGTTCCGGCCGGAGCTGCTCGAGCAGCACAAGGCGCTGCTGGCGCAGACGGGCGCGGCACTGACCAACCCCGTCAATTTCGCCGCCGGTACGGTCCTGCGCCTGGCGCAGCCCATACCCGGCGGGCAACGCGTGGCGCTGGAGCTGCCCGCCGGGCCCGCGGCCGTCCGGCACCTGGAGTTCCGCGTGCAGGGCGCTAACCCCGCGCAGGCGCTGCGTGCGACGGTGTTGGCGTTGACGTTCGACGGCGAGCAGACCGTCTGGTGTCCCCTCGGCGATTTCTTCAGCAATGTCAACGGCCTCGACCCGTTCCGGATGTGGGAGCGCGAAGTGCGCGCGGACGGGCTGTTGACCTGCCGCTGGATCATGCCCTACCGGGCCGGTGGCACGCTTGTCCTGCACAACCTGGCCGCCGAGCCGGTCAGCGCGGAGGTTCGCCTCGTCGCGGCCCCGTGGAATTGGACGGCGGACTCGCTGCACTTCCACACCGCCTGGTGGACCGATGTCCCGTACGCACCGCGGCCGGTGCGCGACCTGAACTTCATCCAGATCAAGGGTCGCGGCCTGCATGTCGGCGACACGCTGGTCGTGCTCAACCCGCTCTGGTCCTGGTGGGGGGAGGGGGATGAGAAGATCTACGTGGACGACGACCTCGCGCGCCGCTTCCCCTCGCACTTCGGCACCGGCTCCGAGGATTACTACGGCTGGGCCGGCGGGGAGGTGCCGACGCGCAAGGACGAGTTCAGCGCGCCCTTTGCCGCCAATGTCCGCGTGGGCGGCGAGACGCGCGGCTGGCCCGCCGGGAAGGAGCCCTACACGCACGGCTACAACATCTGCACGCGCACGCGCAGCCTGGACGCCACACCGTTTACGGAGGCGTTCAAGTTCGACATGGAGGCGTTCAACATGATCGGCTCGCCCGACGCGTTCCTGCAATACGCGCTGGTCACCCACTGGTACGGCGCGCCCGGCGGCGCCCATAACCGTCAGCCCCTGCCCGCCGCCGCGGCCGCGCCGGTGCCGCAGGTCGAGGACGTGGCGGCTTTCGCCGCCGCCGCCCTGGCGCGCCAGCCGTCGGCCGACGCGCCCACCGTCGCGGGCGCCATCGAGCTCGAGGATGTGCGGGAAGTCGCGCTTTCGCCGGGGCTCGCGGGCGGCCCCCAGCACATCTGCGGCGCCCTGCCGCCCCACCGCTGGAGCAAAGGCGGCCAGTTCTGGGGGCGGGCCACGAAAGAGGGCGATGCGGCCACCTTCACGCTCCTTGAGCAGTACCAGCCGAAGCGCCTGCTGCTCTACCCCACGCAGTCCTACGACTACGGCCAGGTGCACATCTTCGTCAACGGCAAGCTGGCGGTCGAGAAGTGGGACGGCTACGATCCCGCCTCCAAGCCGGGCGCGCCGATCAACCTGGGCGTGCACACGCCGGACGGCAATGTCTTCCGGCTGAAGGTGGAGGTCGCCGGGCGGAATCCGGCCTCGAAGGGTTTTTACTTCGGCCTGGATGCCTTGCAGCTGCAGGCGCCCTGACGGTTAGGAGGAGGGGGCTGTGTTGAAGAACGCGATGGCGATGGCGGGCTTGGCTGTGCTCGTTGCGCTCGGCCTGGCGCAGGCGCAGCCGCTCAGCGTCACGAATGGGACCCTGGTCCTGACCTATGAAACCGCCACGGGCGCCATCGGCCTTGCCGACACGGCGGAAGGCCCCCTGCTGGCGGACGGTGCGCTGACCCGGCGCACAGGGGCCACGTGGCAGCCCATCGACGCAAAGCGCGCCGAGGCGCGGCGGGTGCGCGAGAACGCCCGCGAGGAGCTGCTGATCGACTTGCGGGGCAAGGCCTGGCTGCGCGCCTGGCTGGCCGATGACGCCACCGCGGTTATCCGGACGCAGGGCCGCGTGGGGGACGTGGTCGCCTGGACAGCCCGGGCCAGGCTGGGCGCGCGGACGCAGCCGGGCTTTCTCGTCGGCCAGCAGGCGGACGATCGGCGCGTGCTTGTTACGACCAGCGGGCCGGCCGCCGTGCCCGGGGCCAGGTCCATCTTCGACCCCGAGCGCGATCTCGCCCTGACGATCGCGTCGCCCGGTACGGCGACGTGGGCGCCCGGCGCGGCGTGGACGGTGTCGGCCGAAGCGCCGGGCGACGGCGAGCTGCTGACGGTGACCGTGCAGCGGCATTACTACCGCGACCGCCTCGGCATCCGGCACTACGCCCCCATGCCGCGTCCGGCACGCTGGCCGGTCGCGCCGGTGGTCGCCATGACCTGGTACGCGATCGAAGGCAACAAGGGGCGCCCCGCGCAGACCAAGGAGCGGCTCTACCCGAACATCGACTGGGTCGCGGAGCACCTGCTGCCGTACGCCGGCGAGCTTGTGTTCCAGTTCGACGACAACTATGCCCAGGATGACGACGCCTACATGCGGGCGCTTTCCGACTATGTGCGCGCGAAGGGCCTCGTCCCCGGGGTCTGGCTGGCGCCCTACGTCGTGGCTCCGGCGGCGACCACCAACGAGCATCCGGAGTGGTTCCTGCGGGACGGCCAGGGGCGCCTGGCGGTTGCCTTCGGGGGGCAAAGCTACGGCTGGTTCCCGAAGAACAACTGCCGCTCCGGCGTGCTGGACCCCTGCCAGCCCGCGGCCATGGACGCCTGGTACAAGCCGTGGTGGCACAAGGTCAGCGAGACCTGGAACTACGACTTCATCAAGGCCGACGGGTTGACCGAGGCGCTGGAGGCCTTTCGCCGGTCCACCAACGGCGGCGGCGTGGTCGGCTACCGGCAGGCGCTGCGGCTGGCGCGCGACATCGTGGGGCCGGACAAGTTCATCAACGCGAGCTGGGGCGTACCGCCCCCCGTCGAAGCCATCGGGCTGGTAAACGGCTCGCGCACCGGCGGCGACACGGGACATGCCGGGCACGCCGCGGGCGTGATTGTGCGGTGGAACTTCCTGAACAACATCTGCTGGTGGAGCGATCCGGACGCGTCGGCGAACCTGTACAAGGCGCCCGTCGAGCTGGCGCGTCTGAACGCGCAGGCGCGGGTGCTGACCGGGCAGCAGTTCATCACCGACGACCGGTGGACGGAGGTTCCGCCCGCCACGCGCCGGGTGTGGCAGCAGTCGTTTCCGAATCTCGACATCCGCCCCGCCAACCTCTACGAGATCCGCGGCGACAACGCGTACGACCTTTTCGATTTGCGCGTGGCGCGCCCGTGGGGCAACTGGGACGTGGTCGGCCTGTTCAACTACGGGCGGGAGGCGGCCACCCGCGACCTCGCCCTCGCGCGTCTGCCGCTGGAGGCGGCGCAGGTGCACGTCTACGAGTTCTGGACGAGCCGCTACGTGGGGCTTTTCGCGCGCGGGGCGACCCTCCCGCGTAAGCTCAAGGGCATGGATGCGGAGGTGTTCGCCGTCGTGCCGGCGCGCGACGACCGCCCGGTGCTGCTTTCCACTTCCCGGCACCTCACGCAGGGGGCTCTCGAGCTGTTGGATGTGCAGTGGCAGCCGGACGCGGCAGGGGCGGGCGGCGTGGTGAGTGGCGTCTCCGCGCGCCTGGTGCAGGGCGATCCGTACGAGCTGGTCTTCGTCGCCGGGCGCTGGCAACCGCCGGTCGTGCTGGCCCCCGCGGGCGGCGCGGTCCGGCCCGACGGGCAGGTCGTCCGCGTCCGCTTCACGCCAGCCCAAAGCGGTTCCGTCGCCTGGTCGCTGCGGTTCGCCGGCGCACCCCCTTCCGCCGCGCCCGCCGCCCGCCCTGCCGGACCGCGCGGGTAGCGTCGCGTGCGGCAACGTCGTGCTTGCCTTTCCCGCAGCCTTCTGGCACACAGTCCCGCATGAAAGCGCTTGAATGTCAGCCGGTTTGCGCGGGACGTCACGGGATGCCATGAGCGGAACGAAATCCCATCTTCCCAGGCTCATTCTGGCCAAGATCAGAACCGATGGCTTTCTGAATGTCTTGCGCCGCGCCCTGCGGGTGCTGTCCTGCTCTTTCACCCGGCTGATCCGCGACTCCTACTCGCAGTATGGCGAGGACCTGGTGCTCGACAAACTCACCGGCCACAGCAAGACGGGTGTCTTCATCGATGTGGGCGCCTATCATCCGCAGAGCAAGAGCAACAGCTACAGGTTCAGCAGGCGGGGATGGACCTGCATCAACGTGGAGCCATCCCCGGCCAATTTCCAGGGGTTTGTCACGGTCAGGCCGCGTGACACGAATCTCCTGTGCGGCGTGTCCGATCACTGCGGCGTCATGGCGTTCTACGAGTTCGACGAGCCCACCAGGGGCACCTTCTCCAGGAAGGAATCCGAAATCAACGCCCAGAACGGTTACAAGCACCTGGCTACCCGCGAAATCCCGGTGGTGACCTTGCAGCACCTGTTTGACACCCACGCTCCCCAGGGCGTGGACATCCTGTCCGTCGACACGGAAGGACACGAGATGGAGGTCCTGAACGGCAATGACTGGAGCAGGTGCCGGCCCAAAGTGCTCTGTATCGAATCGTACGATGCGGACGAGCGCACGTTGAAGCGGAACCGGAACGTCGAGGTGTTCGAACGGCTTGCGGCCGTGGGCTACAAGCTCGTCTACGACAACGGGACGAACACGATCTGGACGGATGCGCAGTCGGCGTAGCGCTCCGTTGCCCCCTGCAAGCCTGCGTTGACATTGCAGGGCCCAAGGCCCACACTACCCTTTGTTTCGCGCAGTCCACGTCTGAGTCTTTTCGTCAGGGTGACGACGGGTTAGGAACGACACTCGCGCATCACCTACCACAACGGAAGAAGGACGATTATGACGCAGTTTGCTGTTTCTGGACTGGCCCCCGCCATCCTGCAGGCCATCAAGGACCTCGGCTTCGAGAAGCCGACCCCCGTGCAAAGCAAGGTGATCCCCATGCTTTTGAAAAGCACCCGGGATCTCATTGTGCTGGCCCAGACCGGCACGGGAAAGACAGCAGCCTATGGCCTGCCGCTGCTGCACATGACCGATCCGGACAACGATGCGACGCAGGCGATCGTGCTTTGTCCCACCCGGGAGCTGTGCCTGCAAATCACCAAGGACCTGACCGCTTACGCCAGGCAAATGCGCGGCATCCGGGTGCTCGCCGTGTACGGGGGGTCGTCCATCGGGGAACAGATCAAGGCGCTCAGGCGCGGTGCGCATATCATCGTGGCGACGCCCGGGCGCATGCATGACCTGCTGCGCCGCCAGAAGGCCGATCTGACCGGCGTGCAGCGCGTGGTCCTGGATGAAGCCGATGAGATGATGAATATGGGCTTCCAGGAGGAAATGGAGGCCATTCTCAAGTCGGTTCCGCAGCCCACCCGGACGCTCCTCTTTTCGGCCACGATGCCCAGGCCGGTTGCGGCCATGGCCGGAAAGTACATGCGCGATCCGGAAGAGGTCTTGCTCGGCCAGCGCAATTCCGGGTCGGACACCGTCAAGCACGAGTGCTACAAGGTGCACGCCAAGGACCGCTACGCGGCCCTCAGGCACATCATCGACTTCTATCCCGGCATCTACGGCATCGTCTTCTGCCGCACCCGCGTGGAAACGCAGGAAGTGGCCTCCAAGCTGACGGCGGACGGCTACAACGCCGCAGCCCTGCACGGCGATCTGACGCAGGACCAGCGCGACAGCGTCATGAAAGCCTTCCGCGTCCGGAAGCTGCAGCTGCTGGTTGCCACCGACGTCGCGGCCCGGGGGCTTGACGTCAACGACCTGACCCATGTGATCAACTACAACCTGCCGGATGAAGCGGACCTCTACACGCACCGCAGCGGGCGCACGGGCCGGGCCGGCAAGGTGGGGATCGCGATTGCCATCATCCACTTCCATGAGGAATACAAGCTGCGCATCATCGAACGCATCCTCAAGAAGCAGTTCGAGCACAAGCAGGTGCCGACGGGCCGCCAGATCTGCGAGGCCCAGCTCGCCTGCCTGCTGGAACGGTTCAAGACCGCCGAAGCGGACGATGCCCAGCTCGACCCCTACATGCCGCTCATCAACAGCGTCATGGCCGACATGTCCAAGGAGGACGTGATCAAGCGGTACGTGCAGCGCGAGTTCAGCCGCTTCCTGACGTACTACAAGGACGCGCCGGACCTGAATGCCGGGGCCGTGGTGCATGACCGGCGCGACCGGCGGGACGGTCCGGCGGGGCGCGACCGGAGAGAGCGGGACGACCGGCGGGACGGCCCGTCGGGGCGTGAGCGGAATGAGCGGGGCGACGACCGTGCCGAACGGTATCGGATCAACCTGGGGCGCCGGAATGACCTCACGCCGGCGGCCCTGATCTCGCTGATCAACCGGGCGACGCGGGGCCCCATGCTGCGGGTCGGACGCATCCAGATCATGGATCAGGACAGCGTTTTCGAGATGTACAGCGAGGATGCGCGCAACGTCCTGCCCTTGCTCAATCGCGCCGTCTTCAACGACCGCGCGGTGCGGGCCGTGGCCGTGGACGACGAGCGCCGCGGCCCCGGCGACGCCGGCCGCCCCATGCGCCCGCGAACCCGGCCGGCACAGTCGCCCTCGCGTCACGGGTGATGTTGGGGTGGCGGTGGCAGGTGCATAGCGGCGAAGAGCAGGCGAAAGAGCGGGCGGGGGTTGAGGCTGGCCTGACCTAGGGATGCGCAAAGCCACATGAGCCGCGCCGTGCGCGGCAGAGAACACCGTCGGGGCTGCAGTGGGCCTGTCCCCGTCAGGGGCACGCCTTGCCCGCGGCACATCACCCCCTCCCTCAGCCGGCTTCTCCCTCT
>CAYOBW010000045.1:0-33399 GCA_964402115.1 uncultured Victivallales bacterium
GGGACTCCGAACGGCGTAAACGCGCTGGAAACCGGTTTGGAGTCCCGGCTTTAGCCGGTCTCTGACACCTGCCGGTGGCCATAATGAGAACTGCTGATGGAATTCCCGCAAACCTTGACGTTGCGGGTGCGATGTGCGATTATTACCTCACAATAAGCCGTCGGATTGCTGCCGGCGGTCTTGCTTTCGGACCGGGTATCCGGGCCGTGTGTGTGTTTTGCCGGGCGGGCCAAACGACCTGTGAGGACAACCATGAGTCAGCACAAGAGACTGCCTTCCTTGCGTTTGTGCGGCGGATTCGGACTGGCCGCCCTGGCGCTGCTCGCGCCATGTCCCGCAGGGGCGGTGGATGTGAACATGTCCGGCAACAACGCCGCCGGCTTTTCCTCGTTCAACTCCTCCGTGAATTGGGCCAATGCCAGGGTTCCCGGTCCCACGACGAATTACTTCACGCAAGGCTTCACGATGCGGACGCCGACGGGCAGCGGCGCCTACACCTTTCAAGGTGCGTCCCTGACCATCGGCAACGGCACGGCCGGCTCCATGGTGTTCAAGGGCTCCGGCGTTTATACAATCGGGAATTGTATCCTGAACGCCGGCACGCTGTCGAACTGGGACACGGCCGGAGACAGCATTGGCAAATTGAACGGGGCGATCACGGTGCTCGCGACATCCACCTTCGACGGCAACGCAAGCGGTCGCCACCTGGACATCCGGTCAACCATGAGCGGCGCGGGCGGCATGACGATCATCGGCTCGCCCGGCAGCACGGTCCGCTACAGCACGAACGCGAAGGGCTACAACGGCAGCACGGTCATCAACCTCGGCGCCACCCTGCGGATTGACCTCGCCAACGCCATCCCGAACGGCGCCGGCAAGGGCAACGTCACCCTCAACGGCACTCTGGATATCTACGGCAAAAACACCAGCGTGAACGGACTCACCGGCGCCGGGACGAATAACAACAGTTCGGCCACGGCCGCCACCATGTACATCGGCTACGGCGACGCGACGAGCACGTTCAACGGAAGAATCACCGACACGGGCGGTACGCTGACGCTGCGCAAAGAGGGCGCCGGCATCCTGACACTGACAAACCCCAACAACGACTTCGCGGGAAACGTAATCATCAACGCCGGCGGCGTGACCATCACCAGCGCCGGCGCCATCGGCACGGGCGCGAAGACCATCCGGATCGATAACGGCACCGCCGGCCAGTGCCGCCTGCTGCTGGACGGCTCCGGCAGCGACATCGCGCTGCCTGCAACCGTCACACTGCAGACCAGTCGCGCGAGCGGCACCATCTACAACGAGGGCGGCAACAACACGATCCAGGGGCCGATCCTGCTGAACGGCGGTGGCGGGGACACCCACCTCGTGGTCAACGCCGGCACCCTGACGGTGAGCGGTTCGATCTACCCCATCGACACCGCGCGCAACCTGCAGCTGAGCGGCGCGGGCGACGGTACGATCAGCGGCGTGATCAGCAACACACCGACCATGAAGGTCCTCGGCGTGAACAAGAGCGGCGGGGCCGGCACGTGGACCCTGCTGAGCGACAACCTGCACACGGGGCGCGTCACGATCGCGGCCGGCACGCTGGCCGTGGCCGCGGAGAGCCGGCTGAGCATGGCCCCCACCGTCGCGGACGCCAGCCACCTGACCCTGGCGGGCGGGACGCTGCGGGCCACGGAGACGTTCGCCATCGACGACGCCAACCGCGGCATCACCTTGCATGCGGGCGCCTCCAGCGGGATCTCCGTGGACGACACGAAGACCCTGACTGTCGCCAAGGTCATCGCCGGCACCGGCAACCTGTCGAAGAGCGGGACGGGCGCGCTGATCATGCGAGCCGACCACACGTACACGGGCTGGACGACGATCAACGCGGGCACGGTGCAACTGGGAGCGGGAGGCGCCGGCGCTAACACCGGCACGCTGGGCGCGGGCGCCGTCACGAACCACGGCACGCTGGTCTACGCCCGCGACAACAGCCTGACGGTGGCGGCGAAAGTCGCCGGCGCGGGCGGCATCGACGTACGCGGCATCAGCTACAACGACACGTTGACTCTGTCCGGCGCGAACACATTCACGGGCCCGGTGGCGATCTACGGCGGCACCCTGCGAACCGGCGCCAGCGGCAGCGCGCTGGGCGCCGCGGCCGGCGGGGTGGTGGTCTACACCAACGCCGCGCAGACGGCTTCCGGCAGTCCCACCCTGCAGCTGGACGGCGTGACGGTAACCGACGAACCTCTCGAGCTGCGCTCCAGCAGCGCGAACATGCGCACCCGCCTGACCACGAGCGGCGGGGCGAACGCCTGGACCGGCCCGATCACGGTCAAGGGCGACGGTAGTGTGCAGATCGCGGCGGGCGGCACGCTCTCGCTGCCAGGCAGCATCGCCGGCACGGACACGACCACGATGATGTTCCGCGGCGGCGGGGTCGGGACGATCTCCGGCACGCTCAACGTCCCCCACGGCACCTTCTTCCTGACAGACAACGCCACGTGGGTGATCCAGTCCGCCGGCCACAACTGGAGCACAACCACGGTGGCCTACGGGACCATGCGCCTGGGTACGGACAATGCCATTCCAAGCAGCGGGCCGCTGCGACTGGGCCAGGGCACCGATGTTGCCATCGTGGACCTTGCCGGCTACAACCAGCAAATTGGCGGGCTCGCCGTTTCGGGCACCGCGGGTGCTGCGCAGCGGATCGGCAACAGCAGCACAACCAGCGACTCCACGCTGACCTACAGCGGCGGCACATCGTCGTACGGCGGCGGCATCCAGGACGTCGTGGGCAGCGGCACGCGCAAGGTGAATCTGACCATGGCCGCGGGCATCCTGACGCTGAGCGGCACGAGCACCTACACCGGCCCCACGACCGTGAACGGCGGCGAGCTGCGCGTCAGCGGCTCGGTGGCGAGCACGGTCACCGTGCAGAGCGGCGCGGCCTATGGCGGGACCGGCTCGTGCCCGACGCTCAACGTGGCGGCGGGCGGCACCCACCGCCCCGGCAACGGCGGCATCGGCACGGGCGCGGTCAGCGGCTCGTACACGCTGGACGGCACGTACGAGTGCGAGATCAGCGGCGTCTCCGCCACGGCCGACCGGGTCAACACGACCGGCACGCTGACGCTGAACCCGGGCGCGACGCTGACGATCGTGGACCTGGACGCGATCAATGACCCCTCCTACATTATTGCCCAGTACGGCACGCTGGCCGGGCGCTTCGCCACGACGAACGGACTGCCGTCCGGCTACAAGCTCGTGTACGACTACGGCGCGAGCCACAACCAGATCGCGGTCGTCCTGGCCATCAACGAGTGGGACGGCGGCGCGAACCCGGACCTGAGCTGGGGCGCGGACGCCAACTGGCTGAGCGACACGGCGCCGACGGTCGTGACCGGGGAAGGCATTGTCTTCCACAACCCCGGCGCGTCGGTCACCGCGGGCGAGGTCACCAGCCGGCTCGACCAGGATCGCACCACCGGCACGCTGATCGTGACGAATACCGCCGGCAGCTACCACACGCTCGACCTGAACGGCCGCGCGCTGCTGGTCGCGGGCGATCTGCGCCTGGGCTCGGCGGCCTTGAACACCACCCTCACGCTTGCGGACACCGGCACGGGCGGCACGCTGGCGATCACGAACGGCGCCCTGCGCTGCGGCTGGGAGGGCGGGCGCAGCACGCTGGACGTGGACGCCACGCTGACCATGAACGAGCCGACCGCCATCCTCGACATCGCCCGGCGCGACAGCGAGACGACGCTGTGGACCACCGGCACGCTGGACTGCGCGCAAGCTGACGGCGTATCGCTGCGCGCCAGCCAGATCCGCCTGGCCACGGCTTCGGCCGCGCTCAACGGCGGCGGACGCGTGCGGGCCATTGTCACCCTGCCCGACGCCGGCGCCAGCACGCTGGAAGCCGGTGTCATCACGCTCGGCGACTCCCCTCAGCAGGGTAACAACGACTTGCCAGCCTCCGAGATCCACTTCGGTTTGGCCAACACCGTCCACGCCGACACCTTCTACGTCGGCCGGCGCAAGGCTCACGCCCTGGCCGATCTGGATGCGGGCGGCACACTCACGCTGAGCGGCTTCACGGGCGCCCGCGCCAACCTGCGCATCGGCTGTAACGACGCGGGCACGGGCACCACCGTGACCGGGCGGCTGGATGTCTCCGCGGGCACGTGGAACGCGGACCTCGGCGAGGTGTCTATCGGCCAGCACGGCTCCGGCGGCGGCGGCGCGGGCGGCCTGCTGACCATGGGAGCCGGCACGGTCACGGCCAACCGGCTGGCTCTGGCCACCACGGGCGGCACGACGCCCGCCAACACGAAGGGTACGTTCACGCTGAAGGGCGGCAGTTTCACGGTCGTCACCAACGTGACCGACGGCGGCGGCAGCAGCACCATTTCCATCGAGAGTGGCATGCTGACGGTTACGAACGGCTTCAAGGTCGACAACCTGACCGTCGGCCTTGCGGGCACGAACAAGGGACTGTTGACGGCGGGCGGGGCGGTGGAGATCGGCACCGGCATTGAGACGCTGCACATCGGCTACCAGACCCAGAGCGCAAACGTCGCCGCCTGGGGCACGCAGAACCTGGCGCGCGCCAGCTCGGTGGCAATCAACGTCAACACGCTGCGGGTCGGCTACAGCACGGGGGACCCCGGCGCCGCGTTCGGGGCGCTGCTCCTCGCCACCAACGGCATCAACACCGTGACGGCGTCCGCGCTGATCGAATTCGGCCAGAGCGACGGCGGCGGCCAGACGGCCCAATGGACCCGCTTCGTGGCGGGGGGCACGACCACGCTGACCGCCCCGACCGTTTACATCGGCCACCGCAAGAGCCTGGTCAGCGCCAGCCTGGCCGCCGGCGGGTCGCTGACGATGGGTAGCGCCGGAACCCCCATCGCGACGCTGCGGATCGGCTACAACGACATCGACACCGGGACCGCCGCCAGCGGCACGCTCGTCGGCTCCAACGGCACGCTGGTGGTCTATGCCACCGACGTTGTCGCGGGCCAGCAGACGCGCACCTCCGCGGGCAGCGCGGGTTCCGGAACGGGGCGGATCGTGCTCGACGGCGCGGGTGACGCGCTGACGGCGGCACAGCTCGTGCTCGGCCAGAGTTCCGGCAGCGCCAACGCCACGGGCGTCGGCGAGCTGTACGTCGCCGGCGGCACGGCCACGGTCACGAACCTCGTGCTGGCCGATGCCCAAAGCGGCGGCCGGGCCACCGGCACGGTGCGGCTCTCGGGCGGCACGCTGAACGTACCCTACCTGAAGCGCGGCGACGCCAGCGGCACGCGCACGGTCAACTTCACGTGGACGGGCGGCACGCTCACGGCCGGCGGCACGGACCTGGGCGCCACCCTCACCCAAAGCGGCGGTTACCTCGCCCCCGGCGGCGTTGGCGGGGTCGGCGCGACCATCGTCACGGGCGCCTGCGCGACAGTCGCCGGCGTCTGGCAACTCGACGTGGACGGCGCCGGCGCCACGGCGGACAAGGTCACGGTCACGGGGGCTTTGACGCTGGGCGGCGGCAGCGCGGTGGACTTCGCCACGCTGAGCGCGCTCGACGACGAGGCCTACGTCCTGGCCGAGTACGGCACGCTGGCCGGCACGTTTCACACGGTCAGCGGCCTGCCCGCGGGCTATGTGCTGGACTACCAGTACGGCGCGCTCGACAACCAGATCGCGCTGGTGCGCGTGCCGGATCCGGGCGCCGCCGCGCGGTACCGCCTGCCCATCGGCTTTGCCGGCTACACGCAGGGCGACGTGCTGACGAATTTCCCGGTCCTCGTCGTGCTGCGTGACGGCTCGAACGGTTTCCACTACGCCGCTGCCGCCGCGAACGGCACGGACCTGCGGTTCGCGGATACGGACGGCGTCACCGCGCTGGACTACGAGATCGAAAGCTGGGGCTCCGGCAGCACCCCCTCCTACGTCTGGGTGCGCGTGCCGGCCTTCTCCGCCGCCACCACGATTCATGCCTACTGGGGCTCCGGCGCCACGCAACACGCCCTGAACCACGCCAACGGCTTCGTCTGGCTGGCGGACTTCGCGGCGGTCTGGCACCTGCACACGGACGAAACCGACGCCACGGCGCACGACTACGACGGCACGAACGTCGCCACCACAAACGCCGTCGGCGTTGTCGCCAGCGGCCAGGGCTTCCAGGGCACAAGCACGGGCTACATCGAACTGCCAACCTCACTGGTGGACAGCTCGCGCGGCACGGTGGACCTGTGGCTGCGCACGAGCGTGAACGGCGGGGACGCGGCGCATCTCTTCTGGGGCGGGCCGACGACCGGAAACGGCTTCGGCGACGAGAACGAGCTGCACCTCAACCTCAATGCCGGGGAGCAGGTCCAGTTCTACGCCCGGCCCGTGTCGATCTCCAGCCCGGCCGCGTATGCCGACGGGCAGTGGCACCACGTGGCGGCCACGTGGGACCGCACGGCCGCGCGCACCGTTCTTTACGTGGACGGGCGGCAGGTCGCCAGCTCGGCGGCGGCCATCAACAGCTTCGCGCTCTCCAACAGGACCCGCCTGGGCCGCCCCTACGACACGCTGCGCTACTACCAGGGGCTGCTGGACGAAACCCGCCTGTCGTCGCTGGCGCGCTCGTCGAACTGGGTCTGGGCAACCTACATGACCGTCGCGCAGAACGCCACGCTCGGCGCGTACGGCAGGGCGGAGCGCTTCCTCTATCCCAAGGCGGACGCGTTTGTCCAGGGCGGGGTCAACGCCGCCAAGAACTACGGCGGTTCGGACGTCGTGATGACGAAATCGCAGGGCGCCAATGCCGACGTCTGGCGCAAGACCTACCTGCGTTTCGACCTGTCCGCGGCGCCGGCCGGCGCGCTGGTGACGAATGCCGCGCTGCGGCTGACGATCAACGGCGGACGGAACACGGCCAATGCCTACACGTTCCGCCTCTACGGGTTGGCGGACGGCGACGCGGGCGAAGGCTGGCTCGAAGGCACGGGCACCGGGCAGGCGCCGGGCGGGGGCGAGATCTGCTACAACAACGCGCCGGCCAACAACCTGGCCAGCGGATCCGGCTTCCTCGCCAACGCCCAGCTGCTGGAGACTTTCCACCTCGGCGTCGGCGCCTACCCGGACGGCAGCGAGGTGCGGATCGCGTGCGGCGCGCTGGCGGACTTCCTGAACCGCGACGGCGACGACCGCGTCACCCTGCTGCTCGCCCGCACCGACGGGCGTGACGCCACGGCCATCAGCTGGCGCAGCCGCGAGGGCACGCCCGCGGCGCCGCTCGATCAGCCGACGCTCACGTACAGCTACCTGGAGGCGGCGCCGGCAAACCCCCTCTTCATGCTGAACGCCGACGCGGTCCTGCAGGGCAACACCGCGCCGGGCACGGTCACAAACCGCGGCGCTGCGACCGTGCTGACCAACATCTGCACCAGCGGCGCGGTCAACCGGCAGCTCTCCGTCTTCCGGTTCAGCCGGGTCGGCAGCCTGGACAACAAGACCTTCACGTTCCGCGTAAAGCTGGCGGGCGGCACGGGTCTCGCGGCCAACCGGCCGACAACCTTTCACCTGTGGGGACTGAACACCGAGGCGGCGGAGCACTGGCTGGAAGGCAGCCAGAACGGCGCCGCGGCCCAGGGCGACGAGATCACATGGCTCAACGCCACCGTCCTGGCGGACGCCTACCACCTCTATCCGAACGCCCCCGCGGGCGACACGCCGAACAACCGGTTGCTGGCGACGGTCACGCCGCTCGTGGCGCCGACGGTGGACACGGTGATCGAGTTCGAGGGCACGGCACTGGACGCGTTCATCCACGGATCGGCCGATGCCGTGTACAGCTTCGCGCTCACGCAATCGGGGGCGGCGGCGGACAACACGGGGTGGGATGTCTACAGCCGGGAGCACCAGGGGCCGACGGCACAGGCCGCGACACTGACGGGTCACCCGCCCCATCCGGCGACACTGATCCTGACAAGGTAGAGGAGACATGAACACCCAATGTCCAACACGGAATATCCAATGACAAAGGGAGGCCGATGCGGCCCTTGGACATGCCATGCTGGGTATTGGACAGTTCGAACCAAGGAGCGAGCGATGGATGGCAGACAAGTTTCACGGCGGCTGGTCGGCGTCGCGGCGGCGCTGACGCTGGGTGGCCTGGCGCAGGCGGATGTGGTGACGCAGGTGGTGAGCCAGGGGGCGGACACCGGCGGCAGGCACTGGATGCTGCAGGCCAACGCCACCGGCCAGAACTACTGGTCCAACGGGCTCGCGGCCACCAATCTGCACGACTACATCGTCGGCAGCAACATGGTCCTGCGGACGCCGGAAGGCGCCGGGGAGCCGGCGTTCACCGGCAAATCACTGCAACTCGACGCGTTCAGCACGCTGGGTCTGAAGCTGAACTACGGCCAGGACGCGATCCTGCAGGGCGACCTGCTGCTGAATGGCGGCGCCATCGCCGCGTGGTTGCCCACCACCGGCGCCAGTTACCAGTATCTCGACCTCAACAATCACACCTTGAGCGTGCTGGCAGCCTCTTCGTTCAACGTCAACGCCACGGACACCCGCCGCATCGCCCTGCGCAACGCCGTGCTGACGGGCAGCGCCGGCCTGACGCTGGACGGCGGCCCGGGCGACAGCCTCCGCTTGGAGCCGACGGTGAACGGCAGCGGCTACACGGGCCCATGGACCCTGAACGGCGGCACCCTGCTGGTGGTCAGCAACGCCACCGCGTTCGGCACGGCGGACGGTCCGACCATGGTCAACACGCGCTCGGCAGAGCCCAACGCCACGTCGCTGCAGCTGCAGGGGGCGGCCATCGCCGCCGAGCCGCTGACGCTGGATTCGCAAGGCGCCTTGCGTACACGCCTCACAGCCAACGCCGGCATCAACGCGTGGGGCGGCCCCATCACGGTGAACGGCAACGGCACCGTGATGTTCGCGGTGGAGGGCGCCGCCACGCGGCTGACGCTGGCGGGGCCCATCAGCGGCACGAACACAACCATCGTGCAAGTCCGCGGCGGAAGCGGGCTGGGCGTCGTGAGCGGCGGCGTGAACCTGCCCAATGCCACGTTCAACAAGACCGACGCGAACACCTGGCGCATCGACAGCACCGGCAACCGCTGGCGCGGCGGCACGATCGCCGTCGGCACGCTCCAGTTGGGCGCCGACGACGCGCTGCCGACCACAAACGTCGTGAACCTCGGCCAGGCCAACGCCACCGGTGCCCTCGATCTGAACGGCTTCCGGCAAACGGTGGCGGGGCTGAACCTGGCCGCCGGCACCGGCCGCGTTGGCAACAGCAGCACGAGCAGCGACAGCGTGCTGCGGGTGTCCGCCGGTACGTCGACGTACCCCGGCAGCATCCAGGATGCGCTCGGCACGGGCACGCGCCAGACCGCCCTCGTGGTCACGGACGGCGCCACCCTGACGCTCACGGGCGTCAACACCTACAACGGCGCCACGACGGTCAGCAACGCCATGCTGCTGGTCGCCGGCAAAGTGGTCAGCCCCGTCACGGTGAAGGGCGGCGGGGTGTACGGCGGGGGCGGCACATGCAGCAATCTCACCGTGGCGGCCGGCGGCACGCACGCCCCGGGACGCGGCGCCATCGGCACGGACCGGGTCCTGGCCAACTACGCGCTGGATGGCGCCTTGACAGCTGAAGTCAACGGCGCTGCGGGCGGGACGGCGGACCGCGTCAGCGTGGTCGGCACGCTCACGCTGGGCGCCACGTCGACGCTAACCCTCGCGCCGACCAATACGCTGGACGATCAGCTGTACATCCTGGCCGACTACGGCAGCCGCAGCGGCGCCTTTGCCGCGACCAACGGGCTACCGGCCGACTACGCGCTGCGGTACGATTACGGCGCCCGGAGCAACCTGCTCGTGCTGGCGCGCACCGACGCCCTCATCTGGGCCGGCGCTCTCGCGGACAAGACGTGGGGCCAGGACGCGAACTGGCAGGGTGGCGCCATACCGCCCACGAACGTCACCGACACGATCTGGTTCACGGCCGCCGGCAGTGTCACCAACCGCGGGCCGATCACGAGCTATCTCGAGCAGGACCGCACGGTGGCCACCCTCCATGCGCTGTACGATGGGGGCTCCTACCACACGCTCGACCTGACCGGGCGCGTGCTGCGCGTGACCGGCGCCCTCAACCTGACCTCGCCCGGTTTCAGTCCCTTCCTGACGCTCACGAACACGGTCGCCGGCGGCGCCGTCGTGGTCAGCAACGGGAACGTCTACGTGGGCTACAACGGCGGCAGCCCGACGCTGTCCGTCAACGCCCCGTTCACGGTGAGCGGCGTGAGCAACGTCGTGGAGATCGGCCGGCGCGAGGGCCCCGGCACGTCCAACACCGTGGCGACGCTGAACCTGTCCAACGCCGGCGCCGTGCGGCTGGACGTGGGCGAGCTGCGCATCGGCGCGGTCTCCCCGCACGACGGCGGCACGGTCAGGGGCATCGTGTATCTCTCCGACCGGGGCACCAACACGCTTACGGCCACGCGGGTGACCATGGGCGAGTCGCCCTGGGCGGGCATCCAGGGCGTGGTGCAGGAGCTGCATCTCGGCGGCGGCACGAACCTGCTGTCCGCGGACGTCGTCACCGTCGCCAACAAGAAGTGCAGCGCGCGGGTGGACGTGGACGCCGGCGGGCGGGTCGTGCTGCGCGGCCGGAGCAAGCCGGCCATGACGCTGCGCGTCGGCATCAACGATGCGACGGGCACCGGCACGGTGGGCACCGGCACGGCGGACTTCCAGGCCGGGCGCCTCGACGCCTGGTTCGACGAGCTGCGGCTCGGCGAGTTCGGCACGGGCGCGGGCGGGGGCGTCGGCAACTTCCTGATGGCGGACGGGGAGGCAACAGCCAGCAACGTCGTGCTGGCCGTGACGACGGCCGGCAGCACGGCCCCGGCGGCCACGCAGGGCAACCTGACGCTGAACGGCGGCACGTTCACGGTGCAGAACGCCATCACCGATGGCGGCGGAGCGAGCACGCTCGCGATCCGCAACGGCACGCTCACCGTCGCCCGGGGTCTCACGGTGGACACGCTCGTGGCCGGCCAGGGCGGCGCCAACGGTCTCGGCGCGGTCACGGCGGCCGGCGCCGTGCGCATCGGCGCCGGCACGCAGACCGTGACGATCGGGGCGTACACGGTTAACAGCAGCACGGGCGTGCGGGGGGTGGTGGATCTCACGGCCGCCACCTCCGTCGTCGTCAACGTGGCCAACCTCAACCTGGGTGTGGGCGGGGGCAACCCGGGCACGTACGGCGGCGTTGGCACGCTGCGCCTCTCGCCGCTCTGCACGAACACGCTGGCAGCGACAACGGTGACGATCGGTCACAACAACGGCGCCGCGCAGACCGCGGAGTGGAGCAAGCTGCTGGCCGCCGGCACAACCACGCTGGACGCCACCACCTTGTACGTCGGCCGGGCGAAGAGCCTGGGCGAACTCAGCCTCGCCACCCCCGGCCGGCTGACCGTCGGCGCGGCGGCCGCGCCCGTCACTTTCATCGGGGTCGGGTACAACGACGCCGCCAACACGGGCGCCGTGGGCAATGGCCTGCTCTCCTGCTCCAACGGCGCCGTGCAGGTATACGCCGGCACGCTCCACCTCGGCCACCATTTCCGCAACACCGCGCCGGGCGGCGGCAGCACGGGGCGGCTGGTCGTGGACAGCATGGATGACCTGGTGGTGGCGACCAACCGGATTGTCGTGGGCGGTCCGGGCGGTACGAACGGCCTGGCCACCGGCATCCTGACCATGACGGGCGGCACGGTGCAGACGCCGACCCTGCTCATGGCCAACGCCGCCCTGAAGGCGCGCGCAACGGGGATCGTGAACCTGGGCGGGGGTACGCTCTTCGCCAACACGATCCAGCGGGGCGCCACGAACGGCACTTCCACCTTCACGTTCAACTGGACGGGCGGCAACCTCGTGGTCGGCGCCTTCACCGAGCCGCTCGTGCAGCGCGGCGGCGCCCTCGTACCGGGCAACACGAATGCGCTGGGCCAGACGACGGTGACCGGCGACTACACGGTGCAGGCCGGCACGTGGCGCCTGGACGTGGATGGGGCAGGCAGCGGCGCCGCCGACCGCGTGATCGTTGGCGGCGCACTCACGCTCGGCGCAACGACAGCGCTCGAAGTCACGGCGCTGAACAAGGCGGACGATGCCGCCTACGTCATCGCGGAGTACGGCTCGCTGACCGGCACGTTCGGAACCCAGGCCCTGCCGCCCAGCTACAGCGTGAACTACCGCTACGGGGCTCAGGGCAACCAGATCGCGGTCGTCTACGTCCCGGGCACGCTGCTCATCCTGAAGTAGAACTCACGCGTCCGGCTCGGGGCGGTGCAGATCGGCGACCTGGGTCTCGGTGAGGTAGGTCAGCGTGCCGACGGCCGCGGCCGCCACCATGGACTTCGCCACGTCCTCGGCCACAAGGCAGCGGTGCAGCGCCTCGCGCATGTCCTTGCCGAGGGCCAGCAGGCCGTGGTGCGGCATCAGGATCGTATCGTGATCCGGCGCCATGCCGGCCACGGCCTGGGCCAGCTCGCGCGAAGTGGGCTTGATGTAAGGCAGGATCCCCACGCGGCCCAGGTAGTACACGTACTCGGCCACGGTGGGTTCGAAGGGCCGCCCGGAGCTGATCACCCCCGTCAGCCACGGCGGATGCACGTGGAAGGCGGCGTGCACGTCCGGCCGGGCGCGATAGACGGCCAGGTGCATGCGATACTCGGAGGTCGGCTTGAAGCGGCTCTTGGCGATCTTGCCCGACTCGAGGTGCAGCGCGCACAGATCGTCGGGCGTCACCTCGTCGAACGCGTAGCCGCTGGGCTTCATCCAGATGATATCGCCCTCGCGCGCGCTGATGTTGCCGCCGGTGCCGGCGGTCAGGTGGGCGGCGGCGAGCCGTTTGCCGTAGTCCACGAGTTCAACCTGGACGTTCGACGTGTGTCGTTGCAGTACCATATCCACGCTCCCCCGGCGGGCGGGCGCCCGCCCTGTGCGGCCTACGCGCGCACCTGGCCTTTGCCGCGCACGATGAATTTGTATGTGGTCAGTTCCTCGAGGCCCATGGGACCGCGAGCGTGGAGCTTGTCCGTACTGATGCCGATCTCGGCGCCCATCCCGAATTCGCCGCCATCGGTGAAGCGCGTCGAGGCGTTCACATACACGGCGGCGGCATCCACGCCCTGCACGAAGGCGTCCTGCGCCACCTCGTCCTCCGCCACGATGGCGTCCGAGTGCCGGGAGCCGTAGGTGTTGATATGGGCGATGGCGGCCGCGACCGACGGGACAACGCGCACGGCCAGGATCAGCGCGAGGTACTCGGCCTGCCAGTCGGCCTCGGTCGCCGGCGCCATGTCGGGCACCAGGCGCCGGGCGGCTTCGTCGCCCCGCAGCTCCACCGGGTACTTGCCCAGCAGAACAGCCAGTTCGCGCAGGAAGACCGGCGCCACCTTCTCGTGCACGAGCAGCGTCTCCATGGCGTTGCAGACGCCGGGGCGCTGGCACTTGGCGTTCTCCACGATGTGCAGGGCCATGTCGAGGTTGGCCGACTGGTCCACGTACACGTGGCAAACGCCCTTGTAGTGCTTGATCACCGGCACGCGCGCGTGCTCCGTCACGGCGCGGATCAGCGCCTCGCCCCCGCGCGGAATGGCCAGGTCCACCACGCCCTCCAGCTGCACGAGCGCCTGGACCGCCTCGCGCTCGACCGTGGCGACGAACTGGATGGCGTGCTCCGGCAGCCCCTTGCGCCGCCCGCCTTCCACCAGCAACCGGGCGATGAGCGCGTTGGAGCGCAACGCTTCCTTCCCGCCGCGCAGGATGACCGCGTTGCCGGACTTGAAACAGAGCCCCGCCGTGTCCGCCGTGACGTTGGGGCGGGCCTCGTAGATGATCGCGATGACGCCGATCGGCACGCGCTGCTTGACGATCTCCAGCCCGTTGGGGCGGATCCAGCGGCTGATGCGCGCGCCGACGGGATCCTTGAGCCCCGCCACCACGCGCAGCCCCTTGACCATCGCCTCGACGCGTGCGGGGGTCAGCGTCAGGCGGTCCACGAGGGCGGGCGTCAGCCCGTCGCGCTGGGCGGCGGCCACGTCCTCCCGGTTGACGGCCAGGATCGCGTCCTGCTGCGTTTCCAGCTCGGCGGCCATCGCCTCGAGAATCAGGTTCTTCTTGCGGGCATTCAGCCCCGCCAGCTGCCGCGCCGCTTCCACGGCGCGCGCTCCCAGGGCCGCCATCTCCTCGCGTACATTCATGCTTTCGCTTTCAGGCTTGCGGCCGCGGCGGTCAGATGCCGGCCGCGGGAATGATGGTGCCCACGCAGAGTCCGCGCATCACACGCTCCACGACGTCGGGCTGCCGGCCGTTGGCGATCACCACGGTGCAGCCGGCCTTGCTCGCCATCTGCGCCGCGTCCAGCTTCGAGCCCATGCCACCCTTCGACAGCCCGCCCGCCTGCGGCGGCGCCACCAGGGCATGCGTGGCGCGGTTGATGGTCTCGATGTAGCGCAGGCGGCGCGAGCGCCCGTTCGGCAGCCACTCGCGCACGCCGTCGGCGGACGTCAGCATCACCAGCAGGTCCGCGCGGATGACCCGCACGACCAGCGCCGCCAGGTAGTCGTTGTCGCCGATCACCAGGTCGGCCTTGATTTCCTCGTCGGCCACGACGTCGTTCTCGTTGATGACGGGCACCACGCGGTGCCGGATCAGGTTGTCGAGGGTCCGGTGGGCGTTGGTCAGCCGCAGGGTGTGGGTGAAATCCTCGTGCGTCAACAGCACCTGGCCGACGAGGATCCCGCGCGCGCCGAAGAGCTCGCTGTAGCGCGCCATCAGGCGCGCCTGGCCGACCGCCGCGCACATCTGCTGGTCCGGCACATCGCTGGGCCGGCTGGTCATGCCCAGCGCCTCCATGCCGGAGCCCACGGCGCCGGACGTGACCACGACGACCTCGCGCCCGGCGGCATGGATATCCGCGATCTGCCCGACCAGGTGCCGGATGCGGCGCGTGTCGGGGCGGCCGTTCTTCTGAACCAGCACGCGGCTGCCCAGCTTGACCACGATCCGCCGCGCGTCACCGATGACTTCCCGGAACTTCAACGATTTCTTCATACCGGGGGAAGACAGTAGGGCAGAAACGGGTGGAAAACAAGGTTGTTCTGGATGCTGGATGCCGTCCTGGCAGGCTTTTTCGAGCGATTGACAAAACGGCTCGGCGGTGTGATACTTTGTTTGAGCACGGAGGGGGCACTTGACGGCGGCAATCGGGATGTCGGCTGGGCAAACGGTGAACATGTTTTATCAGGGAGGACTCAGACATGCAGGTGCGTGAGATCGGCGCGGTGATGGTCGGTGTGTGGGCGGGCGCGTGGCTGGCGGCGAGCGCCCACGCGGGGCCACGCGTGAACATCAGCGAGGAATCCTGGATGGAGTTCGGCTTCCTTGGCCAGGTGCACGCCACCTACACCGACAACGCGGCCGACAAGGAGGATATCTTCCTGCGCCGCGGTCGCATCATCCTCTCGGGTCAGGTTAAGGATGGCGTCAAGTTCTTCGCCGAAACCGACAACGACAACGCCGGCAAGAATGGGGCGCCCGACGCCTCGACCGACATCCAGGACGCCTTCCTCGACGTCCGCCTGCCCGTGGCGACCAACCACTGGGTCAAAGGAGGCCTGATCCTGCTGCCTTTCTCCTTCGAGAACCGCGCGAGCGCGGCATCGCTATTGGGCAACGACTACAACCTTGAGACGATCAAGCTCGTCAATACCTTCGTCTGGCGCGACTACGGGGCCGAGTTGCACGGCGATCTTCTCGGCCAGAGCATCTCCTATGCCGCGGGCGCTTTTGACGGCTACGACGCCAAGGACAGCACCAAGAACGCGGGCGCCGACCCGCGCCTGACGGGACATGTCGCCGTGAATCTCCTGGGCAAAGCCGAGACGGGGTGGTTCTACAGCCAGAACCGGTTGGGCAAGAGCGGCCAGTACCTGTCCCTGGGCGCGGGCTACGACGCCCAGAACGGCGCTTCCCTGATCAAACCTGCCGTCCCGGCCGGTGCGCCGCCCTCGACCGACCCGGGCAAGGTGGTCGACTCCGAGAACTGGGTGCTGGACCTCCAGTCCGGATACGCTGTCGGGCCCTGCGGCCTCACGCTGAACGCCGCCTGGTACACCTGGGACAACTCGGCCTTCGAAGGCAACACGGCTTTCGTCGAGGGCGGCGTGCTGGTAGGCCGCGCGATGGCCACGGGCAAATTCGCCACGCAGGACCCGGACAACAAGGCCACGACCGACGACTACACCATCGGCATGCATTTCTTCGGCAAGGGGCACAACGTACGCGGCGGCCTTGAGTACCGCTGGGGCGACAGCCCCGACCAGGTGCTGCTCGGCATTCAGTTCCTGCTGTAGACGCCCCCCTGGCACACGGTTTCCGCATGTTCCGAACCCAGCCGGACAACCCGGCCAAACGAGGTGCAGCATGTTACATGCAAACACGCCCCAGACTCCGGGCGTTGACAAGGCGTCCCCGGCCAAGGCCCGTCTGGGCATGTGGCTCTTCCTGTTCTACAGCGCGGTCTACGCGGCGTTCGTGGCGCTCAATGCGCTTTCGCCGACGACCATGGAGGCGCCCGGTTTGCTCGGCATGAACCTGGCCGTGACGTTCGGCTTCGGCCTCATCGTGCTGGCGATCGTCATGGGGCTGATCTACAACGCGCTGTGCGGGCGGATGGAAAACCGGATGAACGCCCCCGCGGGGGACCGGAAATGATCTACACAGCCTCCCTCGTGGCCGTCCTGATGTTCTTCGTTTTCGTCGTGCTGGTGCTGGGGCTTTCGTTCTATTTCGCCCGGCGCACCAAATCCTCCCACAGCTACTTCGCCGCGGGGGGAACCATTCACTGGGCCGTGAACGGGATCGCCTTCGCCGGCGATTACCTCTCGGCGGCATCCTTCCTGGGCATCTGCGGGATGATCGCCACCGCCGGCTACGACGGCTTTCTTTACTCGATCGGCTTCCTGGCCGGTTGGGTCGTGGCGCTGTTCGTGGTCGCCGAACCGCTCAAGCGCCTCGGCCGTTACACGTTCACCGACGCCCTGGATTCGCAGTTCAACTCGAAGAGCATCCAGCTCGCGGCGTCCATCAGCACCCTCGTGGTTTCGGTCTGCTACCTGATCCCCCAGATGGTCGGCGCGGGCGATCTCGTCACGCCGCTGCTGGGTCTGGCGCACCACTGGGGCGTCATCATGGTGGGTACCATCGTGATTTTCATCGTGGCCACGGCGGGCATGACGTCGACCACCTACGTGCAGTTTCTGAAGGGCGGGCTGTTGATCGTCTGCTCGACCGTGCTCGTGGGCATGTTGCTGTACAAGGGGCTGCAGTTGCAGCCCAACCCGGACTACCACACCTTCCAGACCGTCGCGGTCACCGTTGCGGACGGCAAGGTGCAGGCCGTGGCGGACCCGGCCTACAGCGTGGCGGCCCAGGTCGAAGCCGGCGGCAAGACCTTCGTCAAACTCGTGCGCGCAGGCTCCAATACCTGGTGGCACCTGGCGGGCGCCGGCCCGGAGGCGGTGCTCAAGGAGGCGCTCTCCATCACGAAGACAGCCGACGGCCGCACCCTCTACAACGGCGCCCCGCGGGAAAGCCGCCGCTTCTACCAGGTCGGACACGTGTCGAAGATCGTGGTCGATGGCGCCACGCCGGCTGCCACCGGCCCCGTGGGTCCTTTCCGCTTCCTGTCGCTGATAGAAGCCGCCACCGTCGTGCGCTTCGGCGAGCAAGCCGTGAAGGACGGGGATGACAAGGTGAAGGTCTTTGTGCAGATCCCGACCGACGGCAGGAAGATCATGCGACCGGGCTTGAAATTCAAGGTGGACCAGGGCGCCACCGTCTGGTCGAAGCTGAACTTCATCTCGCTCATGCTGGCGCTGTTCTTCGGCACCTCGGCCTTGCCGCACATCCTGATCCGCTATTACACCGTGCCCAGCGCGAAGTGCGCCCGCAAGTCCACGATCGTGGCCATCTCCGCCATCGGCTTCTTCTACATCCTGACCCTCTTCCTGGGGTTGGGCGCGATGATCAACGGCGTGCTCGACGTGGAGAGCAGCAACATGGCGGCGCCGCTGCTGGCGAAGTCTTTCGGCATCGTGCTCTTTGCCGTGATCTCGGCGCTGGCGTTCGCGACGATTCTCGGCACGGTCAGCGGCCTGATCGTCGCCGCTTCCGGCGCCGTGGCGCACGACTTGATGGATTCCCTGCTGGGCCTCAAGATGACCGACCAGGGCAAGGTGCGGGCGGGCAAGATCTCGGCCATCGTCGTCGGCGTGATCGCCATCGCGCTCGGCGTCCTCATGAAGGGCATGAACGTCTCCTTCCTCGTCGGCCTGGCGTTCGCCGTCGCGGCGTCCGCCAACCTGCCGGCAATTCTCATGCTCCTCTTCTGGAAGGGCACAACGTCGAAGGGCATCGCCGCTTCCATCGTCGTCGGCATGCTTTCGTCGCTGGTCATCATCCTGCTGTCGCCGAGCATGTACCAGCAGTACGGGCTGGATCCGGCCACGGCGCCGTTGAAGCTGGACAACCCCGGCATCGTGTCCATCCCGCTCAGTTTCGCGGTGCTGGTGGTCGTGTCGCTGCTGACCAGCAAAGCGCGGGTCGGCAGGGCGTGAGCCGTCGCGGGGGGGGCGCCTGGCGGCGGGGACGGCCGTACCCGACCGTCACGCGCCGTGGGGTCCCCCTGCGTGCGCGACGCGCCGCGCGCGGTTCGCAGCGATTCGCATGATGGCCAACGGCAGGTGTCTGAGACCGGCTTGTCTGAGACTTCAGTCGTCAGTCAGCGGGGGCGTCCGCCTTCCAGCTTGACGGCGGGCACGTTGATCGCACAAGTTGTGGATTTACAGACGCCGTCGCAGAAACGGGTGGGAGGAGGCGGGGAGCAATGTACTCGCGCTATATCCTGCGGATCGTGGTACCCACGCTCCTGACCGTGGCGCTCTTCGTGGTCACCATTTTTCTCGTGCTCATCCCCGCGCTCGAACGCGGCCTGCTGGAACGTAAGCGGGAGATGATCCGCGAACTGACCACGTCCGCCTGGAACATCCTGGCCAGCTTCGAGCAGGAGGTCACGGAAGGCCGCCTCACCCGCGCCGCGGCGCAGCAGGAAGCCGTCAGGCAGATTCGCAACCTGCACTATGGCCCGCAGTTGAAAGACTACTTCTGGGTCAACGACCTCACGCCCCGGATGATCGTGCATCCCTACCGCCACGAACTGGAGGGGCAGGATCTCTCGGGCATCCAGGACCCGACCGGCAAGCGCCTGTTCGTCGAGTTCGTCACCATCGCCCGGGCACAGGGCGGCGGCTTCGTGCGCTACCAGTGGCAGTGGAAAGACGACCCTCGCCGCACCGTTCCCAAGCTCTCCTACGTCAAGCTCTTCGAGCCCTGGGGCTGGATCATCGGCACCGGCATCTACCTCGACGACGTAGCGGCGGAAATCCACGCCACGAGCCGCCGCCTGGCGCTCTCCTCGGGCGGCATCCTGGCTGCCGTGCTCGCGCTGCTGGGCATCATCCTGCACCACGGGCTGAACGCCGAACGCGCGCGCCGGCAGGCCGAGGCGGCCTTGCGCGCATCCGAGGAGCGCTACCGGCTGCTCGTCGAATCCGCCGGCGAGAGCATCATCCTGGCGCTCGGGCGCGACCGGCTTTACGCCAACGCCAACGCGCTCCAGTTGCTGGGTTACACGGCGGAGGAGTTCGCCACCCTGCGGCTCCAGGACGTGATCAAGGAGTCCGCGCCGAACACCGCCGGGCCGGACCTTGACCGCGCGGCGGCCAGCCCCCTCCGGGCCACCCCCGCGAGGCACGAGTCGGAGTTGATCGGCAAAGACAACCGCACCATCCCCGTCCTGCTCTCTTACGCGCCGATCGTCACCGGCGGCCAGGAGGGCGTGATCGTCGTCGCCACGGACATCACCGCCCGCAAGGCGGCGGAGGCGGCGCTGGACCGCAGCCACTCCGCCCTGCGCGACCGGTTCGAAGAGCTGCGCCAGCAAGCCGCGGAGCGCGAGGCCAGCCTGCGGGAGCTGCAAACCGCCCTGCTCCTGCGCCAGGCGCCAGCCGGGGGCGGCTCCGTCGAGGAGCTCTTCGCCCGCCTGCGCGAGGCGGCCACGCCGGACGAGCTGGCGACGCTCAACCGCCAGTGGCCCGTGCTGGTCCAGGCCCTCACGGCCATGGGCTACCGCGCGGAAGCGGTCAACCGGCTCATCACGGTCAACACCGACACCGTGCTGGAAACGCTGCTGCCCCTCGTGCTGCGCCAGCTCGGCCAGCCGCCGGCGCCGTTCGTCTTCCTCGTCCTGGGCAGCGAGGGCCGCCGCGAGCAGACGCTCTGCACCGACCAGGACAACGCCATCCTCTATGCCGATCCGCCGGCGGCCGACGCGGACGCCGTGGCGGCCTACTTCCTCGAGCTGGGGCGCCAGGTCTGCGACGGGCTCAGCCGCGCGGGCTACACGTTCTGCACGGGGGGCATCATGGCCAGCCAGCCGGCATGGTGTCGCCCGCTCTCCGCCTGGCAGCGGGAGATCGCCATGTGGATCAGCACCCTGGAGGCGCAGGATCTGCTGCAGGCGAAGATCTTCTTCGACTACCGCCGCGGGTACGGCGACGCCGCGCTGCTGGAACCCCTGCGGGAGACGCTGCGGGAAGCGCTGGCCGCGCACCCGCGCTTCCTCGCGCAGCTGGCCCGGAACGTCCTCCTTTTCCGCCCCCCCGTCGGCCTGTTCGGCGGGATCGCCGTCGAGACCGTGGGCACGCAGCGCAAAGTGTTCGATATCAAGAGCGCCATGACGCCGATCGTCGACTTCGGCCGCCTCTACGCGTTGCGGCACGGCGTCGTGGCCACCAACACCCTGGAGCGGCTGTCCGCCCTGCTGGCCGCCGGCGTGTTGACGCCGCAGAACCACGAGGAGATCGTCCAGGTGTACGGCGCGCTGATGCAGATCCGCATCGAGAGCCAGCTGGCCGCGCTGGCCGCGCACCGGCCGCCAGACAACCTCGTCGCGCCCGAGCGCCTGACCCACCTGCAGCGCCGCCTGCTGCGCGAGAGCTTCGCGCAGATCCACAACTTCCAGACCCGGCTGAGCTACGACTTCACCGGCCTGCCGGGAGGCATGCCGTGATTCTGTTCCTGAGCGATGTGCACTGCCGGTACGAGTTCGTGAACGCCCAGCTTGCCCACGCCGAGCAGCGGCAGGAACAGCCGGTGGCCGCGGTGGTGGTGCTGGGCGATTTCGGGCTGTTTGAGCCGAACTTGAAGCGCTTCTTCCGGCGGCGGGGCGAACGGTTCGCCCGCCCGGTTTTCGTGATCGAGGGCAACCACGAGGACTTCGCGCGGTTGCCGCAGCTCGCGGCGGCCTACCGGGACGTCTTCACGCACCTCCCCCGCGGCAGCGTCGAGACCCTTGACGGCCACCGCTGCCTCTGCCTGGGCGGCGCCGCCTACATGGACGCCCACACCACGCCGCGCGGCGCCACGCTGGAGCCGGCGGACATCGAGGCCTGCCTCCGGTACCCGCCGGGTGCGGTGGATCTGATCCTGACCCACGACTGCCCGCGCGGCATCGGCGTGACCAATGCCCCCGGCTTCGAGCACTACGGCCCGCCCGGCTTCGCGGGGGGCGACCGACTGGCGGCGCGTTTCGCGCCGCGCTTCTGGTTTTTTGGCCACCACCACCGCTGGATCGAACACACGCTCGGCGCGACGCGCTGCGTCGGCTTGCCCCAGAGCTGGAGGGGGTACGCGCTGCTGGACACCGACGGCCGGCTCACAACCGTCCGCCATTTCGTTCACATCCCCAGAACCTGCCTGATGCTGCGCGTGTGGCGCAGCCTGGTGCCAGGCGCCTGCCGTCGTTCGTAGGCCCCACCCTGCGCTGGCATTCGGCGTTTGATTCGCAACGCCGTGTGGCGTATCATGGCCCCGTTGCTCGCGTACGCGTACAGGGAGGAGAGAGGCATGCAGAAGACATTCGTCCTGGACACCAACGTCCTGCTCCATAACGCCGAATCCATCGTCAGCTTCGCCGACAACATCGTCGTGCTGCCGATGGCGGTCATCGAGGAGCTGGACAAGTTCAAGACGCACAGCAACGAGCTGGGCCGCAATGCGCGCCACGTCATCCGCCGGATCGACGGGATGCGCGGCGCGGGCAACCTGCACGACGGCGTGCCGCTCGGCAACGGCGGCATCCTGAGGGTGCTGCCGAGCCGCTTCGACCCCAGCGAGACGGGGCTCAATGACGACCAGCCCGACAACCGCATCCTGCACCTGGCCTGGTCGCTGCACAACAAGGGCGAGCACGTTATCTTCGTCAGCAAGGACATCAATGCCCGCCTGAAGGCCGACGCGCTGGGTTTGCAGGCGGAGGACTTCGAGAAGGAGAAGGTCAACTTCGACGAGCTGTACGCGGGCTACACGGAGGTGACCGTCTCGTCCGACGTCCTGGACGCCTTCTTCGCCAGCAAGGAATTGAAGATCGAGGGCGTCGGCCGCTATCCGCAGGAGTTCGTAATCATGCGGGATGCAACCGACGACAAGCGCAAGGCCCTCGCGCGCGTGCTGCGCCCGGGACTGCTGGCCCACCTCTCCAGCCGCAACGAACACGTCTGGAACGTCGCCGCCCGCAACAAGGAACAGCGCATGGCGCTGGAGCTGCTCATGGACCCGGACGTTCTGCTGGTCACGCTCGTGGGCCAGGCCGGCACCGGCAAGACGCTGCTGGCGCTCGCGGCCGGCCTGCACGCCACCCTGCGCAACCGCCGCTACGACCGCATCCTCGTCTCGCGCCCCATCATCCCCCTCGGCAAGGACATCGGCTACCTGCCCGGCGCCAAGGAGGAGAAGATCGCCCACTGGATGCAGCCCATCTTCGACAACCTCACCTACCTGCTGCGGGAGAGCGGGGAGGTCGGCAAGAAGCGCAAGACCAAGGCCACGCCGCAGGAGCGCATGGACCGGCTGCTCGCCGAGGGCAAGATCGTGCTGGAGGCGCTGACCTACATCCGCGGCCGCTCGATTCCCCGCCAGTACTGCATCATCGACGAGGCGCAGAACCTCACGCCGCACGAGGTCAAGACCATCATCAGCCGCGCCGGCGAGGGCACGAAGATGGTGCTCACCGGCGACCCGTATCAAATCGACAACCCCTACCTCGACGCCTCCAGCAACGGGCTGACGTACGCCGCCGAACGGCTGAAGGCCCAGCCGATCCACGGCCACATCACGTTGCGCACGAGCGAACGCAGCACGCTGGCCGCCATCGCGGCCGAGATGCTTTAAGGAGGACCCACCGGATGATGACGCGCCACGACCTGCAGCAGGCCTTCGCACGGAACCGCAGCCGCTACATCGACGAATGGCGCGAGTTCCTGCGCTTCCCCAGCATCAGCACCGACCCCGCGCACCACGAGGACTGCCTGGCCTGCGCGCACTGGCTCACCCAGCACCTCGCCGGCCTGGGCTTCGACGCGAAGCTCCTGGCCACCCCGACCAAGCCGGTCGTGTACGCCGAGCACAAGGGCCGGCCCGACCGCCCGGTCGTGCTCTTCTACGGCCACTACGACGTCCAGCCCGTGGACCCGCTCGCCGAGTGGACCACCCCGCCCTTCGAGCCGGCGGAGCGCAACGGACGCCTCTACGCGCGCGGGGCGGACGACAACAAGGGGCAGGTGTTCTACGTGCTCAAGGCGCTCGAAACGCTCGTGCAGCACGCCGCGCTGGACGGCACCGTACGCGTGCTGATCGAGGGTGAGGAGGAGAGCGGCAGCCAGGGCATCGCGGAGGGGCTGCGGCGCTGGCGCAACCTGCTCCAGGCCGACATCCTGATGGTGTGCGACACCGGCATGGTGCGCGGCGGCGCCCCCACGATCGTCATGGGCCTGCGCGGCGTGGCGCAGTTCACGGCCACGCTCAGCGGCCCCAGCCACGACCTGCACTCCGGCCTGCACGGCGGCGCCGCGCCCAACCCGGCCGCCGGCCTGGCGCGCCTGCTCGCCTCGCTCCATCACCCCGACGGCAGCATCGCCGTCGAAGGCTTCTGCGACGGCCTGCTGCCGGCCTCGGACGAGGAGCGCGCGCTGGCCAACGCGTCGGCGTTCGATCCCGACTTGTACGAGCGGGAGACAGGCGTGCGCCCGGTGGGCGGCGAGCGGGGCCTGACGCCGCAGGAGCGCGTCGGCTTCCGCCCGACCATCGAGATCAACGGCATCCACGGGGGCTACGGCGGCGCCGGCGGCAAGACCATCATCCCGGCACGCGCCCTGGCGAAGATCTCGATCCGGCTGGCGCCCGGCCAGGACCCGCAGCAGAGCCTGGACCGGCTTGCCGCGCACCTGCGCCGGCATACGCCGGAAGGGCTGCGACTCGAACTCAGCGAGTCCATCGCCAGCGGTCCCGGCTTCCGCCTCAACGTCGCCTCGCCCCTCGTGGGACGGGTGCGCGGCATACTCGACACGCTGACCGACCAGCCGACGGCGCTGCTGTGGGAAGGAGCCTCGATCCCCATCGTCGCCGCCCTCGCCAAGGTCTCCGGCGCCGAGCCGCTGCTGGTGGGCTTCGGCCGGGAGGAGGACCGCGTCCACGCCCCCGACGAGTCCTTCGGCTTCGACCAGTTCGAACTGGGCTATCTCTACGCCGGCCTGCTGCTCGGCGGCGCGTGAGGAACTGCGGCCTCCCCCCCCGCGTAAGGAGCACACTCGCGATGCGCGCAATCGTCCTGGGCACGCTCGCCGCAGCGGCGCTGGCAGGGGCTGCACCCTGCCGGGCCGGCGCGGGGAGCGAACTGGTCACCCGGCTCGAGTCGCACAGGAAGCAGGTCATCGTCGCCTACGGCACGAGCCTCACGGCCAACGGCGCCTGGGTAGCGCAACTGGGTGATGTTCTCCAGACGCGCTTCCCCGGCCTGGCCACCGTGATCAACAGCGGCGGCTCCGGCATGTGGTCGGAATGGGGGGTGCGGAATCTCGACACCCGCGTGATTCAGAAGCGTCCCGATGCCGTGTTCATCGAGTTCGGCATCAACGACAGCGTCGAGCGCTTCCACTGTTCGGTGGAGCAATCGCGACAGAACCTCGAAACGATGATCGCGCGGATCCTGAAGAGCAATCCCCGGTGCGAGGTGCTCCTCATGACCATGACGCCCGGGGACCGCTACCCGCCGGGCCATGCGTCGCATCGGAAGGAGATTGCCTCGTACTACGAGATGTACCGTGCCGTGGCGAAAGCCCGCGGCCTGACCCTGATCGACCATTACGCCGCCTGGAAGGCGCTCCAATCGAAGGACGGGGACCTCTTCCGCAAGTACGTTCCCGATTCCATTCATCCCACGCCGGCGGGCTGTTCGGCCGTGATCACGCCCGCCATTCTCGCCGCGCTGGGGCTTCCCGCCGCACCCGCTCAGGCAGGCGGCGGCAAGTAGCCGTTCGCCGGGCAGGGTCACGGCTTGTGGAAGACCTCGATCCTGCCCTTCACGAACTCGTACGCGTTGCTGCCGACTTGCCTCGTCTCGCAAGCCACGAGCACGATCCTGATATGGGACTTGCCCTGGTCATACGACACATCTCTCACGTCGGGGTAGATGTTCCTGTGCTTCGTCCAGGCAAAGACCATCCACGGCTGCACGCCGTGCCAGTTGTGGCCGTCGTACAGCAGGTTCTCGGCCTGCCTGTCCCCGTAGTTGCACACTTCGATTTCCCAGCCAAGGGAGTCGCCCCCCCAGCCGGCCACCACCCGGCGGTGGTTGCCGAGGTCCGCCTTGTGGCTGCGGCCTTGCGCCATGACGTCGAAGCCGAGAACCTTGCGCCAGCGCCCGCCCGCCACCGTCTCCCCCGCCTTCAGCGAACAGGCGGCAAGCATGGCAAACACGATGCCGCACCTCACTGGCCAGCAAAGCTTCATGCGGCTCACAATACGCCTTCGCGGGACGGGAGGGCAAGCGCCTTGCCGATCCACTGGACGGCCCGGGAGGGCCGTCCCACGTCGGACGATCGCGGGCAACCCGCCCCGTATGCCAGCCGTTCTCAGCATGGCCACCGACAGGTGTCCGAGACCGGCCAAAGCCGGGACTCCAAACCGGTTTCAAGCGCGTTTACGACGTTTGGAGTCCCGCCTTCAGGCGGCCTTCGGCCATAAGGAGAACGGCTGCGCGTGTGCGCTTGGGAGTGGCAACGGCCGTCGGATCCCGCTATGGTATGCCGACAAGCGCGGGAGGAACGCGCACACGCGCGGGGAGAGGAGCGTATGCACACGAGACGGGCGATTCTGGCAGGTGCAGGGCTGGTCGTGGCGGCCGGCATGAACGCGATGGCGGCAGCGCCGACCGCGCCATGCGTCAGCGGCATCTACCCGCACCTCGCCACGTTCAACAACGAAGGCGAGTGCGGCACGGGCGCCGTCGTGCCCTGGGCCGACCGGCTCTGGGCCATCTCCTACGGCCCCCACCTCCCGAAAGGGTCGTCGGACAAGCTCTACGAAATCACGCCGGACCTGCGGCAGATCATCCGCCCCGAGAGCATCGGCGGCACGCCGGCCAACCGGATGATCCATCGCGAGTCGCAGCAGCTCTTCATCGGGCCGTATGTCATCGGCGCGGACCGCGGCGTGCGCGTGATTCCCTACACCACCATGTATGGCCGCCACACGGGGATGGCCCGCCACCTCACCGACCCGACCAACAAGATCGTCTGCGCCACGATGGAGGAAGGCGTCTACGAAGTGGATGTGAGGACGCTGGCGGTAAAGGAGCTCTGGGCCGACGAACAGCTCAAGGAGGGCCGCCACGCCGGGCTGCCCGGCTACCACGGCAAGGGTTTCTACTCCGCCCAGGGCCGCTACGTGTACGCCAACAACGGCGATCACGCGTCGGAGGCGCGCTCCAATCCCACCGTGCCTTCAGGCGCGCTGGCGGAATGGGACGGCAAGGCGGACAAGTGGACGGTCGTGCGGCGCAACCAGTTCACCGACGTCACGGGCCCCGGCGGGATCGAGGGCAATCCCCCCGGCGACGACCGCCTCTGGAGCATCGGCTGGGACCATCGCTCGCTGATCCTGATGCTGTTGGACCGCGGCGCGTGGCACGCCTACCGGCTGCCGAAGGCGAGCCACTGCTACGACGGGGCGCACGGCTGGAACACGGAGTGGCCCCGCATCCGCGACATCGGGGAGGACGCCCTGCTGCTGACGATGCACGGCTGCTTCTGGCGTTTTCCGAAGACGTTCGCCGCCGCGAACAGCGCCGGCCTCGCGCCCCGCAGCACGTACCTCAAGGTCATCGGCGACTTCTGCCGCTGGCAGGATCGCGTCGTCTGCGGCTGCGACGACACGGCCAAGAGCGAATTTCTGAACACGCGCAAGGCCAAGGGGAAACTGGCCGGCCCCGGCCAGTCGCAGTCGAACCTGTGGTTCGTCGAGCCGGCGCGGCTGGACGCGCTGGGCCCGGCGCTCGGACGCGGCGCCGTGTGGTGGAACGACGATGTGCAGGCCGGCGCGGCATCCGATCCCTTCCTCTTCGCCGGCTTCGCGCGGCGGTCGCTGCACCTCGCGCACGGGCAGGCCGAACCGGTCACCTTCCGCATCGAGGTGGACGCAGCCGGCAACGGCTCGTGGCGGGCGCTGCGCAGCGTGGTCGTGCCGGCCCGCGGCTATGCCTGGGCCGCCTTCGCGGCGGACGAGACGGGGGCGTGGGTCCGCGTCGTCGCCGACCGCGACTGCGCGGGCGTCAATGCCTTCTTCCACTACCGCCAGGAGGACCCGCGCGGCGCGACCCCGGCCGCCATCTTCGACGGCCTCGCCGCCCCCGGCGCGGCCCGGACGCAGGGCGGACTGCTCTACGCGCGCGGCGCCAACCTGCGCACCCTGTCGTGCGTCAGGCGGGACCCTGCGGGCGAGCCCCGCGGCTACGAGCTGACCGACGCGCTCGAACTGCGGCCCCTCGCCGATCGGGCGGCCATCGAAAAGACCCTGACCCTGGTGCCCATTCCAACCAACGTCCTGCAGGCGGACGCCGCATCCGTGCTGTACGTGGACGGCAAGAGCCGCTGGCGGCTGCCCAAAGGCGATCCCGCTTTCGACCTGCCTGGCGCCATGGACGACGCGCGCATCTGCCGCGAAGTCTGCACGGAGCGCGACCTGTTCAACGCGCACGGCACCTTCTACGAACTGCCCGCCGAGAACGCCGGCGGCTTCGCGAAGATCCGCCCCGTCGCCACGCACAACCGCCGGATCAAGGACTACGCCTCGTACCGCGGCCTGCTCGTCATCTCCGGCGTCGCCTCGAACGCCCCCGCGCACAACCCGCGCATCGTCCGCTCCGCCGACGGCGCCTGCGCCCTCTGGGTCGGCGTCGTGGACGACCTCTGGCAGCTCGGCAAGCCGCGCGGGACGGGGGGACCGTGGAAGGACAGCACCGTCACAGCCGGCCGCGCGTCCGATCCCTACCTCATGACGGGGTACGACCGGAAGCGGCTGACGCTCTCGCACGCGGCCGCCGAACCGGTCACGTTCACGGTTGAAGTGGATATCGCGGGCACGGGACAGTGGTTGGCCTACCGCGCCTTCACGGTCCCCCCCGGCCAGCCGCTGGCCCACGCGTTCGACGAGTCCTTCTCCGCCTACTGGGTCCGCGTCGTCAGCGACCGCGCCTGCACGGCCACCGCGCAGTTCGTGTACGAGTGAGAGGATTGTTCCCGTGACATGCAGGACGGTGCTCCTACGCCGTCCACGGGATGGCTGACGGCACGCGGGCGCGCGCCATGCGCGGCGTTTCTCCTTACGCACTCTGCGGCTGCATTCTATCCCGCTGGACGGCCCGAGAGGCCCGTCCTACGTGCATGCCCGCGGTGCCGGGCATCGCTAAGTCCGTTTGTGCCGTACACCTTTCCTGGGGTTCTTCGGGCAAGGCTCGTCGTTCTCAAGCGCCATGGCGTCCAGTACCAGGTGCCGTTCCCGGGCCAGTTCCGTCCGGAATTCCTCTTCGCTTGGCAGAACCAACCGGTACTTGCTCGCGAAGAGTTGCTCGTTTCCGTGCAACACCGAGAACCGCACCACCGTTTCATCCGTCTTCGCGCACAGAATAATCCCGACGGTCGGATTGTCCTCCGGTCCGCGCCGCAACTCGTCGTACATCCGGACGTACATGTCCATCTGGCCGATGTCCTGATGCGCCAGTTCATCCGTCTTCAAGTCGAAGAGCACAAAGCACTTCAGCAGGTAGTTGTAGAAGACCAGGTCAATGTAGAAGTCCTTGCTCTCGGTGCTGATCCGCTGCTGGCGGGCGACAAAGGCAAACCCTTTCCCCAGTTCCAGCAGGAACGCCTGTAGATTCTCGATCAAGGCGTTTTCCAGCTTGGACTCCAGCAGTCGACCTGTCTCGGGCAGGCCCAGGAACTCCAGCATCACCGGATCGCGCACGAAATCGCGGGGCGTTTGGTCCGCCTGCTTCAGCTTCCTCGCCGCCTCCGCCCGCACCGGCTTCCGATCCTTGCTGACCAGCAGCCGCTCGTAGTAGAGCGTCCCGATCTGCCGCTCCAGCGCCCGTGTACCCCAATTCTGTGCGGCCGCTTCGGCCATGTACCACTCCCGGGCCGGAGCGTCTTCCACGCGCAACAACAGCCGGTAGTGGGTCCAGCTCAATTCGTGACGCAGTGCGTCACGATTCGGGAACGACTTGAAGAACAGCCTCATGTAGCGCAGATTCGACTCATCGAACCCCTTCCCGAACTCCCCGGTCAACCGTTCCGCCAGCCGCGGCAACAGCTTCGTCCCGTATTCCGCCCGCGCCGCGCCCCCCTGCTCGAACTCCACGATGTGGCGGCCGACCTCCCAGCACGTGTGCACCTGGACCAAGTCCACCGCGCGCAATGCCTGCTGCCGGGAGGTTTGAATCAGCGCGGGCATCCTCCGCCCAGCCCCGGCGTTCGCACAGGGTACAAAGCCGGCAGGCCAGTTGTCGAGCCGCCTCCGGGATCATCCGCAACCACCCGAAGAAAGATCGCGCGGGCGACTCGAACCACGCTGCAAAGACCGCGGACCATCCGGCACGTCCACCTGCCCCAGTTGAAGGCGAGAATACACAAGACCAAGTGGCGATGCAACCCCACCGTCGGCGCGCCGGCGATTGGCCGCATCTGCGAGTTGTTGCACGTCGCGAGCGCCTTCCGAGCAGGCCAGGCATTCCTGCCTGACCTGGTCGGGCAGGAATGCTCGACCTACTCGGGAGCCCGCGGTACCAGGCAGAATCTGGCGTTCGGCCCCAGCGCCTGGCGCAATTTCTGATAGCGAAGGCGCAATTCTGTCTTTCTCGATTGCGTGCGTCCTGCTAAGAGCTTGTTCCCGTGACAACCATGCCTGCTCCCGCTAGCTCATCGCGCCGCTGGTTCATCGCCGGCCTGCTCTTCCTGGCGGCCGTTCTGAACTACGTGGACAAGAACACGCTCTCGCTGCTGGCCCCGACGATCCAGGCGGACCTCCACCTGACGGACAAGGACTACGCGAACGTCCAGAACGCTTTCCAGATCGCCTACACCATCGCGCTGCTGGCCTCGGGCGTCATCGTGGACAAGCTGGGGTCGCGCATCAGCCTGGCCCTCTTCGTCGGCTGGTGGTCGCTGGCCAACGTGTTCACTGCGTTGGCGCGGTCGGCGGGGGGCTTGCTGGGGTTCCGTTTCCTGCTCGGCCTCGGCGAAGCGGGTAACTGGACCGCCTCGCCGAAGGCCGTCTCCGAGTGGTTCCCGCCCAGGGAGCGCGGGCTGGCGATCGGCATCTACACGGCGGGGACGCCGATCGGCATGACGCTGGCGCCACTGTTCATCATCTGGCTCTCCGGGCGCTTCGGCTGGCAATCGGCCTTCGTCGTGACGGGGTTGTGCGGACTGCTCTGGCTCGTGCCATGGCTGATCGTCAAACGGGCCGCGCCGGCCCCCGCGGGCGAGGCGGCGGGCAGCGTTGCGGCGGACGAGCCCGGCTGGACCTGGCTCCAGGCCTTCGCACAGCCCGTGGTCTGGTGCCTGCTGTTCGGCCGCATGCTCTCCGATCCGATCTGGTTCTTCTACCAGAACTGGTTCCCCAAGTACCTCGTCACGGCCCGCGGCCTGACGCAGGCCGATGTGAAGATCACCTGGGTCATGTTCCTCGCGGCCGGGCTGGGCAGCCTCCTCGGCGGCTGGATATCCGGCCGCTTCATCAAGCGCGGGCTCCCGCCGGCGCGCGTCCGGGTGCTCGTCATGCTGGTTTGCGCGCTGTTCATGCCCCTGTCGCCGCTGGTGGCGTACGCGCCCACGGCCTGGTGGTCGCTGGCCTGCGCCTCGCTGATCGTCTTCGCCCACCTGGCCTGGCTGACCAACATCAGCGCCCTCGTCGTCGACGTCGTGCCCCGGCGCTCGCTCGGGTCGGTGTTCGGCATCGTCGCCGCCGGCAGCTCCCTCGGCGCCATTCTCATGAACAACCAGGTCGCCGCGCTCCTGAAACCCGATCCGCTCACCAAGCTCGTGCAACCCGGCGCCTACACGAGCTGGTATCTCATCGCGGCCTGCCTGCACATCGCCGTGATCCCGTTGATCGCCTGGGGCGTGCTGCGCCGGAAGTCGGCGGTGTGAGCGGGGAACGTCAGGGGCAACGATCACCGAGGGCAGGCCGTTGTTGGCCACCGTCTCAGGTTGCGAGATCCCAGACGATCGAGAACAACACCCACGCCTGGAAAGCAAGCGGCGGCGCGGCAAGCAGCTTGTGACCCATGCCGCCCCGGACAAACCCCCGAACGCCTTGGAGGGCGCCATAGACGCAAAGGATGCCGCAACCGCACCACACGAGGATCCGCTGCAGTACGACGGAGGGAGAAGCAGGTTGCTGCGGCAGGCCGATTTCGGGCACGGAGCCCGCGTACAGACTCCTGACGTAATCCCCAAGCACAGCGAACAGTACGAGCAGCACAACGGCGACAGACCAGGCGAGCAGCACGTTGACGCTTGCTTTGTTCATGTCTTGCTGGCCAACGCCCGGCGTCATGGTGGCGAGCCTGCGAGCCTATCACGCGCGCCGAGATTGGCCTTCCACCCCATTCGGATTCACCACGGAGTCACGGAAACACGGAGAAGACAAGCACACGGAGCCTCGCGAATGGTGCCAGGCCTGCGCGGCCTGGCACCATTCGCTCGCCGGGTTAGAAGGAGAGAAAGGGGAGCGTCTTATCCTCCTCTGCCTCCCATGACAGCGAGAGAGAACGGCGGGCCGGCCCGCGTCCACGCGGGACGGGCCGCCGTTGTCGAGCCTCCGCGTCCTGCTGCTCCGTGCCTCTGTGACTCCGTGGTTCATCTTCTCTTTCGGTGCCTTGGCCAACCTCTGTCCTAGCGACGTACATGTCGGAAGTCACAGGCCCGGCCAAGGGCCAGGGATTACCGGGGCGTCTACGCGAGAATGTGGACGTGTGCAGCCCTCCATCCCCAGTCTACCAAGGCGGAAAGTAGAGCTTCAGGGGTGGAGTCTCAAGGCAAAACGGTCGACAGGCAAAACGGTTGGCGGTGGCTCAAAGGGGCGCATGTCGGCTCCGTAGGGTCTGCGCCTCGCCGACAGCGGAAACGGCCGATTGGACACGCCGAGTTGGACAGAGGACAGATGACAACGAGGCAAGGGTATGCCTGACAAGCGCCGGTGGCGAACTTACCCAGAGAACTTCGTCGTGAACCACGCCGCATCCAACTACGCCGTCAACTTTGTCGTGAACCCGCTGTCACGCAGGGGTGCCTAACGGCGGAGGACCGCCGCCTCCAAGTCTTGGGTCTGGCGCACGAAGACGACTGTCCCCGGCCGTTACGCTCCTTTTCGGTCCCCAGGACAACTCGGCGCCAGGTGAACGGCGGGCGAATGGGCAGCGCCGGAGGCGGGTCCGTGCGGCTTCAAGTCGCTGCATGGTTCGACCGCAGAGCTGAGGGGAGACCGATGGCTGGCCTGAGCCGGCACGAATCACCTGGCGCCATTCCCTCGGTTTGTCCGGGTCCTGGTTGCCCTCCAGCGCGTCCAGGGCGCGATCCAGATCACGGGTGCTCATGTCCTTCAGCGCCGTTTGCCGCCCGGTCCGCGGGTCGGCCAACAGGGTATCGGGCGTGAGCGTGGCAGCGATCTGGTCGGGCAGCGCGGCGATCCGATACAGGACGGTGGGATCCAGACCAAGGAATTCGACAGCGCTGTCGAATTTCTCGCCACAAATTGCCTGTCACCGTTCTCCCACCGTTCTCCCGTTCTTGACGGGCTATCGGGCGCATATCAGCTCCGTAGGGTCTGTAGCCTCGCCGACAGCGGGAGCGGTCG
>CAYOBW010000046.1:0-12672 GCA_964402115.1 uncultured Victivallales bacterium
TTTTTTTGACTGAACCGGGCGACCCGCATGTAGCGCTGGGCGGTGTCGGCCGAATAATGCACGTGGTCCTTGAGCCACCGCAGCCAGGCGGTCTTGTCGTCGGACAGTCGGTCGAGCGCCTCCTTGACGGCAATGAGTTCGGCGCCGATCGCGGCGATGATGCCGCCCAACTTTCCCCGTGTTTGCCGTTCTTCTTCCCGCAGCGCCAGGATTCGCCCGGTATGACGCTGGATCTCCGGATCGGCCAGCACATCCACCGATTTCGAGTTCTTCATCGGTTCTTCCTAGGGCCAACGTCCGGCGTCATGATGGTGAGCTGGCGAGGCTACCATGGACGCCGATGTTGGCGTCTTCATCTTCTCCGCCTTCTCCGGATCCCATCGGGGTCGGGGTCGGTATCGGTATCGGGGTCGACCTTCCTCTCCGGCTTGCTTCCCTGAACGCATCGAAGGGGGATTCGATACCGACCCCGATACCGACCCCGACCCCGATCAAGTCACCCTCATGCTGTCCGTATTGTCCGCCGGGCCAACGAAGAGCCGCCTCGATGTCGCAAAAGAATGCAATCCGCCACTTTCCAGTCTTCTTTACCCCGGCGACTGCGGAGCCGTCGGGGGTCTATGGGCAATTTGACCTGGCACGAATGCGGTCGCAAGCGAGATACGGCATCCGCGTGCGTCGTCCGACGCGAGGGCGGGGCAAATCCCGCCCGTTCCCCCGTGGCGCCGGTATCCGACCGGCGCTGACGCTGCCAGGAGCGGAGCAGGCGGCGATGCGCTTCCCCAAGTCAGGCCAGCCCCAACCCCCGCTCTGCATCTTCCGCGCGCGGGTCGGATACCCGCGCCACACGACCCGCGCTATGCACCTGGCACCGTTACCTACCGGCCTGCCTCACCACGCATGCCGGCCCGCTCCGACCTCGGCCCAGGCCTGCTGGTCCGCCCGCCAGACGCGCGCGGACACGCCGGGGGGCAATTCGACCGTGAGCGCCATCCGCCCGTTAACCAGCCGCCAATCCACGCGGATCGTTCCCTTGACGGACTGGTACGTGCCGCGCGCCCACGTCACGTCGGCCACGGCGTTCGGGCGGATGATGACTTTGTCGAATCCGACGGCATCCGGCGCGGGCGCTATGCCCAGGACGTGCTTCATCAGCCACTCGTCGACCGATCCGAACATGGGGTGGTTCTGGCTGAACGTGTTGTCGGACCCCTTCCAGTTCTCCCAGAGGGTCGTCGCGCCGTTGTCGAGCATGAAGCCCCAGCCGGGAAACGCGCGCCGGTTGGCGAGCGCACCGGCCTGCTCGACCAGGCCCTCCGTGCTCAGCACCTCGAGCAGGTACTTGGTCCCGAAGATGCCCGTGCTCAGCGCGCCATCCCGCGCGGCGAGGTTCTGCTTGAGGATGTCGAGCGCGGCCGCGCGGTCGGCCTCCGGGATCAGCCCGTGGTACAGCCCGAACACCTGTTCCCCCTGCCCGCCCTTCCCCCCCTTGCCGCCCACCACGAAACGCGCCCGGAACGCGTCGCGGATGGCGTCGGCCAGCGCACCGTACGTCCGCGCGTCCTCGGCTTTGCCAAGGATCGTCGCGAACTCGGCGACCAGCCGCGCCCATTGGTGGAAATGCGCCGTGGCCGTGAGCGCCTCCGGGGCCTTCTCCAGCGCCTCGTGGTCGCCTATGCACTGCGGAACGATCAGGTCCGGGCACTTGCCTTTCACGAGCTCCACGTAACGCACACAGGCGTCGTAGTGCTGCGCCAGCAGGTCCCGGTCGCCATAGTAGCGGTAGAGCTCCCGCAGCACCACGGGCACGCCCACGGTCCACCCGATGGGCCCGGCCCGGCCGCCAAACCCGCCGGCGGCGATGCCGACGAACGGGGCCGTCTCGGTGAACCACCCGTCCGCGGCCTCGTCCGCGAAATCCTGCACGCTCTTCGCGTAGAACGCGTGCATGTCGAAGTCGAGCATCAGCGCCTCCGCGGAGGTCGCGATGTCCGCGCCGTAGCCGAACCGCTCACGCGCGGGGCAGTCGGACTGCACGCCGAGCACGTTGCTGAGAAACGTCTCGCGGCACAGGCGGTGAATGTCGTTCAGGAGCGCGTTGGAGCACTCGAACGCCCCGGCATCCGGCAGCGCCGAGGCCAGCGCCTCCGCGGTGATGTCCTTGACGGCCGGAGCCCGGGCCAGGCCTTCAAGCTGCAGGTAGCGGAAGCCGTGCCAGGTGAAGCGCGGCGTGTAGGTCTCCGCCCCGCCCCGCCGGATGTAGACGTCGCACTGCTCGGCCACCGCGGGGGCGCCGGGGCCGCCCACGCCGGCCCGCTTGATCTGCCCGCATACCGCGGTCAGGCCGTTGACGGTGCCGTCACGGTTCAGCAGTTCACCATAGCGGAGCGTCACCGCCTCACCCGCCGCGCCGGGCGGCAGCACGAGACGCGCGCGGCCCGCGAAGTTGCGGCCGAGGTCCGCCACGTAGACGCCGGGGCGGATCTCCTTGACGCTGCGGGCCTGCCACGTCTCCCGCACGTGCACCGGGGGGGCGGTGCGCGGCTGCAGCGCGCCGGGTGGCCCGGCCACCTGCGCCGCCGGGCGCCAGGCGGAGTCGTCGAAACCCGGCTGCTGCCAGCCCGGCGTCTCCCGGCGCGCTTCGTACACCTCGCCGAGGTAGAGGCTGTTGCGGAGCAGCGGCCCGTCCGCCACCTTCCACGCCGCGTCGGTCGCCACGGTTTCGGTCGAGCCGTCCGCATAGCGCAGCTCCAGCTTCGCGATCAGGCAGGGCCGGCCCACCGTCAGCGCCGCGCGCAGGTTGAAGCGCCCCCACATGCGCAGCGGCAGCGGGTTGTACCAGCCGTTGCCGAGCGTCACCGCCAGGACGTTGTCGCCCCGGCGCAGCAGCTCCGTCACGTCGTACGTGTCGTAGAGCACGCGCTTGCCGTAGGGCGTCCACAGGGGAGCCAGCGCGTCGCCGGTCACCGGCCGGCCGTTGACGTGCGCCTCGTACAGCCCGAGGCCCACGATGTGGAGCCGCGCCGTTTGCACCCGGCGCGCCGCGGTGAAGCTCCTGCGCAGCTGCGGCGCGGGGTCGTCCGCGTAGAAACCCTCGTCGTTCGCGGGCAGCGGCTTGCCGTCGCCGATCCATGCGGCGCCGGTCCAATCGCAGGGGCTGACAACCGCGTCACCCCCCGCTGTCCCGCCGGGTCCGGCGCACCCACCCAGCAACCCGACACATGCAATCCCCAACGGCAACCAGGCAACCACTCGTTTATGCACGCGTCCTCCCCTCCCCGGTCAAGCGGCCGCGCGCGGCTACGCCTCCCGGTCCTCCGGAATCCCAAGCTCACGCAGCGTCTGGCGCAGCCACGCCAGCGACTTCTCGATCATCGGGCCGCCCTGTCCTTCGCACTCGATGCTCAGCACGCCCGTGTAGCCGTGGTCCCGCAGCAGCGCGAGGCACTGCCGGATGTTGTCGGCGTTGACGCCTTCGCCCAGCGCGCACTGGCTGACCGCAATGCCGGTCTGCTGACCGCGCATGGCCGCGGCGAGCGACTCGGAGACGTCCTTCACGTGGACGTGGCTGACCTTGTCGATAAACTGCCGGAGGAAAGCCACGGGGCCCTGGCCGGCGATAAAGGTGTTGCCGGTGTCCATATTCAGCCGCAGGCAGGGGCTGTCGCAGAACGCCAGCATCTTCGCCATCATCTCCGGCTTGGTGGTGAAGTAGCCGTGAGGCTCGATGTTGACGACGATCTGGTGCGCCTCGGCGACCTCGATGATCTGCTCGTACTCGCGCTTCATGAGGTCCAGCGCCTCCGCGTCCGTCAGGCCCTCGGGCGCGTGCAGGCCATCGGTCGTGTCCACGTTCGGACAGCCGATGAGCTTCGCCCAGGCGATGGCCTTCAGCACGTACGGCACACCCCGCAGGGGCCCGTCCTTGCCGGACAGCGGGAACGCCGCGTCCACCTGGGAGAACCGCACGCCATAGCGGTCCATCTTCCGGCGCAGCAGCACCGGGTCCTCGTACAGCGCGACGTGCGGCTGGTAGCCCAACCCATGAATCCAACTCACGCCGTCGATCAGGCCGCACTCGATGTAGCGCACGCCGTTCTTCTGCGCCCACTCGAGGCACCCCTCGAAGCTCTTGTAGCTGGAATTGAACGCGTCCGTGTGGAAACCCACCTTCATGCCCGCTCCCCCTTTCCGTTCCGTGACCGTGACAGCAGCAACCCGCCTACTCCTGCGGCTCAAGCCCCGCCGCCCACGCCGTGCCGCGCCGGTAGAGCGCACCCACCGTCCCGCCCAGCGCCTTGACGTCATGCCCGAGCACACAGTGGAACGTGCGCCCCTGGCCGGGCAGCAACGTGAAAGCCATCGGGTAATCCTTCTTGTCCACCTTCGAGGTGGCGACGGCGAGCACCTGGATCGGGGCGGCGCCTTCCAGGCAGGTGTACAGCTCGTCGTCGGTGTCGAAGTCGGCCAGGCCCTTCATGATCGGGTGCGCCGCGTCCACGATCCGCACCCGGAACGGCCCGCGCGGATCGTGGCCCCGCAGCGCCGGGTTCCAGACCCGTCCCGCGAGCGCGCCGAAGTCATCCGCCACGTGCTTCGTCGTCCAGTCGATGAACGCGCCGCAGGCGAAATGGACGAGGACGAGCCCCTTCCCGCCCTCCACGACGCGCTTCAGGTTCGCCAGCGCGCCTTCCGGCGCCGGCACATTGTGGTTCTGGTAGTGCAGCACGATCGCGGCGTACGCATCCAGCTGCGGCGACGCCAGCACACGGGCGTCCTCCGTCACGCTCACCTCCAGCCGTTTGTCGAGCGCCAGCGCCGCGATCAACACCGGCGCCGTCTCGCGCCACAAGTGACCCGGGTAGTCCAGCCCCGTCACGACCAGCACCTTCTTGGCCGCGCCGGCGTTGGCTTGCACGACCGGCACAGCCACCGGCGCGACCGGCGCAGCCGCCGGCGCGACCGCCACTGCCGCCGTGCCCGCGCCGCCCGCCGGAGCCGGTGACAGCCACACCTCGCCCACGGCCACGTTGCTCGCGGCCTCCCGCCGGAACTCGATCGCGGCCCGGCCGCCGCGCACCGCACTCGCGGGCAGCACCGCCGTCAGCGTGGCGGCGCCTTCCTGCTTGCCCTGCCAGGCCGGCAGAACCGTCTTGCCGATCAACGGCTGCCCGTTGACCCACACGGACTGCGCGCGTCCGTTGGCGTCGTAGTCCCACCACGTCAAGCCCAGCTGGTACGCGCGGTCCGGCTTCAGCCCCGTCGCTTCCACGGTCAGCCTGTCCCCGTCAAACGCCACAGTGCCTGCAGGTTCATCCGTCCAGGTCCACGGCTTGCCGCCGACCACACGCAGCCGCGCGCCATCCGCGCCCGTGGACTCCGCGGCCGCGCCACAGTCCAGATACACGAGCGCGTCGCGCCGCGCCACCGCCGACGCCAGCCGCTCCAGCGCGCGCGCCGCCAGGGTCCGGTGCACCACGCTGGCCGCCGGGTCGGCGGCCACGCTCCGCAAGGCCTCCGCGGCGGTCGCATCGGGCCACTCCGCCAGGGACCGCACCGCGGCATCGCGCAGCGTCGCGTCGGCTGCCGCCAGCCGCTCCCGGACCGGCGCCAGCGCATCCTCGCCGCCGAGCGGAGCCAGCACGCGCACAACCGCCGCCTGCGTCGCGACAGGGGCTTTGGCGTCCTTCAGCGGGTCCAGCAGCGGTGCCAGCCGTGCCTGCCGGTTCGCCAGGCGCCGCCCCATCTGCCGTACCGCGTTCTCCGCTTCCTGGCCACCCGCGGCGCCCAACAGCGCCACCAACTGCGGATAGGCGGCCACGTCACCGGTGCGCCCCAGCACCTTGAGCGCAGCCTTCTGCACCGTCTCGTCGGCGGTGCGCACAGCCTCCAGCAGGACGGGAGTCAGCCCCGGCCCACCCCGCGCCACGGCCGCGTTGAGCAGCGTCACGCGGGCCGCGGGCTTGCCGGCGGCAATGCCTGCGACGATCGCCCGGTCCACGCCCGGCGCCGTCAACTGCGCCAGCTCCGCTTCCGCCCCAGCCTCGGCCAACACCGCCACGCTGCCCTTGTCGCCAAGCACGCCCAGCGCCCGGATGGCGGCGGCCCGCACGGTCTCGTCGGGACTGGCCACGAGGCCCGTCACGACGCCGCGCGCCGCGCCGACCTTGCACTCCGCCAGCACATCCAGCGCCAGCGCCTGGCGCGCCGCGTCGAACCCGGCCACGGCGCCGGCCAGCGCCGCGCCATCGAGCCGGCCGACGAGGCGCATCGCCGTCGCGCTCACCACCGCGTTTGTGTCGCCCAGCGCCTTGACGCAGACCGGCAGCGCGGCCTTCGGGTAGTACCGTGCCAGCGACGACAGGCCGGCCACGCGCGTGGCCGGTTGCGCGGCCGCCGCCTCGGCCCGGTAGACCTCCACCGGTTCGGCCGGTGGTGGCGCGCCCACCACCTCGCCCAGCGCGATGCGCGCAGCGGCGGTCGCCGCCGGGTCTGCCAGCAGCTTGCGGAGGAGCGGGGTCTCGGCTGCGCCGGCGACCCGCGCGAGATGCTGGCAGAGGATCGTGCGCCCAAGCGGTGTCGTGTCCGCCGCGCCCGCGGCCTCCGCCAGCAGCGCCGCCAGCGCCCGGCACTGCTCCGCTTCGCCGGCGGCTTTCGGCGTAAACTGCTCAAGCAGGAAGTACGGCTGCCGCACGCTGGCCACAGCGTTGGTGCGCACCTGCCGCACCGCCTCGCGGACGTCGTCCGGCAACGGCGAAGCGGCGTGGGCCGCGAACGCAACGAACAGGGCGGGCAGCAGGATTTGTATGTCACTGTAGCGCATGGTATTCCTCATATCTTCCAGGGATTGCGGAGCGTCCGGGAGAGCATCCGGCTGGCCGCCTCGTCGCCGGTGAACCGTTCCTTCCGCCAGTCCCACGTCAGCTTCCGGGCGGCGCGCGTGGCGATGTCGGCCACGAGCGACAGCGTGGTCGCGGCGTGACACGCCTCGACCGGCGCCACGGGATCGCGGCGCGTGCGGATGCAGCGGACGAAATTCTCCATGTGGTGGTCGGACCGGTAGAGGTGCTCGTCGCCCGGCTTGATGACGACGTCGAGCAGGCCCGCCGGGTCGGCCTTGATCCCGCCGCGCACGACGTGCACCCAGCCCTTGTCGCCCTCGAACCGGACGCCGTGGCCGACCGGCGAGCTGCCATCCTCGTGGTAGCGCAGCCGGAGGCCGTCCGGCGTGGTCATGTTCACCTGCCAGCCGAACGACACATCGGCGTCGCCCTCCGGCAGGAACTCGGCCGTGCCCGCGACCTCCAGCGTCGTGGCGCCCAGCGCGGGCGCGCCCCAGAGCGCGATGTCCAGGTGATGGACACCCCAGCTCTGGATCCAGCCGGCGCAGTAGTCGCTCAGGAAGTACCAGTTGTAGCTGCACAGCCCGTCGCGGTACGGCTTCAACGGCGCCGGCCCCAGCCACAGGTCGTAGTTCAAATCCGCCGGCACCGGCGCGGCCGGGAGGCGCAGCACGCGCCGGCCGCTCGGCGCAGCGACGGTCACCGTGTGGAGCTTGCCGAGGTAGCCGTTGCGAGCCAGTTCGCAAGCGAAGCGAAACCGCCCGTCGGACCGCTGCTGGGTGCCCGCCTGCAGGACGCGCCCGTGCCGGCGCACCGCCTCGCAAACCGCGCGCCCCTCCGCCACGGTCAGCGAAAGCGCCTTCTCGCAGTACACGTCCTTGCCGGCCTTCATCGCCTCGACCGCCATGATCGCGTGCCAGTTCTCCGGAGACGCGATGGTCACGGCGTCGATGTCCGTCCGCGCCAGGATCTCGCGAAAATCCTGGACGCCCAGGCACCCCGTCGTGCCGGAGCGGGCGTCCACCGACTGCGCGACCTGCGCGGCTCTGGAGCGGAACACGTCGCACACGGCCACGACCTGCACCTCCTTGAACGCCGAGATCTCCGCGACGTGACCGGTTCCCCGCCCGCCCATGCCGATGGCGCCGACGGCTATCCGGTTGCTCGGCGCGACGGCTCCATCGCGCCCCAGCGCCCGTGCCGGGATGATGGTCGGCACGGCCACGGCAGACGCGGCAGCGGCCAGGAACTGTCTCCGCGACAAAGACATTTTCATGGTTGAAGCTCCTTCAGGTAAGTGCGATACAACTCGATGGCCTGCGCGTCCGACAGGTCGCGCCCGATTACCAGGCGTGCCCGCGCGGTCGCCGACTCGCCGTCCTTGAAATCCCGACCGAACAGGGAGAGGTACAGCGAGCGATGCGCCTCCGCGCCGTAGGGCATGAGGACGGCGAAGCACTCCGCGGGCGGCGCCAGCACCAACCCGACCAGCCCGCTCGCGGCATCGCGCCGCAGCGCCAGCGCCCCCGCGTAGCGCGCGATGGGTTTGAACGTGACCGGGTGCGGCGGCCTGAGCCAGCGCCCGTCCGCAAGGAGCGCATCCGCGGCGTCATCGCGCGTAAACGCGAGCCAGTCGCCCAGCTCCTGCCGGGCCTCCACGAAGCCGCCCGCGCCGTAGCCGTAGGCCGCCGGGAACCCTTGGAAGTACGAAGCGACGAACACTTCGAACCGGCGCAGTTCGCGGTGGGCCACGACGGTGGTCGAGAGGTCCAGGATGTTGGACGCCGCCCACGCGTAGACCGCCCGCATGTCGAACGGATGCTGCGCGTCCGCCGTCCAGCGCACCTCGACGGCGCCGTTCGTCAGCTGGACCGCCGTGCTCGGCCAGTCCCGCGCGTCCGGCAGATACCGGTTATCGGCGTCGAGCAAACGGTAGTGCGAGAACAGGCCCAGGGGCGCCGCGACGCCGACGCCGCCCGCGGCAACGGGGCCGAGCCCCATGGACCGCCCCTGCGAGCGCAGCCCGCCGCGCAAGGCGCCCGTGTCGAAGCGGTACGCCTTGCCTTCGCTCACGAACCCCGTCGCTGCCCAACCCGACACCGCCAGCAACATGAACCCCAACCAAGCTATCGCCTGCTTCATGCCGGTGACCATACAGCGCGGCGGGGTGCGCTGGCAAGCGGCCATGTGCGTCCTGTTCCTCACCGCACGATGAGGACCGTGCCCTGCCGGGCGTCGACGATGTAGCCCGCTGCGGTGATATTCACGGGACTGCCGCCGATGGTGATCCGCCGCAGCTGCGCGGGCGTCAGGGCGCTGCCGTCGACGCCGAACCGCAGCGTCGTCAAGCCGAGCGTACCGGACAGGGTCAGGCTGCCGGTCCACACCCTGGCCGCGCTGTCGAGGAACGCGAGCGTCCCCGAGCCGAGCACGAGGCCGCTTGCGCTGCTGACGGTGAGGGTCCCGATCGAATTGGCTGCCGTCCCCATGTCGAGCGTGCCGCCGTTCAACGTGACGTGGTTCACGCCGGCGAGCGCATTGGCGACGTCCAGGCGCAGCGTGCCGGCTTCGACCCGGGTAACGCCCGTGTAGGCGCAGTTGCCGGCGAGGACGAGAACGCCCGCGCCGGTCTTGGTCAGCGCGGTAGCGTGGACGGCGTACGGACTGGCCGTGTCGCGCCCGTCGAGAATCCGGGTCGCAATGGTCAGGCGGTCGCCCGCGCTCACCACGCTCACGGTCGTGTTGCTCGCGCCGGTGCCGGACGCCAGCATGATTTCGCCGTTGCTCGCCGCCGTGGTCCTGATCTCCGACACCCCGGTGGCCGTGATGGTCCCGTTGATGTTCCACGCACCCCAACTGGGATTGCCGAAGGTGGACGTCAACGTGCCGCCGCGCAGCGTGAGGTTGTAGAGCGGCTGGTTGCCGGGGTTGGTGGTGTTGACCGCCACGCCACCGCTGTTGATGACCAGCGCGGGCACGCTGGTGGAGAAATGCCCGCCAAAGAGACCGTTGACGCGGAAGTCGAGCGTGCCACCGCTGTTGACGGTCAGGGTCCGGGCGATGTTGCCCGTGCCAAAGGCATTCTTAGCCGTCCCGCGCAGGGTACCGCCGTTGACCGTCACGCTGCCGCTGAACGTGCTGGCGGCGCCGAGGACGAGCGTGCCGGAGCCAGTCTTGGTCAGTCCGGTGGCATGGGCGGGGTACGGGCTGGCCGTATCGCGCCCATCCAGCACGCTGGTGGAGATCGTCAGAATGTCGGCGGGATTCACCACGTTCACGGTCGTGTTGCTGGCACCGGTGCCGGACGCCAGCATGACGCCGCCGTTGCTCGCCGCCGCGGTCCTGAGTTCCGACACCCCCGTGGCCGTGATGGTCCCGTTGATGTTCCACGCGCCCCAGCCGGGATTGCCGGAGGTGGACGTCAACGTGCCGCCCTGCAGCGTGAGGTTGTAAAGCGGCTGGTTGCCGGGGTTGGCAGTGTTGACCGCCACGCCGCCGCTGTTGATGACCAAAGCGGGCACGCTGGCGGAAAAATGCGCGCCAAAGAGGCCGTTGACGCTGAAATCGAGGGTGCCTCCGCCGTTGACGGTCAGCGTCCGGGCGCTGCTCCGCGGCCCAAATGCCGTGGTGGCCGTCCCGCGCAACGTCCCCTGGTTGACGGTGATCTCGCCGCTGAAGCTATTGGCGTTGCCGAGCGTCAACGTGGCCCCGCCGGCCTTGGTCAGTCCCGTCGTACCGGCCAGAACGGATGCGATCGTCGTGTGCGTGTTGGCGGTGATCGTGCTGTTCGACAGCGTGAGCGTCCCGCCGGAAACCGCATAGGCCGTGCCGTTGCTGCCCGTGCCCTGCGCGCCCTGCCCGAAGGTCAGGTTGCCGACCGTGCACGAGCCCGCCGTGATCGCCTGGCTGGCCGCGCTGCCGCCGAAAATGGCGCTGTCGCCGTCCGACCACGCGGCCAGCGCGGCGGACGTGACGCCGTCGTCCCAAAGGCCGCCGCCGAGCCAGTTCATCCCCGCGGTGCTACGGTTGTCGCTCTGGCCAAGCGCCTCGTCAGCGCCGCCGTCCCACCACAGCGTCGTGGCGCGCGCGGCCGTCACGGCCCAAGTCAGCCCCGTCACAATCGCCACCACCGCTGCCTGCCTCTTCATGGCGCCCCCTGCTACCTGGACGGTCTTCAACACCCCGGCGTCCCCTCCCCCTCACGGTTGCGTGAATGCGTATCCTCTTGTACGTCGCCTCTATAGCGCAACCAGAACGCCGGCTGCAAGCGGAGACGAATTCACACGTAATGCGTCAAAGGGCTTGTCATTCCGAGCATCGCGAGGAATCTCGGGCCCAGCGAGAGGCAGAGATCCTTCGCTTCGCTCAGGATGACGAGCGCGTTCTGCAGGGTCTGTGACAATCCTGCCCTATGCGGAATGGCCTGCCGCAAGGCTGAGGCGTAGCGCTTCCACGCCTCGAACTGCGCCTGGGCGGTGAAGCCTTCCGGCTTCCCCGCAACATCGCCCGGTTTCGTCTTTCGGTCTTGTGCCAGAGTGCGGGAGGGCGTACAAATATGCAGGAAGCGCGGGTGCATGCGTTTCAGTCCTGCCGGCTGGTGCGTGACCACGGAGAATGCGGTTGACCTCCGGAATTTCGGGGCACTGAAGAGAGAGAAGCTTGTGTAAAACGGGCACGGTAGCCCCGGACGGAGGCAAGCCATGACGAGCGTAAAGGCAGCACGGCGAACGATGCGGATCTCTGTGGCGACGGCAGTCGTCGGTTTGATGTGGTTGCTGGGCGCATCCGCGGCGCAAGCCGCCTCGCTGACGTGGGATGGCAATGCAGCCACGGCGCCGAACCCCAATGGCGGGACCGGCACGTGGATCGCCAACAGCGGCTTGACCTGGTGGAGCGGCGCCGCGAACGTGGTGTGGCCGGCGCCAGGCGGCAACGACAATGACGCCGTCTTCGCGAACACGGCCGGAACGGTAACAATCAGCGGCGGCGTAACCGCCAATGATCTTGCCTTCAACCTCACCGGCTACACGGTGGCCAGCAGCACCCTGACGCTCAACGGCACGACCCCGACGATTACCGCCGCCGCGAGCGTCAGCGCCACCATCAGTTCCATCGTCGCAGGCTCCGCCGGACTGCAGAAGGCGGGCTCCGGCACGCTGGTTCTGAGCGGCGCCAGCATCTACACGGGCAAGACCATCGTCACGGGCGGCACCGTCAGCATCAACACGCTAAAGAATGTGGGCGGGGGCGCCAGTGCCCTGGGTGCGCCCGCGACCGCCGGCGACGGCACTGTCGATCTGCTCGGCACCCTGACCTATACCGGCGCCGCCACAGCGTCGGACCGTGTCATCAACCTGACCGGTGGCGCGACGGTGAATAACTCGGGAACTGGCCTGCTCACCCTGACCGGCGGCGTCACGGGGACGGGGGATCTGGTCATTCGTGGAACGGGCAACATCCTGGAAACGGGCATCGTCAGCGTCTCGACGATCAGTCGTACGGACCAGAGCACGCTGACGCTCAGCAACGCTGCCAACAGCTTCGGGAACGTCAGCGTTTCCAAGGGCACCGTCAGCGGCGACTCGATCGCCAACGCCGGCAGCCCCTCGGCCCTCGGCAGCGGCGCCACGATCACGCTCGGCCAGAGCGGCTTCAGCAACACGGGCACGCTGCAGTTCACGGGCGCAACCGGCGGGTCGAGCGACCGCGCCATCAACATCCAGAGCAACAGCGGCAATACCAACGGCGGCATCATCGAGAACACCGTCGCCGGCCAGACGCTGACCCTCAGCGGCAATGTGACGACCGGCGGCACCGGCCTCACACCCAC
>CAYOBW010000046.1:12694-33298 GCA_964402115.1 uncultured Victivallales bacterium
TGCAGCTCACCGGCGCGGGAAATGGCGTCATGAGCGGCTTGGTCGCTGGCACGGGCCTCGCCCTCACCAAGGCCGGCGCGGGCACGTGGACCCTCTCGAACGGCAACACCTACACCGGCGGCACGGCCATCAACGCCGGCACGCTGGCCAGCGGCGCCGACAATGCGCTCCCGACCACCACGGCGCTGACCATCGGCAGCGGGACCAGCGTGGGCAAATTCGACCTCGGCACGTTCAACCAGACGATTGCCGGCCTGACGGTCAGCCCGAATTCCCTCTCGGACAATGTCATCACGATAGGCGCCGGCAAAACGCTGACCATCAACGGCAACGTGGCCATCGGCAACAACACGGCCGCCAACACGACGACCTACCTCTCGCTCACGGGCGGCGGCAGCCTCGTTGTCACCAGCGCGGGAGGCACGTTCAGGCTGGGCCTCGCCAGCGGCACCACCAATTTCGACTACGGCACGACGGACCTGAGCGGGCTGGGCGCCTTCACCCTGAACCTGGGAGCGGCCGGCACGCTGCGGGTCGGCAACACCGCGGGTACGTCTCCGGCCGGCGGCCCTTACTACACCACCCTGATCCTGGCGGTAAACAGCACGATCACGGCCGGCACGATCGGCGTGGGCGACGCCACCGGCCAGGGCGCGAACCTCTCGAACCTGCGCCTCGGCAGCGGTGTCAACATCCTCAATACCGACACCCTCCGCATCGGGCAGGCCGGCACGGCCCGTTCAAGCGGGCAGATGATTTTCGACACCGCAACCGGGAGCCTGCAGGTGCGCGGATCCGCCGGCGACCCCAGCCGCGCCGCTGCGCTTAACATCGTCAACCACACGTCCGGAACGGGCACGCTCCTCACCGGCTTGCTGGATCTGGCCGGTCACCCTGCCGACCTCTTGATCGGTACCTTGACCCTGGCGAAGCGCGCCGCAAACTCCGCGTCGGGTGACACGGGCACGCTGACGTTCGATACCGGAACGTTGGATGTGACCACCGTGATTGCGGGCAGCCGGTCGTCGACAACGGCAGGCGGCACGAGCACCGGCACCCTCAACATCGGCGGCGGCACGGTGATCGTCGGCACGGGCGGCATCACGCTGGCCACCTCCTCCGTGGCTGGCAGCACGGCCAACGGCACGGTGAACCTGACCGGCGGCAACGTGACCGTCAACGGCAACATCAGCAAAGGCGCCAGCACGGGCGCCGGCACGGCCACGCTGAACCTCGACAGCGCGACGCTCGACCTGACCAGCCACGCCATCGGCGGCGCCGCCCCTGCCCTCGTCACCGCCAACTTCATGTCCGGCACGGTCAGGAATATCGCCCAGATCAACAACGGGGCCAACGGCATCACCAAGACCACCGCGGGCACGCTGGTGGTCGAAGGCGTCAACGGCTTCACCGGGACCACGACGGTCGACGCCGGCACGCTGACCGTCAACGGCTCGCAGGCGAACGCGAACATCACGGTCACGGATGCCCTGGTGAACGGGTCGGGCTCGCTGACCTACCGGCTCGCGGGCGACAACGCGGACCGGATTCGGCTCGTCGGCGCCGGCGCGATCGACATTACGGCGCTCACCCTGAACGTCAGCAAGAGCGGGGTGCAGTCGACGACGGAATACGTGATTATCGATGACCTGACGAAAGTGACCGGCAGCGCCTTCGCCGCCACATCACTGCCACCGTACTGGCACATCGACTACGACGGCACGGATGCCAATCCGAATGCCGTGGTGTTGTGGCTGGACGTCGTCGCCGCCACCTGGGAGTGGGACGGCGGCGATGCGGATCAGGGGACGTGGGCGACGGCGGCCAACTGGGTGGACGATGGGCTGCCCGTCAACGGCGGCGGACTGGTGTTCCCCGCGGGTTCGGCCCGGCCGGTCAGCACCAACGACGCGCTGAGCTCCGTGTACAACCTGACGCTCGGGGGCGGCTCCACGCTGCGCGGCAACGGGCTGGCTTTGGGCGGCCGCGTGCAGAGTGCGGGGGTGAACACCCTGGCCCTGCCGCTGACGTTCAACAGCACCAAGATCATCGACACGACCTCCGGAACGCTCAGCCTTGCCAGCGCCGTAGGCGGGGCGGGCGGTTTGAGCAAGACCGGCGCCGGCACGCTGGAAGTGGGCAGCGGCGGCGGCTACCAGGGCAGCACGATCATCTCCAACGGCACGGTGCGACTGACGGCCCTCACCCCGCCCGGCACGCTGCCCGTCAGCGGGGCCGCGCTGTGGCTGCGAGCCGACGGGATCACCGGCCTGGCTGACGGCGCGCCCGTGGCGACATGGACGGATGAATCGGGACAGGTGCATGACGCGACCCAGGGCACGCCGGCCAATCAGCCCATCTACAAGACCGGCGTTCAGAACGGGTTGCCCGTGGTTCGGTTCGACGGGACCGACGACCGGCTGGCCTACGACGGCACGATTCTTGTCAACACGGACTACACCGTCTTTGTCGTCGAGGGCCGCACGAGCAATAAGTCCAACAACTACATCCTGCGCGGCTCGGCCAGCACCGCCAATCAGAACCTGCATGTGGGTTATCGGTCGGACACGGGCTTCACGCACGCCCAATATGCGAACGACTACACCATGACCGTGCCCGGGTACACGCTGCAGCAGCTCAACGTGATGGCGCTCGACCTGGACACAACCGGCGGCACCGGCAAGCACACCTGGCGCAACGGCACGCTGCTGGGCAGCCTCGCCAACAACGTGATGCTGGGCGCCTACGTCAACTCCGGCATCGGCGGCTACGGGGCCGGCTACTTCTTCCAGGGCGACGTGGCGGAAGTCATCATGTACAGTCGCGCGCTGACCACCCAGGAGCGCCAGCAGGTGGAAGCCTACCTGATGAGCAAGTGGCTTCCGGCTCTGCCCGCCGCATCCGCCCTGCGCGTCGCCCAGCCGGGCACCCTGGACCTGAACGACCGCGACCAGCAGGTCGCCGGCCTGGACGACGTCAACGGGGCGGGCGGCGTGGTGGTCAACAACGGCAGCGCCACCGCCACGCTGGTGGTCAATAACGCCGGCGCCTCCGCCTTCACCGGCTCCTTGGCCGACGGGCCCGCGGGCGTGCTGTCCCTGACCAAGGCCGGCGCCGGCACCCTCACCCTGGCCGGGACCAGCACGTACAGCGGCACGACGACGATCAACGCCGGCACGCTGAAGTTGACCCACCTCTCGGCCCTGGGAAGCTCCCAGCTGACCATGGCGACCGGCACCACCCTCCAGCTGCGCCAGGACACGGATGCGACCTTCGTCACACCGGCATTCAAGTGGGGCGGCAACGTCACCTTCGATGTCGGCGCGGCGACGGTGGGGCCGATCGACAAAGTCCTCACGCTCCCCGGCGCGCAGATCACCGGGTCCGGGACGATCAGCATCCTGAACAGCACGGTCGATGGTTACAGCCTGGCCCTCGGTGCGATCGACGCCGTGAACACCGGGTCCACCTTCAACTCCACGGCGAGCCTGAGCATCGCCAGCATCTCGGCCAGCGGCGTGAACCGCAACAACACCTACACGTTCACCGGCTCGGGGGCGATCACCGTCGGATCGATCAGAAAGGACGCCACGGACAACGTCCTGGTGACCAAGAGCGGCGCCGGCACCTTGACCCTGACCGGCGCCAGCACCTACGGCGGCACGACGACGATCAGCGACGGCGTCTTGACGGTCAGCGGCGCCGGCACCCTTGGCAACGGCGTGTATGGCGGCGCCATCGTCGACAATGCCAGCTTCGTCTACAGCAGTTCGGAGCCCCAGACGCTGAGCGGCTACATCAGCGGCTCCGGCACGCTGACGCAGAACGGTCCCGGCACGTTGACGCTGGCGCCCACGCTCCCCAACGCCTACGCCGGCGGCACAGCGGTCAATGCCGGCACGCTCGTGCTGGCTTTCTCCGACGACGGCGCCAATCAAGGAACCCTGACGGGGGTCATCACCGTCGCGCCTGGCGCAACCGTCCAGGCCACGGTGGCGAAAGCGCTGGGCTACGCCAACGCCGCGTCGGGCAACGTGACCGGCGTGGTGCTCGATGGCGGCCTGTTGACCCTGGACGCGGCCGTCAGCGGCGGATTGGGCGGCGGCCAGACGATCACGATGACCGGCGGCGAAATCCGATCCAACGCCGGTGTCAGCAGCCCCACCGCCACGGGGTACTACCGCTTCGTGAACGCGGGCGCCGACCGCACGATCACCACGCTGGCGTCGACGGCAACAGCCTTGATCACGGGCCGGGTGCAGGTGGATGACGACGGCTTGTTCGACGTGGCCGACGGCACGGCCACGCCCGACCTGCTGGTCAGCGCGGCCATCACGGGCAGCGCCGGCATCCGCAAGAGCGGGGCGGGCACGCTGGTGCTCAGCGGCGACAACACGTTCACGGGCCCCACGACGATCAGCGCGGGCACGCTCGACCTGGCCGGCGCCAACGTGCTGAAGACGTCGAACGCCATCGTCGTGGGCGGCGGCGTCCTGAATGCGGGCGCCTTCGAGAACCACCTGGGCACGCTGACGGTGGCGGACGGAGCCACCAGCACCTTGAAGCTCGCTCCCGGCGGCACACTGAGCTTCGCCGAGAGCCGGAGCATGACCTGGAACGGCCATCTCAACATCGAGGGGCCGCTCACCCCCACGTCACTGCAGTTCGGCGCCAACCAGAACGGATTGACCGGCGCCCAGCTCGCGATGATCAGCGTCAACGGCAACCCGGTCGAAATTAGCGACAGTGGCTACCTGATCACCGCCGCGCAGGGCTCGATCTTCTCTGTGCGCTGAAAACCTGACCTTCAGAACCCAAAGGACTTCCCAACATGAACATAAAGCCCGTTCGCATACTTCACCTCGCCTTGCTTTTCGGCAGCATGGCGCTCGCCGGGCAGGCGCTGGCAGCGCCCCTGTACTTCAACGATGCCGGAGGCCCCTTGACCTGGAAGCAGAACGATGCCGCCTACGCCAACTGGAGCACGGTGGCGGGGGGCCCCTACGCCGCGGTGTGGACCGGTTGGAGCGACGCCGGGTTCGAAGGCACGGCTGGCACGGTTGACGTCAGCGGCAACGTGCAGTTCAACAGCCTGCAGTTCGACGTGACCGGGTATACGATCGCGGGCGGAACCATTACGATCGGGAACCCCACCACGCCGGGGTTTTACGTCGTGTCGGGCGGGTCGGCCCTCATCACCAGCACCATGGCGCAGAGCGGCACCGGCAACACGATCGTCATCGGCAAGGCAGGCTATGCCGGCACGCTGACGCTCAGCGGGGACGCCAGTGCCGTCACGCGCAACTTCAATGTCAACTACGGCACCGTCATCATCACCCGCAGCGACTCCCTGGGGTCAGGCACGAAGACAGTCTCCCTTACGAACGGCACCGCCGGCCACTGCCAGTTGCACCTGGACGGCAGCGGGGGCGACATCACCCTGCCGAATACCATCAGTTTTATGACCAGCAACATGGCAGATCCCGGCACCATTTACAACCTCGCGGGCAACAACACGATCGGCGGCAACTTCACGCTGACCAGCGGCGGCGGCGGCACCCGCTTCGTCGTCAACGCGGGCAGCCTGACGCTGAACGGCGCGATTTCCGCGAACCAGCCCAGCCGCGCCCTGGCTTTGGCGGGGGCGGGCAACGGCATCGTCGCGGGCGTGATCGCCGACGGCGCAGCCGCGTACACAGTGACCAAGGAAGACGCCGGCCAATGGACCCTCTCCGGCGCCAACCTCTACACAGGCACAACGGTGGTCAACGCCGGCACGCTCACCGTCAGCGGTTCGCTGGCTAATGCGAACATCACGATCACGGGCGGAAAGTTGGACGGGGCGGGCACGCTGAACTGCCGGCTGACCGACGACACAGCGGACCGGATGCGCGTCAGCGGCAGCGGCACGATCGACATTTCCAGTCTCACCCTGAACCTGGTCCGAACCGGGGCGCAGTCGCTGACGGAGTACGTGCTCCTCAACGACCTGACGAAAGTGACCGGCGGCGCGTTCTTGAGCACGACCCTGCCGCCCTACTGGCACATCGACTACGATGGAACGGCTGCCAACCCGAACGCCATCGTGCTGGTGTTCGATGTCGCCGGCGCCTCGCGCGAGTGGGATGGCGGGGACGCTGCGGCGGGCACGTGGTCGGCCGCGGCTAACTGGGCGGGCGATGGTGTGCCGGGCGACGGAGGGGCGCTGGTGTTCCCGGCCAGCGCGGCCCGCCAGGTGAACACCAATGACACACTGACCGCGGTGCGCAGCCTGACGCTGGGCGGCGGCTACACGCTGCTCGGCAACCCGCTGACGCCAGGGGGCGCCGTGCAGAGCGCGGGCACGAACACCCTGGCCCTGCCGCTCACCCTCAACGGCCCCAAGCTGTTCGACATCGCATCCGGCACGTTGACCCTCGCCAGCACCGTCGGCGGGGCCGGAGGCATCGGCAAAGCCGGCGCCGGCACGTTGAACGTGATCAGCGGCAGCAGCTATGCCGGCGACACGATCGTTTCCAACGGCGTTCTGCACCAGAGCGGTGTCATCCCGACCGGTGCGCTGCCCGTCAGCGGGGCTTCCCTGTGGCTGCGCGCCGACGGGCTCACCGGCCTGGCTGACGGCGCGGCCGTGGCAACGTGGACGGACGAGTCCGGCATGACCAATCACGCCACGCAGGCCACGGCGGCGAACCGACCCACCTACAGGGCCGGCGTGCAGAACGGGCTGCCGGTGGTGCGGTTCGACGGAACCGACGATCGGCTGGCCTACAACGGCGCCGTCCTGGTCAATACGGACTACACGATTTTCATCGTCGAAGGCCGCACGGACCCCAAGGCCAACAACTACGTCCTGCGCGGTTCGGTTGGCACGACCGACCAGAACCTGCATGTCGGCTACCGCGTCAATGCCACGTTCACGCACGCCCAGTACAACAACGACTACGACATGCCGGTGGCCGGTTACACCCTGCAGCAGTTCAACGTGCTCGCCCTCGACCTCGACGCAACCGGCGGGAGCGGCAGGCACACCTGGCGCAACGGCACGCTGCTGGGCGCAAAAGCCAACAACACGAGACTGGGCGCTTACGTCAACTCCAGTATCGGCGGTTACACTCCCAATATGTACAAGGGCGATGTCGCGGAGGTCGTCATGTACAGGCGCGCGCTGAGCGCCCAGGAGCGCCGCCAGGTGGAGACCTACCTGATGAGCAAGTGGCTCCCGCCGGTTCCGTATGCTTCCACCCTGCGCGTCGCCCAGCCGGGCGCCGTGGAATTGAACGGCCGCAAGCTCCAGGTGGCCGGGCTCGGTGACGCCGGCGGAGCCGGCGGCGTGGTGGTCAACAGCGCGACCAATCCCGTGACGCTGACGGTCAATGGCTCAACGACAAACACCTTCTCCGGCGCCATTTGCGAAGCCGCCTCGGGAACCGTGTCCCTCACCAAGGCCGGCACCGGGGCGCTGACGCTGGCCGGCACCAACACCTACTCCGGCCCCACGACCGTCAACGCCGGCACGCTGGCCTGCGGGTGCGACCACGCGCTGCCCGCCGCCACCGTCCTGACGCTTGGCAGCGGGAACACCGTCGGCCATCTCGGTGCCCTCAACCAGGCACTCGGCAGCCTGACGGTCAGCCCCTACTCCACCGCGACCAACGTCATCACCATCGGCAGCGGCACGACCCTGACCGTCAACGGCAACGTGGCCATCGGCAATAACGCGGCGGCCAACACGACGACTTATCTCACCCTGAGGGGCGGCGGCAGTTTCGTTGTCAATAGCGTGGGCGGGACGTTCAAGCTCGGCCTCGCCACCGGCAACGCCAACTACGACTACGGGACCACCGACATGCGCGGGCTGGGCGCCTTTGCCCTCAATCTGGGAACCACCGGAACGCTGCGCGTCGGCAATACCGCCGGCACGTCGATGGGCGGCCCCTTCTACACGACCCTGATCCTGGCCACCAACAGCAGCATCACGGCGGGCACCGTCGGCGTGGGCGACGCCACCGGCCAGGGCGGGAACATCGGCGTCCTCCGCCTCGGCAGCGGTACCAACGCCATCAACGCCGATGTCGTGAATATCGGGCAGGCAGGCACCAGCCGCTCGAGCGGCCAGGTCGTCTTCGACACCGCAACCGGCAGCCTGACCCTGCGCGGGTCCGCCGGCGGCAACAGTCGCGCCAACACGGTCAACATCCTCAACCATACCTCCGCGACGGGCACCCTACTGACCGGCTTGCTGGAGCTTGCGGACCACCCCGCCCACCTGCTGATCGGCACGTTGACCCTGGCGAAGCGCGTCGGAAACTCCGCGTTGGGTGACACGGGCACGCTGACGTTCGACACGGGAACGCTGGATGTCACCACCGTGGTCGCGGGCAGCCGCTCGTCCACCGGCGGCACGAGCGCGGGCACGCTGAACATCGGCGGCGGAACGGCGATCGTCGGCACGGGCGGCATCACGCTCGCCACCTCCACCGTGGCCGGCAGCACGGCCAACGGCACGGTGAACCTCACGGGGGGCAACGTGACGGTGAACGGCAACATCACCAAGGGCGCCAGCACGGGAGCGGGGACGGCCACGTTGAACCTCGACGGCGCCACGCTCGACCTGACCGGTCACACCATCGGCGGCGCCGCCCCGGCCCTCGTGACCGCCGCCTTCAAAGCCGGCACGGTCAGCAACATCGCGGAGATCAACAACGGGGCCAGCGGGCTCACCAAGACCACGGCCGGGACGTTGACCCTCGCCGGCGACAACCGCTACACCGGCGTGACCACGATCAACGCCGGCACGTTGGCGCTGGCGGGTAACGACGTGCTCAGGCCCCAGCACAACATCGTCCTGGGCGGCGGCACGCTGGACACCGGAACGGGCGAGAACCATGTCGGCACGCTCACGCTTGCCGGCGACGTCGTCAGCACCATCCGGGTCGTCCCGGGCAGCAAGCTCAGCTTCGCTGAGAGCCGGGAGAGCATCTGGGGCGGCCAGCTCGCGATCGAGGGCACGCTCACATCAACCTCGCTCCGGGTTGGGACCGATCGAAACGGATTGACCGACGTCCAGCTGCAGCAGATCAGCGCCGGCGGCAGGCCGGTGAGCATCACCGCCACCGGCTACCTGGTCACGTCTCCGCCGGGAACCGTGATCACGGTGCGCTGAACCTGAAGACGGAAGCAGCCCGCTTCCATTTCCCCCGGGGCATTCGCCATATTATACTTATAGCTCATTCTCGACACCCTCAGCATAGCACACCTCCGGATAGAACATGGGATGGCTATGTCACTTTGGCCACTAGATATCGCCAAACTTGTTCCAGTAGTACCCGCTGTTGCCGCGCCTTGCCTTGTTGTCTTTCCGCCCCAGGGCCAGAATGCGCTGGTCTTTGCCGACGGGGTGTCCGCCGTAGACCCAGGCGATGCCAGTCTCGTTCAACACGTGCACGTGACGGGCATGCGCCTCGAGGCTCTCCGGACCGGGTGTGCCAAAACCCGGCGCATCCGTGCGGATGGTGCTGAGCTTCGTCATGATGCTGGGATCATCCATGCACGCCTGTTTCAGTTGCGCTGTCTCGAACGTCATAGTCATGTGACACCCATCCTTTCGGTCCAACCCGACGATGAATTGGATGCGGTCCATGCTAGTTTGCAGAGACGCACCAGGCAATCGCAAGCCGACACACATAACGTACAAACCTGCCACGATCGCCCCGACAGCGACCACGTTCCATCTCCAGGCTGGCCGCGAAGAAACGGGACGCACCCGCGCCTGGCACACGTCCTTATGCCCGACCACCGGATGGTCGCCACCGCTGCGGACTCAGCGATCGATCCACCGGCTGCGCACGCGATAGACGCGGGTGCGCTCGTCGCCTGCCACCGGGACCACGCAGGTGTACGACCCGTGATGCGACACGAACCAACCGAGCGCATCCCAGGAGCCGGCAACCGGGGACGGGGCCGTTTCCACCCTGTTGGAGACAGCGCTGACCAGGTCGAGCACCTCCAGCGTGGCCTGGCCGGTCTTGATGCTGACGCCGCCGATCCTCGCCGGCAGCGGCACGGGCGGACCGGACGAAGAGAGGAAGCCGATCGTGATCCGCATCCGCGGACTCGCTCCGGAGGTGCGCCCCATCGCGGTGTGCGTCAGGATGTTCCCGTCGACGCACGCCCCCACCGAGCTGGGGACGCCTTCCGCACCCAGCGTCACGTAGCTCGCCACGGTCAGCCCCGACTCGGTCTTGCCGCCCGTGAAGTGCAACTGGACCTCGGCTATGTTCATGCCGGCGCCGGGAACGCCGCTTGCGCTGAAAAGCGCCTCCACGGTCAGGTAAGCGCCTTCGGGGTCAGGGCTGCCGTCAGCACCGGAGAAGAAGATGTCGAAGTACTCCTGCGTCGTGCGGGAGAAGTCGCAGTTCGAGGCATTCAACAAATCGGCTCGCCGCGCGCTCAGCCGTGCGTCACCGATGGGGAAATTGAATCCCGCGGGGCCGGTTCCGCCGGTGCGTTCCCAGACGGTCACCGACTCGATCTGGGGCAACAGCCGAATCGCCGTCGTCCCGACCGCCAGCGGTTCGGCAAGCGCAGCAACCGCCAGCCTGCAGACCCCGAAAACCCACCATACGCTCACACCACGCCATACCGCTTTCATACCGTGTCCCCACACACGACTGCGGCAAGCTTAAACCTCCGACTTCGGCGGTCAAGCGGAAACACGCTACACTGTCGGAAACACGCTACACCGGTAACGCCTCAGTAACGCAAGAGGGAGGGCGCTAACGGCGGGGACCGCCGTCTCCACGCCTCGTCGCCTGCCCACGCGATGGAGACGGCCGTCACCGGCCACGGTGTGCCATGCAACCCCCTGCGTCACCGCTGCGTTATCGCAAGCCAGCAGTTGGAGCTGTTCCGGCCTGACGGGTTCGGGTAAGATTCTTGTTTGGACTCTGTTAGCAACGGAGGCGGCGAGCGGCATGTGCGAATGGATGAAAGCGGCATGGCGAGTGACGGTCTGGGCGGGCGCGTTGGCGCTCGGCGCGGCCTCCCTTGACGCGTCGCCGCGCATCACCGAGTTCATGGCTGCCAACGATACGGTACTGGCAGACGAGGATGGCGACTTCACGGACTGGATCGAAGTGTTCAACCCGGACCGCACGGCGGTTGACCTCGGGGGCTGGCACCTCACCGATACCACAAACGACCTGGAGCGCTGGACGTTCCCGTCCCTCACGCTGGCGCCCGGCCGTTTTCTGGTGGTCTTCGCCTCCAACAAGAACCGGCGCAGCGCCGGGCAGCCGCTACACACGAACTTCAAACTGGACGCCGGCGGCGAGTATCTGGCCCTGGTCGCACCCGACGGCGCGACGGTGGTTTCGGCCTTCGCCCCCACCTACCCCCCGCAGCTCGAAGACGTGGGCTACGGCTCTGTCTTCGCCTCCACCGTCCTCGTCGCGAGCACGGGCACGGTCGCCTACACCATCCCCACCGCCGCCCAGGCCACCGCCGCCTGGACTGCGCCCGCGTACAATGACGCCGCCTGGTCGCGCGGGGCGCAGGGGCTCGGCTTCTCGACGGGCAGCGGCCTGTTCGACGTACGCCTGGTGCGCAGCACGCTCTCGCCGGGCAACGTCGCCGCCGCCTTGAACATCCTGACCAACGCCTCCATCCAGACCCGCACCGATACCGAGCAGGTGGCCACCATCAACTACCTGGGTACGGGCGCGGACGGTATGTACAGCAACGGGCGCACGTTCCCGGGCATGACCATCGGCACGGACCTGAACAACTTCGTCGTCGAGGTAAAGGCGTTCATCTACCTGCCCACCGCGGGCGACTGGACCTTCGGCGTGGACAGCGATGACGGCTTCCGTCTCTCCATCACGAACGTTGTCACCCCATTCGTCATGCAATACAATGGTGTGCGCGGCCCGGGCACGACCCTCGGCGTTTTCACAGCTCCTGCGGCGGGCGTTTACGCCCTGAGCCTGGTCTACTTCGAGCAGGCGGGTGGCGCCGAGGTCGAGTGCTTCGCCGCCCCCGGGCGGCGCACGGCCTTCGACGCCGCCGTCTTCCGACTGGTCGGCGACACGGCCAACGGCGGGATTGCGCACGCGGGCCTGGGCGCGGACGTCCGCACGAACATCCGCGGCGCCATGCAGGGCGTCAACGCCTCCGTCTGGCTGCGCGCCGCCTGCAACATCCCCGATCCAGCCGCGTTCCAGACGCTCGTGCTGCGCCTCTGGTGCGAAGACGGCGCTGCGATCTGGCTGAACGGCGCTCCGCAGGCCAGCCTGCTTGCGCCTGCCACGCCGGCCTGGAACGCGGCCGCCACCGCCAGTCGCAGCAACGATCTGGCCCGCACGCCGCTCACCTGGGTGCTCGACACCGCCGACCTCCGCGGCGGCGCCAACATGCTGGCGGTCCAGGGGCTCAACGACGCGGCCGCCGACCCCGACTTCCTCCTCGCCACGGAGCTCACCGGCGCGACGGTCGGGTCCACCGACGGCTATTTCGCGACGCCAACGCCGGGGGCGCCCAACCCGGCGGTCGGCAAACTCGGCTACGCCGCCGCCGTGGTCTTCAGCGTGCCGCACGGCCTGACGAACGCCCCGTTTGCCCTGCGGCTTGCCTGCGAAACACCCGGCGCTTCAATATACTACACGACCAACGGCGCCCTCCCCTCGCCCGCCACCGGCACGGCCTACAGCGGCAGCCTGACCGTCTCGCGCACGACCGTCCTCCGCGCGCGCGCCTTTCGCGCGGGTTACGAGCCGTCGCCGGTCGTGACGCAATCGTACCTCTTCCCGGCTGACATCGTCCGCCAGTCGCCCGCCGGCGCGGCGCCCGGCCCCGGCTGGCCCGGGGCCGCGGTGAACGGTCAGGTGCTGGACTACGGCATGGACCCGACCGTGGTGGATGCGCCCGCCTACGCCGCCGCGCTCCAGCCGGCTCTGCGCGCCCTGCCCTCCATCTCGCTCGTGACCGACCTACCCAATCTCTTCAACGCCTCGACTGGCATCTACGTCAACGCGTCCGGTGACGGGCCGGAGTGGGAGCGCGCCGCCTCCATCGAGTTGATCGAACCGTCCGGCACCGCCGGCTTCAGCGTGAACGGGGGGCTGCGCATCCGCGGCGGCTTCAGCCGCTCCACCGACAATCCGAAGCACGGGTTCCGGCTGCTGTTTCGCGACAGCTACGGCGTGGGCAAGCTGAACTACCCCCTCTTCGGCGCCGAGGGAGCGGAGGCTTTCGACGCCCTGGACCTGCGCGCCGACCAGAACTACTCGTGGAGCTTTCTGGCCGACGACCGCGATACGAAGGTCCGCGAGGTCTGGAACCGCGACCTCCAGCGCGACATGGCGCAGCCCTACACGCGTTCCCGTTACTACCATCTCTACCTCGACGGCCACTACTGGGGCATCTACCAGAGCCAGGAGCGTGCCGAGGCCGGTTTTTGCGCCACGTACCTGGGCGGGGCCGAGGAGGAGTACGACGTGGTCAAGGTGGACGCCACGGGCGGCTACGAGATCTACGCCACCGACGGCACCCTCGACGCCTGGCGCACCCTCTGGCAGATGGCTACCAACGGCTTCGGCACCGATGCCGCCTACTGCCGGGCGCAGGGCCTCAATGCGGATCGCACGCCGAACCCTGCCTACCCGAAGCTGCTCGACATCGACAACCTTATCGACCTGATGATCGGGGTGTACTACTCCGGCGACCTCGACAGCCCCATTTCGAACTTCCTGGGCAATGCGCGCCCCAACAACATGTTTGCCGCCTACAACCGCGTGACGCCTGACGGCTTCAAGTTCTTCCGGCACGACGGCGAGCACACGCTGCTCAACGTCAACGAGAACCGCACGGGCCCCTTCACCGGCGGCTCCGAGTTCCGCTACTTCAACCCGCAGTGGCTCCACCAGCAGCTCACCGCGCACCCGGACTACAGGATGCGCTTTGCCGACCGCGTCCAGCGCCATTTCTTCAACGGCGGCACGCTCACCGCGGCGGCCGCGCAGGCGCGGTTCAGCGCCCGCATGCGCGAGGTCGCCCCGGCCATGGTCGCCGAGTCAGCCCGCTGGGGCGACGCCAAGCGCGAACCGGCGTACACCCTCGCCACCTGGAGCAACGCCTGCAACTGGGTACTGAACGGCTTCATGGCCGGCCGCAATGCCGTCGTGCTGCAGCAGTTCCAGACGCAGGGCTGGCTGCCCACGCTTGCAGCCCCCACACTCAACGCATACGGCGGGACCGTGGCCAGCGGCTTCGCCGTGACCGCCGCCGCGGCCACGGGCGCGGTGTACTTCGCGACCGGCGGGGCCGACCCCCGCCAAGCCGGCGGCGCGCTCGCACCGTCCGCCGTGCTTTACGCGCTCCGGGTGACCACCAACGACCTCGTCGCCGCCGGCTCCGTGTGGGCCTACCTCGACACCGGCGCCGACGCAGGCACGGCCTGGCGAGCAGCAGCCTACGACGACGCGGCCTGGGCGCGCGGCCCCGCCCAGTTCGGCTACGGCGAAGGCGACGAAGTCACGACCAACGCCTCCGGCCTGGCCGGGAGCAAGTACGTCACCACGTATTACCGCAGGCGCTTCGCGGTGACAGCGCCCGGCGAGATCCAGACGCTGACGCTGCAACTCTTGCGCGACGACGGCGCCGTGGCTTACCTCAACGGCCAGGAGATCCTCCGCAGCAACATGCCGTCCGGCACGATCGGCTACATGAGTCTCGCCTCCACCAGCGCCAGCGGAACCGGCGAAACCACGTTTTTTCCTTTCACGGTGCCGCCTTCGCTCCTCGTTGCGGGCGAGAATGTGCTTGCCGTCGAAGTGCACCAGAACAGCCGCACCTCCAGCGACCTGAGCTTCGACCTGCGGCTGACGGCCGTGCGCAAGGCGTTACCCGACGGGCTGCGCCTTGCGCACAGCGACACGCTCAAGTTCCGCACGCTTGCCAACGGCAGCTGGAGCCCGCTCACGGAGGCGTTCTTCGCCGTCGGTTCCGCGCCGGACAACCTGCGGGTGACGGAGATCATGTACCACCCCCTGCCCCCGCCGAACACCTCGTCCTGGGGTGCGGACGACTTCGAGTTCATCGAGGTGCAGAACACCGGCACGGCGCCGCTCGACTTGCTGCGCGTGCACTGGACAGCCGGCCTGCAAGGCGCGCTGACAAACTGCCTGCTGCAGGCCGGCGAGCGCGCCGTGCTGGTCGCCAACCTGACTGCCTTCGGCGAACGGTACGACACCAACGGCATCCACATCGCCGGCGTCTACGCCGGACGCCTGGCGAACGAGGGTGAAGCGCTCGCCCTGGCGGATCCGTTCGGCGCCGCCGTGCAGTCGTTCGCGTTCGACGACAAGTGGAGCCCGCTGACCGACGGCGACGGTTACGCACTTGTCTGCACCGACCCGCGCGCGCCCCCTGCCAGTTGGGGCACGTCGAACATCTGGCAGTGTGGCTCGGTCCTGCACGGCACGCCCGGCCGCCCGGAGCCCTCCGCCGGGCCGGGTCAGGTCGTCATCAACGAACTGCTCGCCCACACCGATGCATCGTCCGATTGGGTCGAGTTGTACAACCCCGGCGGAGCGGCCCTGGACCTGAGCGGCTGGCTGCTCAGCGACGACCGGACGCAGCTCGCCAAGTTCGTCATCCCGGTCGGGACGGTGCTCGACGCCGGCGGCTACGTGGTCTTCACCGCCGCCGACCACTTCGACAACCCCTCCCATCCGGGCGCACGGACGCCATTCGCCCTTAGCGAGTTGGGTGAGAGCATCCACCTCGCGGCTGCCAGCGCCGAGGTGCCGACCGGATTCCTGCTGTCGCTCGACTTCGGCGCCACCGCGCGCGAGGTCACACTGGGGCGCCACCGCCGCAGCTCTGGCGAGGTCGAGGTCGTACCGCTGGCTGCCGCCACGCCGGGTGCGGTCAATGCGGGGCCGCGGGTCGGACCGCTCATCATCAACGAACTGATGTACCATCCGGCAACCAATGGGAGCGCCTTCATCGAACTCTTCAACCGCACCGAGGCGCCGCTCGACCTCTTCCTGCCGGCCATCCCGACACAGACCTGGCGTTTCGCGGAAGGGATCGGCTTTGCTTTCCCCCCGGGCGTGACCCTGCCGGCTCACGGCTACGCCCTGGTTGTCGCACAGTCACCGGACGAGTTCCGCACCCGTTACGGCGTGCCTGCGGCTGTGCCGGTCTTCGGCCCTTACACCGGCGCCCTCGCGAACGACGGCGAGCGCCTGCTGCTGGTCAGCCCTACCGACCCCGAGCCGGACGGTTTCGTGCCCTATGTCGAGGAGGAGCGGCTGGACTATCGCGATGATGCTCCCTGGCCGGAGGGTGCTGACGGCACAGGGCTGAGCCTGCAGCGGCTGCGGCCCACAGCGCCCGGCAACGACCCGGCCAATTGGACGCTGTCCCGGATCTTGGACGGGTCGCCGGGCGAGGCCGACGCACGCGCACCCCGCCGCTGGCTGATGACGCTGGGCTACACCGACGCCTTCGACTTGGCCGAGACGGGTGACGTGGATCGTGACGGCGCCTGTGAGTGGGAGGAGTATATCGCGGGGACGCAAGCGACGAACGGCCTCAGCGCCCTGCGCCTGACGCTGGAGCGCAACGGCGCCGGCAGCGGATTCGACCTGATTTGGCAAGCCGTCTCGGGGCGGCAGTACCGCGTGCTGGAAACCACACTCCTGCCGCATCTTTCCCTGCCCGGGGAGGCGCTGACCGCGCAATCCAACGGCTCGGTGCGCGTGCCGGTCACCCCGTCTGGCGCAGCAGGTTTCTACCGCGTCAGTGTGAAGGGGCCATGACTTACCTGGAACTGCGGGGCACTTCGTCGGACGGCGCAAAAACCTTTTGTGCCGGTTGCCCAAGGAGCGCGGATATCACATCATCTTTGTTACAACGTATTACGCTTTGTTACCATTCGCATTGACGACTCCAGCCCCTTGCTCGATAGTAGAGGCTGCTGGGTCGTGTGTACGGTGGATTGCCGCTTGCCACGCAAGAAGGATTGCTTCAACATAGTCGTTTTGGCTCACAAGCGTGAGATGCTGCCCAAAACCCCGCCAGTTGGTGGAGGGATGGTCTTGGCTTGGTTGGCAGGTGTATTTCGCATGAATGTGACTGCACTGCAATGAGTTGTACGCCACTGCGTTCTCTTGTCCGGAAAGGGGCGCCCCTCGCGGGTATGCTCCTGTTCATGGCCGTGACGGCGCGAACGCAAACGAATCTGGTGTGGGATGCCCTTCCGGTGATTCAACCGGTGGGCGTCGAAATCCCGGTGACCATCACCGCCAGCGATGCGGAAGGCCATGCCCTTACCAATTACACCGGAACGGTCACGCTGACAGCCCTGGGCGAGAAGCGGCTCTTCGCCACGGGGTTCGAGGATGCCCTCGACGGGATGACGCTCGACAACAGCGCCGCCTCCGGCCTGTGGCACCGCAGCTTTGGCCGGGGCGCTGACGACGGCCATTCGGCATTCTACAGCCTCTACTATGGGACCGGCGAGGGTCCGGCGGGCGGCGGTCACTACGACACGGGCACGACGGAGGGCAGTGCCGTCTCACCCGCGCTCAGCCTGACGGGCGTGGCGGCTCCCGTCACCCTGTCGTTTACATACCGTCTCACCACCGAGGCCGCGGCGGGCGCGGACGAAGCAACCGTGGAGGTGTCTGCCAACGGCGGCGCCTACACCGTGGTCGCCGGCAACACGGGCGCCGGCGTGGCGTTGACCGATCCGACCGGCGCCGAGTGGGTGCCGGCGACCGTCGACCTGTCCACGTACACGGGACGGACCGTCCGCGTGCGGTTCAGGTTTCGCAGCGTCACCGGCATCAACAACGCCTACGAAGGCTGGTACGTGGACGATGTCGTGGTCAAAGCCGGCGGCACGGCGCCTGTGGCCCTGCTCCCGGCGCAGGCCACGGGCTTTCAGAACGGGGTCTGGACGGGCACGGTGAATGTGCTGGAACCCAACCCGGCGGTCGTCCTGCAGGCGCGCGATGCCGCGGGCGCAACGGGTGTCTGCAACCCGTTCCAGGCCGTGCACGGCGAGCGCACGCCCCTTGCCGCGTTCGCCTCCACCTCGACCGTGGGACGGCTGCAGTTGCGGGTGTCGAAGAACCTGACCGGCGGCTACACCAAACAGATGTCCGGCGGGGTGCTCACCGAGCGCCCCGGCGAGTTGCTCGTTATCCAGAACTCGGCCGAGGCGCCTTACGGCACATTGCCCCGGATCCAGTCCTACACGAACCTCGTCTACAGCGGCCGGGGCATCACGCTGACAGGCTTCCTGGACACGGAGAGTATCTGCGACTACCGAACCGAGTTGAACCAGTACGCCATTCTGGAGGAGGGACGGGCGGACATCACCGTCGTGACCATCCAGACCAACACAACAGCCTTGACCAAGGCCGCCGGCCGCACTTGGGATACCGGTCTCGACACGACACTGAACACGGGCATGGAAGGCATCACCTACGACCGCACGGGAAACCGGTTCATCCTGGTCAAGGAGAAGACCGGCAGCGACGCCTATGTCGGAGGTGTGTACGCCATGGATTGGTTCGGCGGCATCGTCCGCAGCCGCCTGCTGTTCACCCTGCCCACCGCGCTGGCGTCGGACCTCAGCGATCTGCGCTTCGACCCCTACTCCTCGCACCTGATCCTCCTCAGCGACGAGAGCAAGCGGCTGATCGAAACCGATCTGGACGGTACCGTCCTGGCGACCCAGGGACTGACCATGACGCAGCCGGAAGGTTTGGTCACGTCACGCGATTTCAAAGACCTCCATGTTCTCGGCGAGCCCAACGAGGTGCGGCAGTACCGGCTTGGCGTCCCCTCCGCCAGTGGCGTCGAGGGGACCACGGTGCGGCTGGATATCCGCCTCAGCCGCCCCGCCGCGGCCACGACGGTCATCGGTTTCGCGGTCACCGGCATTACAGCAGTGGCGGGTGTGGATTTTTCGCCGACCAACGGCACGGTGACCATCCCGCGGGGTTCGGTCGCGGGCACGCTCGACATTCAGCTCCTGCGTGACGAGGAGGTCGAGGGTGACGAAACGTTCGGCGTGCGGCTGACTAACGCGGTCAATGCCTGCCTGGCCTATGACGACGCCTGCACGCTCACAATCCGCAACGTCATCTTCACGCACTATGTGGCGCCGGGCATGCGGCACATCGCACCCTTTGCCACGTGGGCGGACGCCGCCACCAATCTGCAGGCAGCGGTGGATGCAGCAGCGGACGGCAGCACGATCCTCGTGACCAACGCCACGTACCAGTTGTCGTCCATGGTGCAGATAGCCAAGGGCGTGACCGTGCGGGGCGTGGGGCCGACGCCGCCCACCCTCAGCGGCGGCAGCGCCACGCGCTGCCTTTACGTCGCGCATGCCGACGCCGTTGTGGATGGCTTTGTGCTGACGGCTGGTTACGTCGGCAGTTCCTCGCCGCTTGGCGCCAAGGGCGGCGCCGTGTACGTCAACGGAGCCGGCACACTGCGCAACTGCCTCGTCAAGAGCAGCCGTGCCGTGGGGAATCCAATCGCGATGGGCGGCGGCATCTACCTGCTGGGCGGGGGGCGGATCGAGAACGCCACGGTCTTCGGGAACACGGTGACGGGCACCTCGCGCGGCGGCGGGATCTACTGCGACGCGGGCGGTACGATTCTGAACACGGTGACGTATGGGAACGCCGCTTTCCTTAATAAGGATTGGTACGTGAACGGCTCAGGGGCGAGCCTGGATTTCTGCTGCGCCGAGACGGCGCCTCCGGGAATCGGCAACCGCGCGGGCAACCCGCTGTTCAGCAACGCCGCCGGCGGCGATTTCCGACTCCAGCCCGCGTCGCCCTGCGTGGACGCCGGCACCAACCTGGCCTGGACGGCTGCGGCCAGCGACCTCGGCGGTGCCCGGCGGCGGATCAATGGCACCGTGGATATCGGCGCTTACGAGTGCACCACGCTGACCATTGCCGCCACGACTGACGGGCATGGCACGCTCTCGCCCAGCGGCAGCGTGTACGTGGCGTATGGCGCCACGCAGGCCTTCACCATAACCCCCAGCCCCCACTCCCACCTGACCGCTGTCACCGTGGACGAGGTTGCGGTGGGGCCGACCAACGCCTTCACGTTCGTGAACGTGACCAATGCGCGAACCATCCACGCATCCTTCGACTTGGACAATCATAGCCTCCAGATCGACTCGGCTTTCGCGGGCGCCCTGCCGGCAGCCGGCGCGTACAGCTATGCCTATGGCACCCTGCTCGTGTGCTCGGTAACCAATTCGCCCATCCCCGTGACTCCGATGGCCACGCAGATCGTCTGCACCGGGTGGACGCTGACGGGGCTGACCGACACCAACGGCCTCACCGCCGGCACGGGCACGAACGTCGCAATCGCCGTCACCAACGACGCGACCATCGCCTGGCTGTGGCAGACCAACTACTGGCTCGCCGTCACCGCCGGCACGGGCGGGACCGCCGTGCCGGACTCCGCCTGGCAGCCGGCCGGGAGCAACGTCGTGCTGACCGCCACGCCGGACGCCCACTACCACTTCACGGGCTGGACGGGCGACACCGGCAGCATCGT
>CAYOBW010000047.1:0-13583 GCA_964402115.1 uncultured Victivallales bacterium
AGCCCGCCTGGCGGCGGGAGATCCTTCGCTGCGCTCAGGATGACAGAGGAGGGCGTCGGCGGCAATCTCCTCTCGAGCTTCGCCGGATAAGACCACGTGCGCTGCGGCCGGTTTCGGCTTTTCCGGGATCGTTTTGCCCTCGAGCGCGTCCAGCGCTCGATCCAGCGAGCGGGTGCTCAACGCCCGAAGCACCGCCGGCTGGTTCGCACAGATCAGCCGTCGTGTCAACAGCCGTCAGTTCTGCGTCTGCCGTTCTTCCCGCGTAAGTGAGTCGGGTATCCGCGTAAGGGTGGCGGTGGGTGTACGCGTAAGTGCACAAGGCGACCGCTGGCCGCACTTAACCGATCCGCTTCGTCCCCACACTTACTCGGATACACTTACTCGCTTCGCTTACTCGTTCCCCTCTTTGGCCCCGAACGCCCTTGGAGAAGTCGTACTCTGCTCGCATCTCGTCCAGTTCTGATTCAACCTTCTTCTTAGACTGCTCTCTCCCGCCGCGGCCGCGCGTCGGGGTCGGGCTGCAGGCGCAAAGCCGTCACGGTCTCGGCGCCGAGGTGCTGCTGGATGTTGGCCAGCATCTGGCGCTGGCCGTAGCGCTTGAGTTCGCTCAGCCACACCGGCGTATCCACGAAGCAGGTCAGCGTCCGCGCCTCGAGGCGCCCCGGCCGGCAGTGTCGCGCAACGTCGGCGCCGACGATCGCCGGCCACTCCGTGCCGAGGCGCTGCAGCCAGGCGGCCGGCTCGCCTCCCAGCTTACGCAGGACGTCCGGCAGGAGGCTCGCCACGCTCCGGCCGTCCTTGAACGCGGGCGACGGCGTATCCTGGTCCAGGCGCAGCCGCTCGCGCTGCACCAGCCACTGCCCCTTGGAATAGGGTTCACGCATCGCCTGCTCCCTCCGCGGCCAGCCCGCGGCCGCTCAGCGCCGGGGCGCCTGTTTGCGCGACGCCCGCTCCAGGGTTTCACGCTCGCGGGGCGTCAACGCGCCCATGCCTTCGGCCTGCAGCTTGTCCAGGACACGGTCCACCTCTTCCCACGTGGGAGGCGGCGCCGGTTCATCGTCACGCCGCAGCAGCCGCAGCCAGGGGCGCGCGGGAGGTGGCGTCGCCGGCGGCTCCGCCCCGAACAGAAAACGCTCGCGCGCCAGCCGCCGCCCCCACAGGTACCCCGCCAGCCCCCCCGCCAGGTGCGCGGCATGGGCCACGCCACCTCCGGACTGCCACATGAAACCGAACGACAGCAGGCCGTAGCCGATGGCCAGCCAGCGCGCGGTCATCGTGAGCGGGATCACGAAAAACAGCAACAGCGTAATGCGGCGGTCCGGGAAGCAGGCGGCAAACGCCCCCGCCACGCCGAAGACGGCGCCGGAGGCCCCCAGGCAGAACGCCTGCGGCGAGGCAAGGGCCAGCCAGCCCAACCCTCCCAGCAGCCCGCAGACGGCATAGAGCGACAGGTAGCGCCGCGGCCCCAGCATGGTCTCCATCTCCGAGCCGAAGAAGTGCAGCGCGAGCATGTTCATGATCAGGTGCATGGGATCGGCGTGCAGGAAGGCGTAGGTGATGAACTGCCAGACGAAGCCGTGCCGCAAACCGGCCAGGCTGAGCGCGCCGTAGAGGGTGAAGCCGCCGGCCCCGGGCACGCCGCCGAGCACGCGGTCCACGATCATCTGCACGGCAAACACCACGATGTTCGCCACGATCAACACGCGCGTCACGGTCCACCCGGAGTGGGCCGAGGCGTAGGACCAGTAGGAGCGTTGGGCCATGCGTGCGTCTCCGGGCCGGGCGCGGCGGCAGCGCCCGGCACACGTTTTAGAACAGCTCGGCGTCCTCGGCGTCCGGCACGCGCCGCGGCTCGCCTGCCGCCAGGTCCGGCACCTCGACAAAAGGTTCGGCCGCGACTTTCCCGTCCCGGTTGACGAGCAGCTCGACCTTCCGTTCCACCTCGTTGAGCGTCGTGTGGCAGAGGCGCAGCAGCTTCTGCCCCTCCTCGAACCGCCCGATCAGCTCCTCGAGGCTCAGCTGGCCCGCCTCCATCTCCGCCACAAGGGCCTCCAGACGGTTCAGGGCCGCCTCGAACCCCGGCTGCTCCTGGCGCTCGGCTGTCTTCCTGGTTGTCATACCTTGCTCCTGCCACCAGCGGGTGGCGCTGCGAACTCACACCGTCGAATCGAACGAACCATCGCCCACGCGCGTGCGCAAACGCCACCCCGCGCGCACCTCCCCGGCGGAGCGGATGAGGCGCCCGTCCGGACCGTAGGTGACGCTGTAACCCCGCTCCAGGACGGCCAGGGGACTGAGGGCCCCCAGCTGCCGCTCCAGGCCCGTCAGCCCCTGGCGCGCGCGCTCCGTGCGCAGCCGCAGGGCGTGCCGCGTGCGCAGCGCGAGATCCTCCAGCCGCCCCCGCCCCTGCTGCAGGGAGAGGCGCAGCTCCTGCTCCAGGCGCAGCCCCAGCCCGGACAACCGCTGTTCGCCTTGCCGCAGGCCGGCGGTGAGCTCGCGCTCCATGCGCAGCGCCAGGCTGTCGAGCGCCTGCTGGTGGCGCCGCACGAGATTCGCGGGCTCGCGGAACACGTAGCTGCCGGCGACCACGCGCAGCCGGGCGCGCGCCTGCTGCGTGTGCGCGCACAGGGCGCGCCGCTGCAGCCGGTCGAGTTCCGTCAGCCGCTGTTCGAACGCGTCCTTCCGATTGACAACCAGCTCGGCGGCGGCGGAGGGCGTCGGCGCGCGCATGTCCGCCGCAAAGTCGCAGAGCGTGAAGTCGATTTCATGGCCCACGGCGGAAATGACGGGCAAACGCGACCGCACAACGGCACGCACCACGGCTTCAGCGTTGAAGCACCAGAGATCCTCCATGCTGCCGCCGCCCCGTCCCACGATCACCACATCCAGGCCGCCACGGGCGTTGAGCAGATCCAGCGCGGCGGCAATCTCCGCGGCGGCCCCGTCGCCCTGCACGCGCACCGGCGCCACCACGATGTGCAGGTTGGGGAACCGGCGCCCGACGACCGTCAGGATGTCACGCAGCGCCGCACCGGTCGGGGACGTCACGATGCCCACGTGCCGCGGCAGCAGCGGCAGGGGACGTTTGCGAGCGGCGTCGAACAGCCCCTCCAGCTGCAGCCGGGCCTTGAGCGCCTCGAACTGCGCCTGCAGGCTGCCCTTGCCCGCGTCCTCGAGCTGGCGCACGATGAGCTGGTAATCGCCGCTGCGCTCGTAAACCGTGAGCTGGCCGTAGACGCGAACCTTCTGCCCGTCCTGCAGCTCGCCGCGCAACCCCTGCTGGTTGCCCCGGAAAAGCACGCCGCGCAGCTGGGCCGCCTCGTCCTTGAGCGTGAAGTAGTAGTGGCCGGACTGCGGGCGGCGCACGTTGGAGAGTTCGCCCTCCACCCAGACCCACCCCACCCCGGCCTCGAGCACGGTCTTGATGACCCGGGTGAGTTCCGCCACCCGGTACACCTGTCGCGCGCCGTCCCGCTCACCCGCCATTGCGATCCTCCCGACCCGTTGCGGCCCGCCCGCCGCGCGTCGCCCCTACTGGCGCTCGCGCACCCGCCGGATACTCCGCGCACGGCCGGTTGCCTCGTCGATCTCGATCACCACGCCCTCGAGCGCGATATCGTCGCGCGCCACCTTGAAGGGCGTCGGCATGCCGGTCAGGAACATGCGCGTGACCGACTCCAGGTCGCGGCCGAGCGCCGAGTCCTTGGGGCCGGTCATGCCCAGGTCCGTGATAAACGCCGTCCCGCGCGGCAGCACCGCCTCGTCGCTCGTCTGCACGTGCGTGTGCGTGCCGACCACGGCGCTGACCCGGCCGTCCAGGTAGCGGCCGAGCACGATCTTCTCGGAGGTCGCCTCGGCATGCAGCTCCACGAGCACAACCGCCCCCGCCCCGCGGGCCTGTGCCAGCAGCGCGTCCACGGTGCGGAACGGGCAGTCGTGCGTGTGCGCCATGAACACGCGGCCCACGAGCAGGATGACGGTCACGTTCCCCGCCGGCGAGGGGCAGGTCACGATGCCCTTGCCCGGGCAGCCGGGCGCCAGGTTCGCCGGACGCAGCACGCGCCCTTCGCGCGCGATGTAGGTCTCCATGTCCTTCTGGTTCCAGACGTGGTCGCCCAGGGTGATCACGTCCGCGCCGGCGGCGAAGAGTTCCTCCGCCAGCTCGCCCGTCAGGCCGCGCCCCCCGGCGGCGTTCTCGGCGTTGACCACCACGAAGTCCACCCCGCCGTTCGCCTTCAGCCGCGTGGCCACGCGCGCGAACAGGGTGCGCCCCGGCGACCCGACCACGTCTCCCACCATCAATACGTTCATGACCGCGCTTTCAGCGGGCGTACTCGACGCACCGCGTTTCCCGAATGACGACAACCCGGATCTGTCCGGGGTACTGGAGGTCCTGCTCGATCTTCTTGCTGATGTCGCGGGCCAGGATCATCGCGCGGCTGTCGTCAACCTTGTCCGGCTGCACGACCACGCGGACCTCGCGGCCGGCCTGGATGGCGAAGCTCTTCTCGACGCCCTGGTAACCGTTGGCGATCGCCTCGAGCTTCTCCAGGCGCTTGACGTAGATGTCGGTCGTCTCGGAACGCGCGCCCACCCGCGAGCTGGAGATGGCGTCCGCGGCGGAGCACAGGACGGCGTACAGGCTCTCGGACGGCACCTCCTCGTGGTGGGCGGCGACAGCGTTCACCACGACCGGCGATTCATTGTGGCGCTTGAGCAGGTCGGCGCCGATGATAGCGTGCCCGCCCTCCACCTCGTGGTCGAGCGCCTTGCCCACGTCGTGAAACAGCCCGATCCGCTTCGCCAGGGAGACGTCCAGCCCCAGCTCGCCGGCCATGACCCCCATGAGCTGGGCGACCTCCCCGGCATGCTGCAGCACGTTCTGGGAGTAGCTCGTACGGAACTTCAGCCGCCCCAGCGTCCGCAGCAACTCGGGTTCCACCCCCTGCACGGCGGCGCTGTAGGCCGCCTCCTCCCCGGCCAGGCGGATGGTCTCGTCCATGTTCTCGCGCACCTTGGCGACGATCTCCTCGATGCGGGCGGGATGGATGCGGCCATCGGCCACGAGCAGTTCGAGCGCCTGGCGCGCAACCTCGCGGCGGATCGGATCGAAGCCGGAAATCACGACCGCCTCCGGCGTGTCGTCGATCAGGATGTTGACCCCCGTGGCCGCCTCCAGGGCCCGGATGTTGCGGCCGTCGCGGCCGATGATGCGCCCCTTCATGTCGTCGCCGGGCAGCGACACGCTGCTGGTCATCATCTCGCTGGCGTGCGAGGCGGCGAAACGCTGCACGGCCAGGACCACGATCTTGCGCGCGGTCCGCTCGGCCGTCTCCTTGGCCTGCTCCTGCAGCCGGCGGATGAGGCCGCTCATCTCGTGGTGCACCTCGTCCTCCATGCGGGCGAGCAGCGTGCGGCGCGCCTCCTCCTGCGTCATGCCGGCCACGCGTTGCAGCTTCTCGCGCTCCTCCGCCACGAGGCGCGCGACTTCGGCGCGCTGCGCCTCCGCCTGCCGGGACTGCTCCTCCACCTCGCCCATGCGCTTGTCGAGGGTTTCCTGCTTGCGATCCAGCATGGCCACCTTACGGTCGAGGTTGCCCTCGCGCTGGGCCAGCCGTTCCTCGAGCGCCTGCAGCTCCTTCCGACGGCCTTCGGTCGTGCGCTCGAACTCCTCGCGGGCCTTGAGGACTTCGGCGCGCGCCTGCACCTCGGCCTCCTTGCGCAAGCCGGCGCAGGTGCGCTCGGCCGCCTCCAGCTGCGCCCTGGCCTGCTGCGCGGCCCCGCGGGCGGCCGTTTTTCCCAGGTAGAACCGCAGTGCAAAACCCAACCCGGCGCCCACCAGCAGGCCCAGGACAAATGCCATTTCCATGTCGCGACCTCCTTCACATATTGTCAACGGCGCCCGACGCGCCCCGTGCCACCCCCACCTCCGTCACCACCCAGTCCATCCGTATGTCCGCGGGCCCGCCGGGCACGCGGTCGAATACCTGGAACGCGAAAGCCAACCCCACCTTCAGCGGCTCCCGCCCGGCGGCCGCCCAGCGCGCCGGCGCCAGCATCCGGTCGTAGTGCCCCGCGCCGTGCCCCACCCGCCCGCCAGCCCGGTCGAAAGCCACGCCCGGCGCGAACGCCACGCCGACCGGCTGCGCCTCCGGCAGCCATGCCGGCACCGCCGGTTGCCGGACACCGAGCGGCCCGCCGTGCAGCGGCGTCGCCGCCGTCAGCCAGGCCAGCGCGTACGCGCGGGTCTCCGCGCGCCACGCCGGCACGCACAGCCTTTGCCCGCGCGCCAGGCAACGCTCCGCGAGCGCGGCGGTATCCACCTCATCCGGCAGGGCCAGGTAGAGGGCCACCGTTTCCGCTTCCGCCACGCCGGGCAGCGCCAGCGCAGCCGCCTGGATGGCCGCGCTGGCCGTCTCCCGCCAGGCGCGGTCCAGCGTCGCCCGCCGCTGCCGCACGCAAGCGCGCAACTCAGCCTTGGTCATGGCGCCGCCCCCTTGCCGGACCGTCCCCACTGCGCCAGCCGCCGGACGATAACCTCTTCGTACCCCTGCCCGTCCGGCGCGTAGTAAACCGCCGCGGTCGGCACGTACGCCTGCTCCACGATGTGATCCTTGAAATCGTGCGGGTAGCGGTACGTGTCGTCGGGATCGGGGCCGCCGTCGGCCCGGCGCACGCGCACGTTCTTCAGCCGCTCGGGCACGGGCAGCACGCGTCCCTCGGCCACATCCCGGCTGGCCTTCTCGATCGCCAGATACGAGGCGTTGCTCTTCGGCGCCGTGGCCAGGTAGGTCGTGGCCTGCGACAGGATGATGCGCGCCTCGGGCATGCCCACGAAATCCACCGCCTGCATGGCGGCGACGGCAAGCGTCAGGCCGCGCGGGTCCGCGTTCCCGATGTCTTCGGAGGCGAGGATGACCAGCCGGCGGGCCACGAAGCGCGGATCCTCGCCGGCGTAAAGCATCTTGGCGAGCCAGTACACGGCGGCATGGGGATCGGAGCCCCGCACGCTCTTGATGAAGGCGGAAATCGTGTCGTAGTGGCCATCCTCGTCGTGGTCGTAGACGACCGGCTTCTTCTGCACGGAGTCGGCCGCAACCTCCAGCGTCAGGTGCACGCGCCCCTCCCCGTCCGGCGGCGTGGTCAGGACGGCCACCTCGAGCGCGTTCAGCGCCCGCCGGGCATCGCCTTCGCACAGGCGCGCGAGGTGCTCGAGCGCCCCGGCCTCCGGCACGACCCGGTAGCCGGCCAGGCCGCGCTCGTCCTCCAGTGCGCGCCGCAGCAGGCCCACCACGTCCGCCTCGGCCAGGGGCTGCAGCTCGAAGACCAGGGAACGGGAGGTCAGCGGGCTGTTGATGAAGAACAGCGGGTTGTGGGTTGTGGCGCCGATCAGGGTGACCGTCCCCTGCTCGACATGCGGCAGGAGCACGTCCTGCTGGGACTTGTTGAAGCGGTGGATTTCGTCGATGAACAAAATGGTATCGGCGCCCTGCCGGCGCCGCTGCGCCGCCTGCTGGATCAGCTCGCGCAGGCCAGCCACGTTCGCGAGCACGCCGCTTGTGCGCACGAAGGCGCGGCTCGTGACGTTGGCGATCACTTCGGCCAGGGAGGTCTTGCCGCAGCCGGGCGGACCGTACAGGATCACGCTGTTAAGCCGGTCGGCCTCGATCGCGCGCCGCAACAGGCGCCCGGGGCCGAGGATGTGCGCCTGCCCGGCGATCTCTTCCAGCAGACGGGGCCGCATGCGGGCCGCCAGGGGCGAGACCGCGCGCGACTCTGCCGCCGGTTCCTGCGTGAACAGTTCCATAGCCTGTTCTTTCCCAGAAAAAAAATACCCCGCCTTGGCCGTAAAGGCATAACTCTCTGAACCTCGCGTACGAGGTGGGGACCTTATCCGGCGCCACTGAGTAGCCCGTGGGCTGCCATTAGACGCCGTATTCGAGCCCCCTTAACGATTCGTTAATGGGTCAGAGAATGTTGCCTGTCAGCGAACCAGGCAGGGTATTTTCTTTCTCACCGAAAGAACCATACCGCCATGCGAAAGAACCATCCCCGCTTGCCCTCCTGAAACGCCCGGGCCGCACCAGCAGAACCGGCACAAGCCCGCCCCGCGCTTCAGTTCGAATAATTCCGCTTAGCAGCAGCGCCCAAAGGCCAGCCGCCGTCAGCAGAAGTATTGCTCGCAACCATTCCACCATAGGGACGTACCCCACCGTGGTTCGCTTATGAAACCCGAACGGACAACCGCCGCCCACCGGCCGGTTATTCCTCTCTTATCTCCGCTTTCAAGCTCTCCCGCAGGCCCGCCTTGATTGCGCCGTGGAAGGCATTCGCTTCCTCATCCGTCAGCGTCCGTTCCGCGGACCGATACACCAGCGAGTAGGCGAGACTCTTACGCCCTCCCCCCAACCGCTTGTCCCTGTATATATCAAACAACTCCACGGCTGTCAACTCAGGTGGCGCAACCGCGCGAATCACCGCCTCCACGTCCCCGTGGCTCACGTGCTCCGCCACCACCATGGCGATGTCGCGGGCGATAGCGGGATAGGCCGGCAGCGGCTGCAAGGGGGCTTGCCGGCTCGTCGCGGCCAGCACGGCCTCAAGGTTCAACTCGGCCAGCGCAACCGGCTCCTGCATGCGCCAGCGCTGCCGCTGCGCCCCGGCCAGCAGACCCAGCCAGCCGATCTCCGCGCCGTTCAAGCTCAGGGTAACCGCCCACCCCTGTTCCAGGGCCGGCACAGCGGCCGGCGCCAGGCGTAGCGCGGGCAGCCGGCAAGCGCGTCCGAAGGCCTCCACCAGCCCCTTCAGCCAGAGAAACATCTCGTCGGGCGTCAGCGGCCGCCGCTGATCCATGCCCGTCCGCCCGAGGCGGCCGAGCAGCCCGATGCAGAGTCGCTGTTCCTCGCGAACGACCCCGTCCTCCGCCTTGAAGAAGACGCGCCCCAGCTCGAACAGCGCGGCGTCGGCCACCTGGCGCGACAGGTTGCGCGCCAGCGTCTCGGCCATCTGGGGAGCCAGCGTATCGCGCAACACGGCATGATCGCTGCTCACGGGATTCGGCAGCACCACGCGCCGTCCGGCCGCGGCGGGCGCATAACCGTCCAGCAGGGCCTGGGAGGTAAAGCTGTAGTGCAGGGCCTCCGACAGCCCCAGCGCAATCAGCGCCTGCCGCACCCGGTACACGGCATGCGTCGCGGAGTCGTCGGCATCGACGATCCTGACGGCCGGCAGCACCGCGTCGATCTGGTCGAGCCCATGCAGCCGCGCCACCTCTTCGACGAGGTCGGCCTCCCGTTCGAGGTCCCCGCGGAAGGTGGGCACTTCGACCGTGCAGGCGGTCGCGGTTGTCTCGACAACGGGCAGCGCCAGGCTGGCCAGGCGGCGTACGATGTCCGCGCCGGCGAGGGGCACCCCGATCTTCGCGGCCGTCCGCGCGTAGTCGCAGGCGATCCGGCGGGCGGGCGGGCGGACGGGATAGACGTCGATCACGCCGCGCGCGGCGGTAGCCCCGGCGAGCTCCACCATGAGCGCCGCGGCCCGCCGGGAGGCCCACTCGACGTTGCCAACGTCCACGCCGCGCTCGTAGCGCCGCGAGGATTCCGTCGCCAGCCCCAGGACCGCCGTCGTGGACCGGATGCCGGGGGCGCTGAAGCAGGCGCTCTCCAGCAGCACGTCCTGCGTCGTGTCCCGGATTTCGCTCCCGGCGCCGCCCATGACCCCGGCCAGCGCCACGGGCCGCCCGGCATCGGCGATCACCAGCATGGCGGGCGTGATGGCGCGGGACTGCCCGTCGAGCGTGGCCAACTGCTCGCCGGCCCTGGCGCGCCGCACAACGATCGTCCCCTGTTCCAGCAACGACCGGTCAAAGGCGTGCAAGGGCTGGCCGCACTCGAGCATGACGTAGTTGGTGATATCCACGACATTGCTGATGGGACGCACGCCCGCCAGGGTCAGCCGGCGCTGCATCCACGCGGGACTCGGGCCCAGCCGCACCCCGTCCAGCACACGCGCCGTGTAGCGCGGGCAGCCGGCGGCGTCCTCGATGCGCACCGTGGCCCGCTGCTCCACGGGCACACCGCCCTCCGGCAGCGTGAACGCCGGCAGGCGCAGCGGCAGGTCGAACAGGGCGGCCAGCTCGCGCGCAACGCCGATGATGCTCAGGCAGTCCGGCCGGTTCCACGTGATTTCGAGTTCGAACACGACGTCGGGCGGCCCGGCAATTTCGCCGAACGGCTTGCCGGCGGGCGTGGCGCGGGGCAGCAGGAGCAGCCCCGCATGATCGTCCGACAGGCCCAGCTCGTCCTCGGCGCACAGCAGGCCGAACGACTCCTGCCCGCGCAGCTTGGCGCGCTTCACGGTCAGGCCGTTGGCCAGCTTCGCGCCGATCTTGGCGAGCGGCACCTTGTCGCCCACCGTGAAGTTGCTCGCGCCGCAGACCACCGTCAGGACGTTCTCGCCGTCATGCACGCGGCAGACCGTCAGCCGGTCGGCGGCCGGGTGCTTCTCGATGGCCAGCACTTCGCCCACGACGATGTGGGTGTAGTCGCGCCCGACCGTTTCGATCCCGCCGACTTCGGTGCCGGAGAACGTCAGCTTATCGGCAATGCAGGCCGGCGCGGCATCCAGTGCCACGTACTCTTTCAGCCAGCTCAGAGGAACCTTCATGCTCCGCCTTCCCGCCGGTGACGCCGCCCGCAGGCGGCGCCCGGCCTACCATGCGAACTGACGCAGGAATCGCATATCGTTATCGTACAGCCACCGGATGTCGGGAATGCCGTACTTCACCATCGCAATGCGCTCCACGCCCATGCCGAAGGCGTAGCCGGAGACCGCACCGGGATCGTACCCAACCCGTTCGAAGACGCGCGGGTCCACGAGCCCGGCGCCCGCTATCTCGATCCAGCCGCTCTGCTTGCAGACCCGGCAGCCGCTGCCGCCGCAGACATGGCACGTGAAATCGCACTCCACGCTCGGCTCCGTGAACGGGAAGAAATGCGGGCGGAAGCGCACGCCGACCTGCGGCCACATCATGCGCCGCGCGAAGTACGCCAGCACGCCCTTGAGTTCCGCGAGGGAGACCGCGCCCGTATCCACGTACAGCCCTTCGATCTGGTGAAAATTGGCGCTGTGCGTCGCGTCGGTCGTGTCGCGGCGGTAGCAGCGGCCCGGCGTCACCACCCGCACCGGCGGCTGGCGGCTCTGCATGACGCGGCTCTGCACGGGCGAGGTCTGCGTGCGCAGCAGCCTGCCGTCCTCCAGCCAGAAGGTGTCCTGCGGATCGAGAGAGGGATGGTGGGGCGGCGTATTCAGGGCGTCGAAGTTGTGAAAGCGGGTCTCGATGTCGGGCCCCTCGGCGACGGTGAAACCCAGCGTCGCGAAGATGCGGACGGCGTCCTCGATCACCAGCGACACCGGGTGTTTCGTGCCCAGCCCCCGCCACTGTCCGGGCAGGGTGTGGTCAAAGGCATCTCCGGTCGTGGTTGCCGCAACCGCCAGCGCTCCCTGGCGCGTTTCCAGGGCGTTCGCCACCGCGACCTTGAAGGCGTTCGCCGCCCGTCCCGTAGCCGCCCGCGCCTCGGGCGGAACGTCCTTGAGCTCGTTCATGATCCTCGGCAGATACCCCTTACGGCCCAAGTACTTGACCCGGGCTGCCTCCAAGGCGCCCTCGTCGGCGGCAGCCTCGACCTCCGCCACCGCCGCCGCCTGCAGCTCTACGATTGCTTCCGCGTTCATGCTGCTCCTTGCGAGTTTGGGCGGCCACTGCCACGCCCGACCCGTCCCGCCGTGAAGACCCCGCCGTGCCCGACCCGAACACCCCGCGGCGTCTCTCTTCCTGCAAAAAAGAACGGCCATCCCGAAAGATGGCCGTTTCTCATCCGACGCCGGAAGCTTCCACGCGAATCGCGCTCCGGCCAATCCGCAGGCTTCAGGCCAGGCAGGCCTTCGCCCGCTCGACCAGTACCGCGAAGCCCTTCGGGTCGCGAATGGCGATCTCGGAGAGCATTTTGCGGTTCAGAGCCACCTGTGCTTTCGTCAGCCCCTCGATGAAACGGCTGTACGTCATGCCGCTCGCCTTGCAGGCCGCGGTCAGCCGCACAATCCACAGCGAGCGGAACTGCCCCTTCTTCTGCTTGCGGTGCGTTGTCGCCAGCCGCATGGCGCGACTCACGGCCTCCGTGGCCTGCCGGAACAGCTTGCTGCGATTCCCCCGGAAACCACTGGCCTGATCCAACCGCCGCTTCCGCCGACGGCGTGAAGCTGGCGCATTTGTTGCTCTGGGCATGGATAACCTCCAGATCCTGCGTTACGTTACCCCAACATCGGGGTGATCTTGTCCGTCTCCGCCTTGCTGAGCACGCCCTTGCGGCCCAGGTGACGCTTGCGGTTGCTGCTTTTCGACGACATCAGGTGACCCGTTGCCGCCTTGCGGTACGTGATCTTCCCCGAGGCCGTCTTGTGGAAGCGCTTGACAGCGCCCTTCTTGGTCTTCTGTTTCGGCATAGTGCAATGGTCCTCTGTGAATACATCCACCCGCAGCCCCCCCGGGCATACCCGCCGACGTACATTCCATTTCCGGTTGATCGGGTACCGGGGAATGTCCCAGGCAGCGTGGCTGGCGAAAGTCAACCCAAACAAAACGGCGCGCAGTCTAGTGAACCGGTGGCGTGGCGTCCAGACTTTTCGGCTGCATTTTTATATTGCGCACCCCCAGCAGGGCCACAATATTGCGCCCGAGCAGCTTGGGATCCTGCTCGACCGTGCCAATATCGGACACCGTGGCGATGACACGCTTGACCACTTCGAAGCCCAGCTCGCGGTGCGCGTTCTCGCGGCCGCGGAACGTGAGGGTCAGCTTGACTTTCTGCCCCTTCTGGAGGAATCCCCGGATGTGGCCGACCTTCGTCATGAAATCGTGCTCCGCCACGTTGGCGTGGAACTTGACTTCCTTCACGACGTGCTTATGGGCCTTCTTGCGGGCTTCCTTCTCCTTGATGCTCTCGTCGTAGCGGAACTTCCCGTAGTCCATGATGCGGCATACGGGCGGATCGGCCATCGGCGAAACCTCGACCAGGTCCAAGTTCCTGTCCAGGGCCATCTTAAGACCGTCACGGGTGGCAACGACACCAACCATGTTGCCGTCGGCATCGATCAGGCGAACCTTCGGCACCCTGATCTTGTGATTCACTCGAATGAACGTGCGAATAGCGCCCTCCCTCTGCTGTGGGGGGCGATCAGCCCCCACCGGTTACTGTACTCCCGGGCCGGCCGCGAAGCCGGCCCCACCGCCGAAACACCGTCCCGCAGCCTTAAGCCACGGGACACCCGGGCACCGACTCCTTCGCGAGTCGCTCCGTGAAATCCTGCATCGTCAGCGCCCCCAGGTCGCCCATCGTACGGCTGCGCACCGCCAGCAACCCGGATTCGGCTTCCTTGGGCCCCAATACCACCATGTACGGCACCTTCTCGGACTGGGCCCGCCGGATCTTGGCGCCCACCTTCTCGGACTTGCGGTCCAGCGTCGCCCGGTACCCCGCTGCGCGCAAGGACTCGACCGCCTGCGTCCCGGCGGCGGCCTGGTTGTC
>CAYOBW010000047.1:13593-25233 GCA_964402115.1 uncultured Victivallales bacterium
CATCACGCGCACCTGCTCCGGCGCCAGCCACAGCGGGAACGCCCCCGCGTAGTGCTCGATCAGGATGCCGAAGAACCGCTCCAGGCTCCCCAGCAGCGCGCGATGCACCATGTAGGGCCGGTGCGCGTTCCCGTCCTCGCCGATGTACGTCAGGTCGAACCGCTCCGGCAGGTTGAAGTCGAACTGGATCGTGCTCAGCTGCCAGGCGCGTCCGATGCAGTCCTTGATCTTGAGGTCGATCTTCGGGCCGTAGAACGCCCCGCCCCCCTGGTCGACCTCGTAGGGAATGGCCTGCTGCTTGAGCGCGTTTTCGAGCGAGGCCGTGGCCTGCTCCCAGCGCGCCGGCTCGCCGACGGCCTTCTCGGGCCGGGTGGAGAGAAAGGCGGAAACTTCGCTGAACCCGAAAGCGCGCAGCATCTTCAGCGCAAAATCCACGGTGCGCGCCACCTCGGCTTCGATCTCCTCCGGCACGCAGAAGATGTGCGCGTCATCCTGCGTGAAGCCCCGCACGCGCAGCAGCCCGTACAGCACGCCGCTCTTCTCGTAGCGGTACACCGTCCCGAGCTCCGCAAAGCGCAGCGGGAGATCGCGGTACGAGCGCTTGTGGCTGTTGTAGACCTGGATATGGAAGGGGCAGTTCATCGGCTTGACGAAGAACTCCATGCCGTCGATATCCATCGGCGAGTACATGTTCTCGCGGTAGAACTGGAGATGGCCCGACGTCTCCCACAGCCCGGCCCGGCCGACGTGCGGCGTGTAGAGCAGCTCGTACCCGGCCTTGAAATGCTCCTGCTTCCAGAAATCCTCGATGAGCGAGCGCATGCGGGCGCCGCGCGGGTGCCAGTGCACGAGCCCGGGGCCCACCTCCTCGTGCATGCTGAAGAGGTCCAGCTCCTTGCCCAGCTTCCGGTGATCGCGCTTCTTCGCCTCTTCCAAACGCTCGAGCTGCTGCTTGATGTTGGCGGCGGACTCGTCGGCCAGGCCGTAGAGCCGCTGCAGCATGGGGTTGGTCTCGATGCCGCGGTAGTAGGATCCGGCCACGCCCGTCAACTTGAAGGCCTTGAGCTCGCTCGTGTTCGCGAGGTGCGGGCCCCGGCATAGGTCCATGAAATCGCCGCAACGGTAGAACGTGATCGCCGCATCGGCCGGGATGTCCGCCAGCCGCTCCAGCTTGAAGGTCTGGCCCTGCTCGCGCAGCAACTGCTCCGCCGCTTCGCGGGTGAGGGTGAGCTTCTCGAAGGGCAGGCCGGCGGCCACGATGCGCGCCATCTCCGCCTCGATCAGCGGGAAGTGCTCGGGCGTCAGGCGCTCGGGGAGATCGAAGTCGTAGTAGAAACCATCGTCCGTCGCGGGCCCGATGTCGAGTTTGGCGCCCTTAAACAACCGGCACACGGCGGCCGCCATGACATGCGCGGCGCTGTGCCGCATCGTATTCAAGTCCAAGGATTGCACCTCCCTCTCAGCAAACAGGGTAGTAAACTAGCGATTTCCCGCACGTTATGTCAACGCCCATCGAAAAGGACCGGAGGGCAATCGGGCGAAAAGAGGCCGGTCGGCCGTGACGTCGGAAGTGGTAGAGGTGCAGGGACTCGAACCCTGGACCCGCTGATTAAGAGTCAGCTGCTCTACCAACTGAGCTACACCTCCACATGTCCCACTTCCGTCGGCCGGGCGGAGTGCCGCACGACCTGCACCGCTGCTTGCGGTGAATGCATAAGCGGGCGTCTAATACCCGATACCGCCGCGCAAAGGCAAGATTTATTTGCACCGGCGATTCGCATGGGGCGCATGTCGGCTCCGTAGGGTCCGTGCCTCGCCGACAACGGGAGCGATCGATTGGACACGCCGAGTTGTTCACGACAAAGTTGACGACGTAGTTGGAATCGGTGCAGTTCTCGACGAGGTTCACGCAGCAGAAGGCTTTATCCAGTGTGTTGGCAATGCCGGGGGAGGTAGGACCATGCCGTTTGCCCACGTAGATGAGGTGGCCCATGCGAAGGAACTGCTGCTGAGAGTTGGACAGATGACAGCGAGGCAAGGGTATGCCTGACAAGCCCCGAGGGGCCAACTTACCCCGAGAACTTCGTCGTGAACCACACCGCATCCAACTACGCCGTCAACTTTGTCGTGAACCCGCTGGGACGGTTGCGATCTATCGATGGGGTCCTCGCCGACACCACCGACAGAGGCCATCCGGACGGCCGATGATTCCGCTCCTCGTCCCTCAAACGAACCCCTACCGAGGTGGAATGCGCCCGCCGGCGCCAGGCCGCTGCCTATGGACGCGGGGGCCTCGCCGGCGGGGTGGCGGCCGCGGGCACGAGCACGCGCAGGGCCCGGGGTTTGACGGCAAACGTAACCGTGGGTCCCGCGTCGACGAGTTCGCCGTCAACCTGGATGGGCGTCACGCGTTCCCGCTGCACGGTCAGCGTGCGGAACCGCCGCGTCGTGACGCCGTCCATGCTCGTCAGCGATCCGTCGAAAAGCTTGGGCAGGAAGGGCAGCAGCCGTGCCATGTGCTTGCGCAAGACCGTCACCAGTTCAAGCTGGCCGTCATCGGCCAGGGCCGACGGGGCGATCTGCGCCCCGCCGCCAAACTGCGTCACGTTGGCCACGGTGAAGACCACCGGCTCCGCCGCGCGCTCGAGCCTGCCCCCGTCCACGCCGTACAGCAGATCCTGGGGTTGGTACTCGAACAGCTCCTGCACCCCGGCGAAGATGTAGGGCAGAATGCCGCGCACGGGCCACTTCTCGAACGATCTGACGATCGCCGCGTCCCACGCCATGCTGCAGGTGACCAGGAAGGGCAGTTCGCCCACGTAGCCCACGTCGACGTTCTGGGCCGGCGCCGCAGCCAGGGCCGCCACGGCGTCACCGATATCGAGAGGCGTGCCGAAATGGCGCGCGAAGCCGTTGCCGCTGCCCATCGGCACCGCGCCCAGCTCGACGGACGTGCCGACCAGCACGCGGCCGACCGTGCTGACCGTGCCGTCCCCGCCGCACACCAGGATCGTGTCCACCCCGGCCTCCACGGCGCGCTGCGCCTTGGCGGTACCGTCCTCCTTGGTCTGGGAGAACTGGTAGCTGACGTCGTTGCCCGGCACATCCCAATAGCGGTCCATGGCCCGACGGAAGCGCGCGAAAGAACGCGGCACCCCCGATTTCGGATTGACCAGTACCAGCACGCGTCGCATGCGTCCTGCTCTCCCCCGGCGCGTCACTTGCCGGCGGCGGGCTCGGGCGTGTTGATCATGCGCTGACGCAGGGCAGCTTCGGCCTCGGCCGTCCAATAGGCGGCCTGCACTTCGAAGTACACCCCCGCGTGGGGCACAGGCACGTCCGATTTCAACACCAGCACCCGGTTGAAACGCGCCGCTTCATCCACCTTCTTCTGCAGTTCTTCCTGGGACAACGACCGCAGGGAGCGCCCCTTCAGCGCCTGGACCATCTGCCGGCGACAGGCGTCCACACCGCGCACGTCCTGCTCCAGCACATAGCGGATCTCCTTCTCGACGTAGATGGTCGGCCGCAGGTGCTGGACCTCGTCCAGCGACTCCACCACCCGCCGCAGGACGTCAACATGCGTGGCGCCGGTCAGCTGGACCGTGACGCCGGGTCCCGCGGGGGCGGGAAACGCGGCGTCGGTCACCAGGATCCAGTTCCCCATGCCCAGCTCGGGTACCGCCTGCGCCACATTCCGTTCCCAGGCCGCGACTGCCACGGCGGGCCTTGTCGTCCGGCAACCTGCCCCTGCCACCGTCACCACCGCGATCACCGCCACCACCGCGAAAGCCTTCATCCCGATACCTCCTGTTTGCTGCGCATCCGTCAGCACGCGGCATTGAATAGCATGCACCGGCCGAAGTGTCCATGCGGATTGTCACTTTCCCGCTCTCACATTCCCTCTTGCGCACGACCGGGTTCTGCCCGATACTCTACCTTGCGACTGGGTTCAGGCAATCCCCTGGGGGCGACTGGTTTCGACGGGATGGCTGCAACTGCAGTGGCGCGCCGAGGACCCCGGTTGGCCTCGTAAAATATCCGGGAAACAAGTTAACAGCCGACTCTGAGTTGGCCCTCGCGGCTTAGTTCCGCGACGTCTCGCCGCTGATATCTGCTAGGCGGGTCGAGGCGACGACAGCAGGTTAGCCATTGGGCCGAGCGACCGGGCCTGGCGGCGAAAACACTTCGTGGACGCTGGCGGCGGCAATAATCTGTCCGGTGACGGTTGCCGTGGCGAGACCTATTACCGGAATACGCGCGTAGATGCTGTAGCGATGCCGTTTCGGACGGGGGTTCGATTCCCCCCGCCTCCACCAGCCTCCGCTCGCAGCGCAGGCGCCTGCGCCCGAGGCTACGGCGTCCCGTGGCGAGAGCGGAGGCTGTCCCGCCGTAGTCCCCGCACCGCGGGGCGGAGGCGGACGGTCACCGCGACGACCACGCTGCGAGGCTTCCGCCTGGGGCGACCGCGCTGCGGCGTGACAGGACGGCTTGGCATGCCAGATCCATTCCACTACGTGTATATCCTCGTCGCGGAAGCTGACGCTCAGCGCCACTATACTGGCTGCACCACCGACCTTCAGGCACGTTTGCAGAAGCACAACGCCGGCGGCGTGCCGCACACCGCCAAGTACCGCCCGTGGCGCGTCGAGACGGTGATTCGCTTCAACTCCCAGGAGAAGGCCCGGGCCTTCGAAGCCTACCTCAAGAGCGGTTCGGGGCGTGAGTTCGCCCGTCGCCACCTCTGATGTCCTCCGCTCGCAGCGCAGGCGCCTGCGCCCGAGGCTAAGCGTATTCAGTTAAGAACGGCGGTTATGGAAGGCGCGGATTTGTGAGATTCTCCCTGTAAATGGCCTCTGGGCGGTGTCTGGGGGCGGCAATTTTGTGACGATTCACTTGGGAGGGACCTAGGCTGCTTCTGGGGCGGTTCAGTTTGTGAGGGATCAGAAGCGTGGGCGCACGAAGGACATCAGCAAGGACGACCTCTGGCTGTTGGTGCGCTATGTCGAGTCGTTGACGAGGCCGTGACGCGGCGGCAAGAGGGCGCGGGGCGGGGAGCGGAGCTGTCCGCGGGCAGTAGCGACTATCACTTGGCCCACCTCACACAACATGGAGATTGGCCAGGAGACTGCGCATACGTCCTTGTACCCACGGCGGGTAGTGGGACCACATGCTCTCCACGCCTTGGCGATACGCCTTGACCACGTCAACGAACTTCGCCTTGTGCGTGCCGCGGAGCAACCGGCGCACAGCGCTGACGGTGTCGGAGGCCAACGACGTGTGGACGACATACAGGAACAGGAGCCGGCGGCGTTCGTCGTTCTCCGCCTTCTCGCACACCTCGGCTATGAAGTGCGGCAGCAGGGAGAACCATTGCCCCTGGTTGTCCACTTGCAGAATGGTCAGTGTCTCGATCAGGCGCCCGACAACCTGTTCCTCCGCGGAGTCAAAGACCCGTTTTCGCCATTCCGCGTCCGCGAGAACGACCCAGACCCCGGCAGCCAGCGTCGGGTCGGTGTGCGCCTTGGCCTTCAGGGCAAGGGCCACGGCGATCTGGTCGGGGAGCGCGGTCTCCGGCAACTTGCGGAGGGCCTCGCACAACGCCTCAACCGAACCCAGCTTGCGACTTGTCGCGGCGATTTGCTCCAACGCGGCGCGCTGCGCGTCCGACTGATGCACCGCCCACTTCTGCGCTGTCTGACCCAACGCGCACTCCATCGCGTATGTCGGGTCGGACACGGCTTCCACGGCAACGGGAAGGGCACCGATCAGGCACGTCACGAGCGCTTCGTGGAATTGCACCTGTATCTCGACCGCCTGTTCCTGTGGCGCCAACTGATCCAGCGTGGCGCCCATGAGGGCCAACAGGGACGTGGCCCATGGCGACGCAATGCCAGTCGTCACGTATCTGAGGTAGGACCGTCCGATACGTGGACTGGCGGCCAGCCAGATGTAAGCGGAGCGCTCAGCCGCGGGTGCGATCCAGTGCTTGCGGTAGAACTGCGCCGATTGCGGCGCGTCCGGGAAGAGCGCCGCCACCTGTTCGGCGAACCACCATGCGAAACAAGCGATGCCAGCACCGTCATTCTCCGGCAGGTGCGCCTCCAGATGGTAGGCGAAGTGGCGAGCGAGGTCACGACGCAAGGCCCACGGCTCCCGTGCAACGTTGTCATCCCCCCTCTTCCCCGGTTCATGCGCCACGCCAAGGATCTCCCGCCACAACTCCAGAAGCGCCCCGGCCGGCACCCATTCCGGGTGCAGCACAAACACCGAGCAGGCATGATAGCGGGGAATTGGACCGAATGCGGCCTTGGTCCAGTCCCACACCTCCTTCCAGGCGTCAGTGTCGGCATGCACTGCCATCCAGCGCGCAACAACCTCAGCCATGGCGTAAGGCGGGGCAAAGGGCAGAAAACCGAGTCTCAGATGGTATGCTGCGCACGCGGCGGCCAGACTCTTCGCTTCCCCCACCACCGACGCGATGATCTCCGTCAACCGCGTATGCTCGTGCTGGGGATCCCGAACCTCCAGGACAATCGAATCGAGCGAGGAAACCGCGGGGTGTAGCACGCGCGGCGCATACGCGTTCAGGCTGTCCTGGATGACGGGCTCGCTTGCCAGACTCTGGCGCGCCCCCTGCAACGCGATCCAGATGTCGTCATTGAACGCATCACACAGCGCGACGGCCGCCGCACGCCATTCATGTGGGTTGGCCGACTCCAGCCCCGCCCTCCCCTTCTCGAAGATCTCCCAGCTCTTCGGAGTCACCTTCAGTGCCCCTTCGCCGATCATCCGGGAGAAATGGGTGAGGGCGGCGATCCTGACTTCCGGCATTTCGGAGTACAGGAGAACGGTAACGTCAATGACGGTACGCTTCGGCTTCTCATCCTCAGTGAGGTAGAGAAGCAGCGGACCGGGCGGAAGCGCTTCGCGGCGCGGATGATTGGGGTCGCGCAGGACGTTCAGATCGACATCGGAACCGATCGGAGCGCCCTGATCCTCAAACAGGCCGAGATCCCGGAGCACAATCTGGGTGCGAGGACCGATGCGATCGAAGTGATGCAGGGCGTAGTTCCGCATCCGCATCAGCATGCCCAGAAAGACCCGGCGCATAACATCAGGACTCGGCTGTTGTTCTGGCTGTATCATGCAGTACTTCCGTCAGGATTCGATGGTATTCATCCGTCGTAAGCTCCAGCGCTTCTTTCATCGCCTGCATCGCATCGGCGAGACGAGGGTTTCCCGGAAGCGCGCTAAGCGCGACAAGCGTCCGCGAGAGGACGAGCCGGGGGGTCAGCGATCCCATCCGCACCCTCGTGCGCCCGTCAATGACGCGCGGACAGGAAGGCAGGAGTTCCCGGATACTCCACTGCGTCAATCGCGTGGCAGCCTCGGGCGAGAACGTATCGTCTTGCCAAACGAGGGTCAGGAACTCGGGCACGACAGCGCCCCACGCCATGTAGAGACGTCCGGCCATGGATTCGCCCAATTCGGTCTTCTCCCGACCGCCGAAAAGCCCAGGGTCGCGCATGCAATCGTGCACATACTCTGCAACCTCTTGCAGCGCGATCCCAGGCACGGTCCCTCGATACTGATCCGACAGCGTCTTAAGGATTTCCGGCGAAGGCACCATGAAGCGATAGCGCCACTGCATGAGTTGCCGGCTGGCCGCCGCAGCTTTGTCGACGTCAAGCTTGCCGGCAGCCAGGAGCGCCAACGCGACGACATCCGAACCGAAAGCGGCGGACGGCGCGTCCGGGACGTCGTTCAGGGCGAAAGCCTGGCAGACGCGGTCGTCGGCAAGGAGGGGGAGTCTTGTCTCTCTGGCAACGAAGCAGGCGAGAAACGGCAGGTAGTCCTTGGCAGCGCCGTCGCTATGACGCATTTCCTCGGGCACGGTGTGTGCCACGAACTTGAAGCGCGGGTCGCCGCGCAGGCGTGTCCACAGGTCCATGTGCCACTGGCGTGTCTCCTCCTGGTAGGCAACCGCATCCAGGCGTTGAATCACCTCCCGGTGCGCCCCGGCGGTGATGCGAAGCCGGTAGAATCCGGCCACCGTGTTCAGGAGACCGGCATTTGCCACCGTCTCCAGCGTGGTCAGGTCCACCATCACGTCCTGGAACTGCCCCAGCGCCGGCTGCTGCTCGTCCACCGCCGACAGCTTCACGCAGAGGCGGGAGATCCCGGCGAAATCGGTGTCGCTGATGAGGCCAACTTGATGAACCGGGCCGATCAAGTCCCGCAACCGATACCGGTGCACGGCCGAATCGGCGTATTCGTCTGCAATTGCCATCGCGGCCGCCGGGTCCGTGCCCTCGGCCAGCACCACGATGCGCCCTGAGTTGACCAGCTTCGCAATCTGCTCCGCGCTCTGCTGCTGCGAACGCTGGTGAAAGACCATCCGCCGGCTGTCCTCCAGCACGGTCGGCAGGTAGCCAGCCGGCACCAGCACCTCACCGAAGTATGCCGCAGCCGCATCCAGGAGCCCAAGCCGGTGCAGCGTGATGAGAGCCGAGAGATCCGCCACGACCTTCGTGCCGGGCGATGGCCACGCCAGAGGCAACAACGTGCGCCGGCCCTCTTCCGTCTGGCGCGGGTGGAACCCGTTCGTCGAGTAGAGGCTGAACCTCGCCCGGTTTGTCGGTTCGTCGTCGATCCAACCCATCTCCTGAGTTCGTATCCGCCAGCCCCAGTAGATGGCGTTTTGGGACACCTGCTCCGCCCACACCCACGGCATGCGACCCTTGAGCATCCCGGTGTGTAGACGCTCATTACGGGCCTGTGTCCGCGTGATGGATTGCTTCAGCAGTTCCAGTCCCTCATCTTCATGAATCTGGCGGAACGTTTCCGGTTTAACCGCTCCCTGCACGCGTGCCTGCTCCAGTCCCATCAGGGCTTCATCGGCTGCCGCATCATTGCCGGCGGCATGGGCAACGGTCATGAACAGCATCAGGAAATCCGGAACGTGCCAGAAGCGTTCCCGGAACGGAACCAGCGACGCCAGCGCGGCATCCGGACGGCCCATACCGTGCTGCAGTTGGGCACGACCCAGGACCGCCTGGATCAGCGGAGAGTCCTGGCTGCACAACTGATGATAAAGGACCAGCGCCTCCTCATGCCTGAACATCTGTGTCAAGCAAACAGCCAGGTTGAATGCGTGCATTGCGTTGTCGGGCTCGGCCGCACGCAGCGCCCGGAACTGCTCCGCCGCTTTCGCTAGATCGTGCAGGACGAACGAGTAGATGTGCGCAAGATTGTTGCGCACAGGAAGGTTGCGCGGCTGGATTTCCGCGAGGCGCTCGTAGCACCACACGGCCACATCGTATCGCTTGGCCTGGAAGGCGACATCGCCCGTCTTGTGCAACAGGTCGGCATGCCCGGTGATCTTCGCCGCCGAAAGCAGGAAGTCCACCGCCTCTGCCAACTGCCGCTTCTGCAGGCACGAGTTGGCCCGATACTGCAGCCAGAAAGGATCCTCCTCCGCCTCCTGCCCGTCGAGAATGGCGATGGCACCGTCGGCGTCGCCACGGCGCAGGGCGATCCCGGCCGCGAAGATTGCGTGAAGCCGGGGATTATGTGCGACCAAAGGGCCGGCAATGGCCTCGCATTCCGCGACGGCGGGGCCCTCGATGCTCTGCCAGATGGTATGGAAGAGCTTGAAGAGTTCCTCTTTCTTCTCGTTGCTGTCCGCCAGCGGCACCAGTTCCTTCGCCTTCACGAACGCGTCCGCGTACCTGCCAAGGGAACCCGCCTCGATGACGGCGGCCAGCATCACCGCGTCGAGATCGCCGGGATGATCCTTGCGGAGGCGGTCAGGAAGGTCTGGCGGTGCTTCGATGTAACCAAGGACCACGCCTTGGCCCACACCTATGGGAACCGGTGTCCATACGTTCATCAGCCCCAGCAACTCGGCCGCGACTTCCCGCCGCTGGAGCAGATGATTCGCCTGCCACGCGATTTGCAGGGCGACCATGTCGAGACCGGAAGTCGGTTTGCCGGCGGTATGGATGGTCTGGAGAACCGGCCGCAGTGTGTCGGCGACGACTTCGAGTCTGTCGCGCTCATACGGCCTGATGTCCTGCGGCAATATGTTGACTCCCTTGTCATGTCCCGCCAGCGCCCGCGCCATCAGCCCCTCGCCCAGCCGGACAACGCACTGCGGATACCGGCTGCGGTCCGACAACCCGGCCGCCCAACGGACAAGCGACTGGGCTCTCTCGACCTGGTCGTTCAGCGCATACGCCTTGACGGCCACATCGCACCACCATTCGTGCGGTTCCACCCCCTCGACAACGCCCATGGCCTCTGCGAACTCCTGCTGGTTCAGCAAGAGGGCGGTACGGGTGCGGATGGCGTAGGCGTCGGCGCGGCCTTTGAGTAGAGCCAGCGCCGCGGCAGGACCATTCTGAAGGTTCTCAAGAGACGCCTTGAGCGCCGCGAGTTCGGCGAGCCGGTCGGCGTCACCCTCCGCCATCTTCTCCGCCTGCACAAGCAGAGGTGCCACGCTTTCAAGGTTGCCATGATCAGAGCCTGTTTCCGCCTGGTTCAGTCGAACTCGCACGATCAGCGCCAGTATGCTCGGAATGACGAGTCGATCAATCGACACGCCTGACGCGAGTGCCGTTTCCAGAACACGCGCCAGTTCCGCCGCGTGATCGTGGTTCCATCTCGCCAACTCGGAACGTAGGCAAGAAACGACGAGCAGAAAAGCCCCTGCGCCGGCCGGACCAACAGGGAGCGTCTCTTCGATGATCGAGCCACTGCCGATTGACTCAATCGTGTCTGCAGGAAGATCCCCCCCTGCCTTGGATGAGCGTTGCCTGTCATCATTCCTAGCGGGATCTCCACCGCGTGACCCTCTCCATTGAGTTCGCGGAAGGAGGCGATCCTTGTTAGGCGACACCGCCCCGACAAGGCTCTCCCGAAATGCCATCCCGGCGGAACTGCTGCCGCCCTCCGATGCACCACCCTCCAAGGTTGACAGTAAGAGTAGATCCAACTTTCTTTCGATCTGACGCAACGCTGGATCATCCGCCAAGTCGTCGTACATCTGTCGAGCCAGTGGCGGCCTTAAGGCGATCAAGCGCTCCACGATATCTTGCCAAGCATAGACGTGGACTTCAAACAGCTCACTCTTTCGGTGCTGCTGTGTGAGTTCAAGGGCAAGACGCTGAATCGGCTCATGTCTTTGCGCCGTGGTAGCCAATATGAATGTTGTCAGCTTCGGGCTGAACGCCTTGGCCTTCTCGATCTCCTTGAGCAGTTCCGCTTTTGCCACCTGTTGGCCGGTGAGGAGTTCCTTGCACTTGCACTGAACACCGACGACCTCTGAGGTGCCATGCGGTTGGCCGACAATATCCACCCCGTTCTGAGACTGCCCGTTTCGCCCCACGCGCTGGGCGTGTGGGTCATCCCATACCTTCATCCACAAGTCCAAGCAGAGCATCTCGAACTCCTCTGGGCTTGTCGGCGGAAGGTGCGGCATCTGTGGCTTGAACGTCATGGGAGCGCCTTGCGGTCGACTGCGTCGAACCCGCTCCGCCCGCCGTTGCAGACATGATGCACCACCGCTGCGGCGAGGGTGTCGGCGTCGGCGCGGGATTGGGTCAATCTGGCATTTAGCGCGTCGCACAGGGCTAT
>CAYOBW010000047.1:25243-32987 GCA_964402115.1 uncultured Victivallales bacterium
GATCCGCTTCTGCTCGGCGAGAGGGGGGAGAGGCACGGGCAGAGCATGGATACAATCTCTTGTCACGTTCCGCATGGAACTGCTCGTTCCAGACGCGTGTCGTGCGTAGTAGGATCGGCTGGCGTCGGAGTTATTTGCGAGATTCAAGAAGTCGCGGTCCAGACAATCAACAATGGCCAGACGAACGATCTTGTCGCTCAGCAGGAGGCGCGGGGGAGGATTGCGGACAACCACGCTTCGAGCCACAAGATCAGCGGTGTTCGCCCTCGTTATCAGGAAGTCTCCATCCTTCACCTCGCATTCCTCCCTGACAGCCAATGTGGCAGGCAGGGCCTTGTTCTCAGCAGGGTTGAATTGGCCCCATGTGACGGCGCTGACCTTCAAGACTCCCCACTCATCCTGAATTCGAGGCCGCCGCTCGCAGTGCGGACTACATCCGGCATCACTGTAGTGCACACAACTGCCAAGGCGTACCCATTGCCACCCCGCCGGGAGGTCATAGGGCTCTTCATCAGGCTGCACCGCTGGGAGACCGACTGGCACAGTGCCACGCGTCGCGTTGGCATTGTCTTTCCTCTCTTTGGACACGCGTTCCATCAGAGTCTCTGCCGCCTCGTCCTTCTCATCTTGCGGCACGAGGCGGCCTTGGACGGCGAGTTGGAGGATCGTTTTGCGGAGTTCGGCGACGGAGGCGGGGGTGGTTGCCAGAAGGTTGAAGGATGAGGGCTGAAGGATGGTGGAGAAGGATGAAGGGTGAAGGCTGAGGGATGAAGTGGGGGCAGTCAGAGCATGCAGGCAGGAGGAGACCAGAACCGTGTGGCGTGCGTTGCGTTCCTTCTGCCGCGACTCCAGTTCGTCACACCGATTCATCAACTCGTCCACCCTCGCCACAATCCGCTTCTGCTCGGGGAGAGGGGGCAAGTCCAACTCCAGCGAGCCGAGTGCCTGTCCGTTGACGTTCGGCTGACCCGTTCCAGCGGATTTCAATCGTAGTTGCTCCCAGTAATCAGGAGACTCAAGGAACAGCTTGAGAAACCGAGGAAATGTGCGGTTGGATGGGACAACGCGGATCAAATATGACGCAAAAACTGCACGAACGGGCGTCTCTGAGATCAGGTAGGTCTTGCCGATGGTGCCACCCGTTCTGGCGATGAGAATATCCCCGGGATGGAGTTCGTACTTCGGCACGTCTTTGTCTTCAATCTCGCAGCCTGGCACCGAATCCCAATTCACATGGTTGTCTTGAATGTCCGTGATTCTGAGTAACCGCACCGCGGTAATGGATGGGTTTGCAGATGCGGTGTATCCGTAATGAATGCGTGTGGCGACATTACGCAGGCTGACTTGCCGACGGCCATCTTTCTCACTTCTACCTTCGTGCTCTTCGTGTTCTTCGTGGTGAATCTTCCCCTTCCCGCTCCCCTTCTCCTGCGGCACGAGAGTTCCCCGCACCGCCAACTGCAGGATCAGCTCGCGCAGTTTGGGCACGCCGCCGGGGGCTTCGGCGAGGAGGTCGAAGTTGTCGAGCAGGGTGGCGGAGTTCATCGGGATTTCACCGCGAAGAGCACGAAGGACACGAAGGGGGAGTTCATGGCCGGGCCTTTCGGAGCCAGGCACGGCCCTTGTCAGTCAGCCGGTACTTCTGGAGGCGGTTAGTGGGTTTGTCGGGGACGGTCATTTCGATCAGGCCGGCCTCCAGCAACGGCGCCACATGCCGCCGGTAGTTGAGGTAGGCGTTGGCAAGATGAACGGCGCCGAGCAGTTCCGTCTTCGAGATCGCTCGTTCCTGGCAGGCGGCCAGCATGCCGGCGACTTGCTCAACCACTTGCTCATCGGCTTGCGAGGTGGCAGGATTCCGTTTTTCTCTGGACCTGGTCCCAAACCGTCCGGTCTTTCTCCCGGAAGGGTGTCGTTGTAATGCATTGCCCGACAACGTGTTGCGCTTACGTTGTGGCGTTGCGATGTTGCCTGTATGCTTAGACGGAACCGTCTTCGGTGTCCCTTTTGTGCCTCCTTGTTTGACGGGTTTGACGGGTTTGTGACGGGTTCCCCGTATGTGCATGTGAGTCATTTGAGTCGTTTCTGAGTCGTTTCTCGGCAAGTGCCGTTGCGAGTCATTTGAGTCGTTCGTGAGTCGTTTCCCCACCAGAACATAACTGGCGTTCCTCCCCATACCGTGCCGGGTGAAGACGCTCTTGGCTACCAAGTCCGCCAGATCCCTTATGGCTGTCGGCCGACTGACGTTCGCAACCCGCTGGTATATGGCGTTGGTGATCTTGCCATCCCTCTTGATCACGACCACTGCTCGGCTTTGCCGCTCATTCAACCCCAGTTTGCTCATCACCTCCTCCGTCAGCCAGTCCCTGCCGATGGTGGCAACAAACTCGCCTCCGGACTGCTTGAACACCGGTTCCGGCAGGGCATGATCCACGCTCTCCCGGATCATCATCAGCGTGCCGGTACCGTACTTCTCGATGTAGCCGGCCAGAAACAAGGCTTCGCACACCCGATGGTTCCGGGTGATTGAGCGGTGCGGAACGCGAAGACTGTCCGGCGTGAGCGGCGGCAGCAATTCGCCGGGATTCCATATCTCGACCCTGTCCGCAAACACGGCCACCTGGACGGCGGCCTGGCTGGTGTAATCCCGGTGCGCCAAGGCGTTGACGACGGCCTCGCGAACGACATCGGGCGGAATCTCCGGCCTCACGGGCGCCTGCGGCCCCAGGGCGCGTGTTCCGACACTGAGGTTCGTGACCGACAGAACGAAATTCGCGGCGGCTTCCACCTGCGAGAAGAGCGCGCCTTTGAAGATTCGGTAGAACGGGGCGGGACGCATGATTTCCGTGCCGTGGAAGTGCATGCAACGGACTTCGGCGCACGGAATAAACCGCTGGGGCGTCCGACCGAACAACAGTATGGCGGCATTCAAGGGCGTGCCATCGCGCAAGAGTCCCAGATGGATCAGAACATCCTGCACGGGCGTGTCTTCGGCCAGGGGAAAATCCCGTTTGGCTCTGGCCAGGTGGACGAACGATGCAACCGCGTCGGCGTCCAGATCGGCAAGACTCGCGCCATCGCAGGGCCGTTCATCGAACGGCTTTTCCGATACCACCCCGTGCCTGGCCAATTCATCCACCAGGCTGGCGTAAACGGCGGACTTGAGATCGGCAATGTCCCCGAACCGCCGCCGGATCAGTTGATCGCCGGCTTTTCGAATCAGCGCCGCCATTTTCGGATGCCGCCCCTTGTCGTCCGTGCCTTTAACGTAGATCAGCCGCGTCTTGCCCTGTTGGGTGGCACGCTCAAACTCGCGCTCTGTGGGCGACTGGCCGGATACGTCCTCGTAGCCGTATTCCTTGCCGAACAGGCCCAGGTAGACGTCGCATCGGTCCACCTCGTCGAGATAGACATCGTCCGCACGGCGATCCGAGGCCGGCAGCCTTTCAAACAGGAACACGTCGAAGAAACGGCGCAGAAGGGCATCTCCCTCGATGTAATCCTTCAGCGCCTGCCGTTCTTCGGTCAGCTCCTTCTGAACGCTGCTGATGAAGATGCGGTAACGCGTCATCGGGTACTCTCCAGCGCCTTGGCCAGTTCGTCCCTCAGGGCATCGCGCGCGGCGGCGACCTCGATCAGCAGTTTTCTGTAATCGGCGAGGAGTTCGTCGGGATCGCCGTGCTTGGCGGCTTCGGCGTTGGGGTTCTTGATATCGAGGTTGTAGTTGCGGGCTTTGATCTCGTCGAGGGTTACCTGCCAGGCGAGGGGCGTTTCCTTGCGGCGGGCACGGCCGGCGGCGGTGTCCTTGCACCACCAGTCCTTCTCAGTCTTGAACTCCTCGACGGCGATGGGCCGTGTCTTGTTGTAACTCTTTACGCCCGGCGGGTATGGGTGGTCGTAGTACCACACCGTCTTTGTCGGCTCGCCTTTGGTGAAGAAAAGGAGGTTGGTCTTGATGCCGGTGTAGGGACTGAACACGCCGTTGGGCAGGCGGATGACCGTGTGCAGGTTGCACTCCAGCAGCAGGTTCTCCTTGATGCGCGTCTTGACTCCCTCGCCGAACAGGGAGCCGTCCGGCAACACAATGCCGGCGCGCCCGCCGGGGCGGAGCAGTTTGACGATGAGGGAGAGGAACAGGTCCGCGGTCTCGCGCGTGCGGAAGGGCTGCGGGAAATTGTCTTCCACGCCGTCCTCCTCCATGCCGCCGAAGGGCGGATTGGTTACGATGCAGTGGACGGCATCCTTCGGGCCGTAGTCACGGAGCGGACGCGCGAGGAGATTGCCGCGCTGGAGAAACGACGGATCGTCTATGCCATGCAGGAGCATGTTGGTGCTGGCAAGCATGTGAGGAAGCGGCTTCTTCTCGACGCCGCGCAGGGATGCTTGCAGGATGCGTTCCTGATCGGGCGTTTTGACCTGCCTGCGCTTGTGTTCAATGGTGCACGTGAGGAAGCCACCGGTGCCGCAGGCGGGGTCCAGCACGATTTCATCGAGTTGCGAATTGACCATCTCGACCATGAACTGCGTGACCGCGCGGGGCGTGTAGTACTCGCCGGCGTTGCCGGCGGACTGGAGGTCGCGGAGAATCTTCTCGTAGATATCGCCCAGGAGATGGCGCTGGGACGAGGAATTGAAGTCTATGTCCTCCTGGATCTTGTTGGCGACCTGGCGAAGGAGGGTGCCGGACTTCATGTAGTTGTAGCCGTCCTCGAAGATCGAGCCGACCACGATGGCGCGTTTGTCCGCGCCGGCGGTGACAGCGAGGGTCTTGAGCTTCGGGAACATCTCGTTGTTCACGAAGTCGATCAACTCCTCGCCGGTCATCCCTTCCGGGTTGGCAGCCCAATTGCGCCAGCGGAAGCGGCTGGGGATCGGGGACTTGTACTGCGGGTTGCGCAGTTCCCATTCGCGCTCGCGATCATCGAAGATCTTGAGAAACATCATCCAGACCATCTGACTGATGCGCTGGGCGTCGCCGTCCACGCCGACATCCTTGCGCATGATATCCTGGATGATCTTAACCAGGGTTGTGATAGACATGGGTCCCTTTCACCTTTCCTTCGTGCTCTTCGTGGTGACTTTTGGGGGAGCGCACCACGAAGGACACGAAGAGCACGAAGGACACGTTAAGCTGCGTAGAGTTGCTGTTCAAGTTCCCGTATGGCCTGCAAGTACTGTTCGCGTCCGCCGAAGGCTTCAATGATCTCCAGCGGGGTTCCGATTTCACTGATAGGCTGCACGTTCAGAACCGTGAAGTCCTCGATGGGCACTATGCCCTCGTCGGCGTATTTGTCCAGCAGGGCGTTTAGCGCTTCGCGCGCGGTTGCGCTGTACTTGGCGAAGTAGTCGCGTTTACGGACATTGTCGGCGCGTTCCTTGCGAGTCTTGGGCGGCTGTCCCCACGCGATATGACAGATCAGATCAAACGGATCGAGTCCCCTGCCGACTTCCTCGGAAAGAGCATCCAGCAGGACACCGCGTTGCTCCAGTTCCGCAAGGATCGCGGATTTCTGGTCGGCCTGTGACCACGCACGTAAGAACACGTCAAGCGATCGGTACTGTCGCAGGACGGACTTGCGGGTGTAATCGCGGATGGATTCTGTGATGAGTCTTCCGTCAGAGCCGTAGTATTGGACGCGTTCGGCAACGATGGAGACGGGAACATCGTCTATCACGTACTTGACCCGTTTCTTGCCGGGCTCTGCCGGCGGGCCGTCCACGAGCTCACCGCCGCCGGATAGTTCGTCCGGAGTTCCGCCAGTTCCGGTGTCTTCATCGTCAGGCGGAACCGGCGGCTCGTCGCCCTTCGGCTCGTAGACTCGCACCGGATCTCCATCGAATTTCGGGTCAGCAAAGAGTTCCGTAGCCTTCTTGAAGTCCATGATGGTGAAGAAGAACTTGTCGTACTCCTCACGGATGCGCGTGCCACGGCCAATGATCTGCTTGAACAGCGTCATGGACTCGATGCGCTGATCCAGGACGATGAGCTTGCAGGTCTGGGCGTCCACGCCGGTGGAGAGGAGCCGGGATGTGGTGACGACGACGGGGAAGCGGCTTTCCGGGTCGATGAAATTGTCGAGTTCCATCTTCCCCTCGTTATCGTCGCCGGTAATGCGCATGATGTACTTGGCGTTCACCGCGGCGAGGTCCGCATTCTCGTTGACCAGAGCCTTGCGCATCCGTTCCGCGTGGTCAATGTCCTCGCAAAAGACGATCGCCTTGTCGAAGCGGTCGGTAAGCCTGAGAAATTCCGTCACCTTGCGCGCCACCAACTCGGTGCGCTTCTCCAGGATGAGGGTGCGGTCAAAGTCGCGTTGGTTGTAGATGCGGTCTTCGACCAGGCGGCCGTGCTTGTCCCGCTTGCCGGCGGAAGGACGCCAGCCCTGAAGGTCTTTGTCGATGTCGATGCGGACAACCTTGTAGGGGGCGAGAAAGCCGTCTTCGATGCCCTGGCGTAGGGAATAGGTGTAGATGGCGTCGCCAAAGTAGTCACTGTTGGAGATGTCACAGGTTTCCTTCGGGGTAGCGGTCATGCCGATCTGGGTGGCGGAGCTGAAGTAGTCAAGAACCTCTCGCCAGGCGGAATCGGCGGCGGCGCTGCCGCGGTGACATTCATCCACGATGATGAGGTCGAAGAAATCCCGGGAAAACTGCTTGTAGATGTTCCTATCTTCCTCGGTGCCCGTCACCGCTTGATACAGCGCCAGGTAGATCTCATAGGACTTGTCCACCTGTCGGTTGGTGATCTTGGTCATGGCGGACTCGAAAGGCTTGAAGTCGTTGATCCGCGTCTGGTCCACCAGGATGTTCCGGTCGGCAAGGAAGAGAATGCGTTTCCTGGCGCGGGCCCGCCAGAGTCGCCAGATGATCTGGAAGGCGGTGTAGGTCTTGCCGGTGCCGGTGGCCATGACGAGGAGAATGCGGTCCTGCCCTTTGGCGATGGCCACCATGGTTCGGTTGATGGCGATCTGCTGGTAATAGCGCGGGGCTTTGCCGGACGCGTCGGCGTGATAGTCCTGGGTGACGACAGCCTGCTCGGCAGGTTTCAGGTTCTTGGCGGTGCAGTAACGCTGCCAGAGTTCGGCCGGTGACGGGAAGGCTGTCAGCGCAATTTCCCGCTCTACAACGCCTTCGCGGCGGGTGCGGTCATGTTCGAGAAAAGCATCACCATTTGTGCTGTAGGCAAAAGGCGCGTCGAGGGCCTCGGCCCCGGCCAGGGCTTGCTGCATGCCGGCACCCACGGAATGGCTGTTGTCTTTGTCCTCGATGACCGCCAAAGGCATTCCGGGCTTGTAGTAGAGCACGTGATCAGCGCGACGGGCTTCCCCGCGTGTGACCTGTGAGCCGCGGACAATGACACGGCCGGCCGTGAAGGTCACTTCCTCGCGGATTTGAGATTGCAGGTCCCAGCCTGAGGCAACGAGGGCGGGCGTGACGAACTTCGTGCAGATGTCACGTTCGCTAAGGTCTGACTTGTTTGTCGTTTCCGAACTCATGACATATCATCGAGTTTGCTGCCGTCAACCCGATTATCCTCGATGTGCTTCAGCAGGAGGGCTTTGCGGGTCTCGCGGTCCAAGCCTTTCTTGCGCGTGTAAACGCCGCGTTTCCCTGTCAGCACGTACATGGGAAGCTACTCCTCTGTGCCTTGCGTTTCAATCCCGGTTTGCGCGCGAGTATTGCCGGCCCCCAGATGTCAGACGCGCGGCTAGTTCGCGCACGCTGGACTTGAGAATCGTTTCAGGGG
>CAYOBW010000048.1:0-32929 GCA_964402115.1 uncultured Victivallales bacterium
TCGAGCCACCAGGACACGGCCTGGATGGACACGCCCGACTTCTGCCGCCGCTTCCGCATCGAACAGAACATCCTGCCGGCCCTGGAGATGATGGCTAAAGACCCGACGTACTGTTTCGCGATGGAGTGCACCCTGCACCTCATGGAGTTTCTCGAGGCGCACCCGGAACGGCGCGACGAGATCGTCCGCCTCATGAAGGCGGGCCGCCTGGAGTTCGGCGCCACCTACAACCAGCCCTACGAGTCGTACCTGTCCGGCGAGGAACTGGTGCGGCAGGCCTACTACGGCCGGCGCTGGATCCGCAAGAACCTGCCCGGCTGCGACGCGCGCGTCGCCTTCAACCCCGACGTGCCGGGCCGCGCCCTGCAGATGCAGCAGATCCTGGCCAAGGCGGGCATTCCGTACATGTTCATCAGCCGCTACCACGAGGGCTTCTACCGCTGGCTCAGCCCGGACGGCACGGGCATCCTCGCCTACACGCCCGGGCACTACGGCAACCCCATGGCCCTCCTGCATCGCCCGCCGGCGGCGGGCGTGGACGGCATCCGCGCGAAGCTTGACGAACAGGGCGCCTACTACCAGAAGCGCGGCATTCCGCCGGCCTACTGCCTGATCAACTCGATGGACTTCTCCCGCCCCATGGACTTCCGCCCGCTGATCGCGGCCTGGAACGCGCAAACCAACGCGGCCGATGCGCCGCGCCCGCCCGTCATGTCGTACGGCTCCATCGCCGGGTTCTTCGACCGGCTCAGCGCCGGCCAGGCCCGCTTCGACACGGTCACGGGCGAGCGGCCGGACGTGTGGCTTTACATCCACGGCCCCACGCACCACTGGACCACGTCCGCGCGCCGCGAGGCGGCCCGCCTGCTCCCCGCGGCGGAAACGTTCAGCACGGTCGCCTGCGCGCTCGACGGCAGCTTCAAGACCTACCCCGCAAAGGCCCTGGAGCAGGCCTGGATGGACGAAATCTACATTGACCACGGCATCGGTGGCAAGAACGGGCACATCACCGACGAGGTCTTCCACCGCAAGGTCGCGAACGCCCGCGACACCGGCCGCGCGCTGCTGGACAAGGCCCTCGGCGCGATCGCCGCAAAGATCCGGACCGACCCCGGGCGCGGCACGCCCGTCACCGTCTTCAACACGCTCGCCTGGACGCGCTCCGACCCTGTCACCTGGGAGGTGCCGGCCGGTCTCGCCGGACCGCTGCGCGTGACCGACGCCGACGGCCGCGCGGTTCCCTCGCAGCTCTCGACCCTGGGCGTGCCGACCGAGGTCAACGTGGCGGCCGCGGCCATGGGCGCGCAAGCGACGTCCAGTTCGGTTTTCGGCCCTGACTACGGCGCGGAGAAGGCCATTGACGGCTGCTGGGCCGTGCGGGACACCGACCCGGCCCTCGGCAAGTCAGAGAAGTGGAACTCCGCCGCCGGCGCCGGACCGCACGTGCTGACCGTGGACTTCGGCCAGCCGCGCACGATCCACCGCGTGGTGATCCGCCACGAGGGCTGCATGGGGGCCTTCCAGGAGGAGACGCGGGCCAACACCGCCGACTTCCAGGTGCAGGGCGCGGCGGCCGCGGAGGGACCGTGGACCGACCTGGTCCCGCCCGTGGCCGGCAATACAGCCGCGCTGACCGTACACACGTTCGCCCCGCGGACCGTGCGCTGCCTGCGGCTCCACATCACGAAAGGCGCCCAGGCCGGCGCGGGCCCCGCGCGCATCTACGAACTGCAGGCGTTCACCCGTTGCGAACCCCGAGCCGCCAGGCTGCTCTTCGTCGCCACGGATGTGCCGCCGCTGGGCTACCGCACGTATTACGTCGCGCGCGACGCGGCGGCCAAGCCGGCGCAGGGACCGGCAGGCGTGCGCGCCGACGGCTGCGAGAACGACTTCTACCGCGTAACGCTCGCCCCCGGCGGCATCCGCGGGCTCTACGACAAAGCGCTCGGTCGCGAGCTGCTGCAAACCGACCGGTTCCTCGGCGGCGAGGTGTTCACGATGTTGTCGGTCGCGCCGAACAACCGCGGCGCGGGCACGGACGCCGGCGAGTTCGGCGCCGCGCCCCAGCCTGTCATGGACGACAGTTTCGACCGCGTCGCCCGCCGCCAGCCGGCCTGGAAGCTGCTCGAAGCCGGCCCGGTGCGCACGGTCTACGGGCTGGAGCTGCCGTGGCGCAACACGACGGTACGGCAGCGCGTCGCGGTCTGGAACGGCGTGAAGCGCGTGGACTGCGAAGTGGATCTCGCCGACTTCGACGGCGCCCTCTGGCGCGAGTTCCGCCTGGCGCTCCCGCTGGCGCTGACCGCGCCGGCCGTCACCTACGAAGTGCCCATGGGCGTCGTGCAGATCGGCCGCGACGAAGTGCCGACGACTGGCGGGCACGCCTACGGGAGCCTGAACTACCACGAGCCGTGCTCCGCCATCCGCCCGCGCGAGCTGCAGAACTTCGTGGACGCCAGCGACGCAGAAGGCGGGCTCACGCTGAGCAGCGATGTCTCCGTCTTCGACTGGCAGGATCCCACGACCAACGCCCCCGCGCGGGTCATGCTCCAGCCGGTGCTGCTGGCCTCGCGCAAGAGCTGCAACGGCGAGGGCAACTGGTATCCCCAGGCGGGCGACCACCGCTACCGCTTCTCGCTCACCTCGCACAAGGGCGACTGGACGAAAGGCTGGCGGCCCGGCGTTGCCGCCAACCATCCGCTCGAGGCCGTGACCGGCGCGCCCGCGGCCCCGGGCGCACAGCTGCCGGCCGCGCAGGCGTTCCTGGCGCTGTCGCTGCCGAATGCAACGGTGTGTACCGTGAAGAAGGCCGAGGACGACGACAGCGTCGTCGTGCGGCTGGTGGAAATGGAGGGCCGCGACAGCCGGGCCGCGCTCGAGTGGTTCCAGCCGGTGCAGGACGCGCGCCAGGCCACGATCATCGAGGAGGACGCCGGACCGGCCGACAGCCGTGGGCGCACGCTCAAGCTGCCGCTCGGCCATCACGCGATCGAGACCATGAAGTTCCCACTCGGTCAGAAGCGGACCTCCACGCCGTAGGCTGCGAAAGGAGAGACACGTGAAGACGATCCATGTCCCCGTCTGCGTCATGGGGCTTGCCGTGTTCGCCACGGTGTGTGCCCACGACTGCCCGGCGCAGCAAATCAGGGCCGGCGGGTATGCCGAGGCATCGGCAACGAACACGGAGGTGGTTGCGGCGGCAGCCTTCGCGGTCAGGGCGGAGGAGAAGGCGCTGCGGGAGCAGAAGAATGCGCAGCCCGCGAAACTGCAACTGGTCGCGATTGTCAGCGCGCAGGCACAGGTCGTGGCGGGCCTGAACTACCGGCTCAAGCTGAAGGTGAAGCTGAACGGCGCGGAGAAAGAGGCGGAAGCCGTCGTTTGGTGGCAGGCATGGAGGGATCCGGAGCCGTACAAACTGACGGCATGGGCGTGGAAGTAGGATCGGTGTGCCGGCCGTCCGCAACGGCGACCGGCGGGGACCGCCGGCTCCATGGCAACCTGCCTTCCTGCATGGTCTGCGGCGGCGGGGACCAGCCGCCCTCCAGGCGTTTCCACAAGCCGTGCTTGCTGCACGAAGGGAAGGCGAGCGGCCCCACGAGCCGTCGTGAACGGGATGAGCCCGCGAAGACCGCGGATGGACCAACGGCTTGCCCGCTGACTTGGGTGAAACAGATGACAACGAACGTGAACCCATGAAGACGATCTGTGTTCTGGCATTGACAGGACTGCTGGCGGCGCCAGCCATGGGGCAGTCCAACGCCGTGGCACTCCCGGAGCAGTCGGTGCGAGCGGCATTTGCGGGGCGGGACGGGGCGCTTGTCTTCATCGATTGCCTGGCCGGCGTCACCAACCGCTTCCAGCCCGGGGCCTGTGCGGAGCAGTACCCGCCCTGTTCCACGTTCAAGATCTGGAACACCCTTCTCGGCCTGGAATGCGGGCGCCTTTCCGCTTCGGATGAAGCCTTCTACCCATGGGATGGAGAGACCCGTTTCATTCCCGAATGGAACAAGGACCTGACCTTGCGGGAGGCGTTCCGGGTCTCCTGTGTGCCGGCGTTCCAGAAGCTGGCCCGGAACATCGGGGCGCTGCGGATGCAGTCATGGGTGGACAGGATCGGCTATGGCGACCGGAACCTGTCCGCGGGCGTCGACGTCTTCTGGCTCCCCGAACCGGGACGGCGGACACTCCTAATCGCGCCTGACGAACAGGCCGGCTTGATGCGTGCGCTTGCGCTGGGGCAGGTTCCGGCTTCCGCCAAAGCCCAGGCCGTGCTCAAGGAAATCATGACCGTCAGGAAGACGGCTCACGGGGTCCTCTATGGCAAGACCGGAACCGGCCACGGTGAGGCAGGGAAAGGCAACATCGGCTGGTTCGTTGGCTACGTGGAAAGCAGCGGGAGGAAGTGCGCCTTCGCCTGTATCGCCAAAGGGCCGGACGTGATGGGCAAGCACGCGCGGGCGATTGTGGAAGCGGTCCTGGAGCAGCAGGGACTCATGTAGACGGGATCACGCGCCAGCGGGCAAGATCGACGTGGCGCGCTGACGGTGCCGCCTGCTACGCTGCGGGGCGTGCGTGGCGAAGCGGCGGAGTCGTCCGCCGCTTGCCCGCAAGCACGAGGAGCACCATGAAACACAATGCCGCGGCCGGTCTGGCCGGCCTGATCCTGACGGGAGCCTGCGTGTGCCATGCGGAAACGCCCGCGACGGTGACCGCCGAGTATGGCGAGTTGCGCGACGGGCAATGGCGCTTCCCCACGCTGGCCGGGCCGTCGCGGTCCGACGCGGCGCAGGGCGCGACGGTGCACGTCGTCGCCGGAGCCCTGCATCGCGATGGGGCACCGGCCGCGGGGCTGACCGACGGCGTGGTCAGCGCCACCGGCGGCGACCCATCCCAGGCGGTCTTCTTCGACAACGCCTGCCGCACGGGCGGCTCGTTCGTCCTCGACCTCGGCCAGGTGCTGGCCATCCGCCAGGTCGGCAGTTACTCGTGGCACGAGTGGAACGTGGACCACGGCGCGCGCACGCCTCAGGTCTATACGCTTTACGGCAGCGCGGTCGACGCCCCCGACCCGGCCGACCCCGCCGCCTGGACCCGGCTGGCCGAGGTGGACAGCCGCCCCAACCGCACGGGCGAGCAGTGGGGCAACCGCCCGCAGGCCGTGCGGATCGCCGCCCCCGACGGCAAGGACCTCGGCCGCTTCCGGCGTCTGCTGTGGGTCGTGCGCCCGACCGACTCGCCCCTGACCGTCCCCAGGCAGGGTGGCGAGACCTGGTGCAACACGTTCTTCACGGAGCTGGACGTCCACACATCCGCCACGCTCGACAAGGCTGGCGACGCCGTTCTCGCCCAGCCTGCCGAAGTGGACCACGTCTGGGTCGTCTTCAAGACGCACTTCGACCTCGGCTACACCGACCTCGCCACGAACGTGTTCCGGCGCTACCGCGAGGAGATGATGGACGGGGCGCTGAAGGTCATCGACGAAAGCCGCGCCCTGCCGCCCGAGCAGCGCTTTGCGTGGACGATCGCCGGCTGGCCCCTGGAGGCGCAGATCCTCGGCCCGCTGCAGGATCCCGCGCGCCGGAAACGCGTCGAGCGCGCCGTCGCGGAAGGGGCGCTGGTGGTGCATGCGCTGCCGGCCACCCTGCACACCGAGTCGCTGGATCTCGAGGACCTCGTGCGCAGCCTGGGCTTCTCCTCACGGGTGGCCCGCCGGTTCGACCTCCCCTTGCCGATCAGCGGCAAGATGACCGACGTGCCCGAGCACAGCTGGGTCTTGCCCACGCTCCTCGCCCACGCGGGCATCAAGTTCCTCCAGCTCGGCTGCAACTCCGCGTGCCAGTACCCGCGCTTCCCGCGGCTGTTCTGGTGGGAAGGCCCCGACGGCTCGCGCGTGCTGTGCAACTACACGGTGGACTACGGCTCCGCCCTGACGCCCCCGCGGGACTGGCCCTCGAAGCACTACCTCGCCATGATCATGACCGGCGACAACCACGGCCCGCCCACGCCGCCGGAGGTGGCCCGCGTCCGCGCCGAGCTGGCCGCGAAGCTCCCGCGCGCCAGGGTTACGATCGGCACGCTGGACGATTTTGCGAAAGCGGTCCTCGCCGAGAATCCCACCCTGCCCGTCGTCCGCGGCGACACGCCCGACACGTGGATCCACGGCCTCCTTTCCATGCCGGCCGCCACGCGGGTCGCCCGCAACATCCGGCCGCTCGAGCCGGTCCTGGACGCGCTCGACACGGAGCTGCGCGCGTGGGGCCTCGCGCCCGCGCCGCTGGCCCCGGCGCTGGCCGAGGCCTACGCGAACAGCTTCCTCTACGGCGAGCACACCTGGGGCATGAATGGCGCCTACGGCGGCCGCCTCATCTGGGGGCTGGAGGAGTGGCAGCGGCAGCTGCCGCCGGATCGACAGGCGAAGTTCCTGAAAAGCTTCGACGACCACCGCGACTACATCCGCCGCACGGAGACGATCGTCAGCCGCGAACTGCAAAGCCGCCTGGCGCTGCTGGCCGGAGCCGTGAAGACCGATGGCGCACGCCTCGTGGTCTGGAACGGGCTGCCGTGGCCCCGCTCGGGCCTCGTCGAGGTCCCCGGCCAGCCGGGCCAGACGCTTCTCGCCGAGGACGTGCCGGCCAGCGGCTACCGGACCTATCCGCTCCCGCCGCCCTCCCCCTCCGAGCTCCCCGCGCTCAGCGATCCGCCCATCGCCCTGGACACGCCGTTCTTCCGCGTGACCTTCGACCTGCAGCGCGGCGGCATCGCGTCGCTGATCGAGAAGCGCACAGGGCGCGAGCTGGCGGACAGGGCAAGCCCGTATGCGCTCGGCCAATTCCTCCACGAGCGCTTCAGCAAGCGCGAGGTGGACCGCTTCTTCAAGGCGTACAGCCGCATGCCGGGCGGCTGGGCCCTCGACGACCTCGGCAAGCCCGGCATGCCCGAGTCGGGCGCGGTCACGCCCACCCTGAGTAACGTACACGCCACGGCGCCCGGCCAGCCCAACCCCGGCGCCATGGGCAAGCCCGGGCTCCCCGACGCCGACAAGGCGCCGTACCTGGCCGTCTCGCCCGGCAACTGGCGCATCCTCATCGACCGCGGGCCGGCGGCGGACAGCGTCACCCTCACCGCCGGCGACACGCGCGGGCTTGCGCAAGCCTTCTCGCTGCTTTTCACCTTCCCGCGCCATGCCCCATACGTGGAAGTAGCCTGGACGGTCACGGGCAAGACCCCCGACAAGCTGCCCGAAGGCGGCTGGCTCTGTTTCCCGTTTGCCGTCGCGCAGCCGCGGTTCACGGTCGGCCGCCCCGGCGGCGCGATCGACCCCGCCCGCGACGTCGTGCCCGGCGCCAACCGGCACCTCTATGCCGTCGCCAGCGGCGTGGCGATCGCCGGCGCCGACGGCTCGGGTGCCAGCGTGTGCCCGCTCGACTCGCCGCTCGTCAGCCTGGAGCGGCCCGGTCTGTGGTGGTGGAGCATGGACTTCGAGCCTAAGACGCCAACCGTCTTCGTGAACCTCTACAACAACAAGTGGAACACCAACTTCCCGCTGTGGATAGACGGTTCGTGGTCCGCGCGGGTCCGCTTCTGGCCGGGCGCCGATCTCGTCGGCCCCGCGTGGGAGGCACGCGTCCCGCTGCTCGCGGCGGCAGCCGACGGGGCGGGCGGCCGGTTGCCCGCGACGCAGGCGGGCCTGCGCCTGTCGCGGCCCGGCGTGCTGGTGACCGCCTTCGGCGGCAACCCGGACGGCGCGGGCACGCTGCTGCGCGTGTGGGATCAGGGCGGCAAGGCCGGCGAGCTCGCGGTCACGCTGCCGGAGGGCTTCACCGTCGCCACGGCCACCCCGGTGGATCTGCGCGGGACCCAGGCAGGTAAACCCATCCCGGTGAAACGCGGCCAATTCGCGTTCCCTCTCGGCGCCTACGCCCCCGCCAGCTTCACGCTGGAGTAGCACGAACGCGCGTCAGGCCCACGACGAGGAACTGCCGCGGTTCGGGTCGGCCAGCGTGCGGAGGGATTTGTTCAGCCAATAGCCCTTCATGAACCAGAGCCTCCGGGTGTCGCGAAACGCTCGCAAGAACGCCGCCCGCTCGAGGTCGAGGGTCTCTTCGCACACCTTGAGCCACCCCTTGTACACGGCGGAAAGATCCGCCGCCTCCAGGAGCCGCCGCACAACCGTCGGCAGTCGCGCGGCGTGCAGGCACGCCTGGAAGTCGAGCAGATGGGGCAGCCCGTCCCTGCCGCAGATAATGTTCCTCAAGTTGCGCAGGTCGAGGTGGACATAGCCGGCCCGGTGCATCTCCTCCACCTGCCTCTCGAGCTCGAGGAAGAATGTCCGCCGCAGCTTGCAGTTGCAGTCCCGATACAGCGCGACGAGCGTCTCGCCCTCGATGAAGGCCATGGCCAAAGCACAAGGGCCGAGCCGGCAAACCTCGGGCGGCACGCCCGGCTTGCCTTGCAGGCCAAACAGCGCCTGCGTTTCCCGTCCGATCAGGAAGCGGCCGACCGTGGTTCGTACGGCGAAGGGGCGGGAGTAGAACTCCTTGACGGCAAGATCCCTTACGCCATCGGCAAAGCGGTACACGTCCGCGTTGCTGTACTTTCCCCGCTGGAGCAGAGTCAGGTGCCGGGCATCCACATGGTTGCCGTATTCGGCACGCAGCAGATCGATCAGGCGCTCCGGCACACGTCGGTTCATGGTCGTGCCAACCCCTTCAGCGGCAGAAGACGAAGTAGTAGAGTACGGCATAAGCGGCCAGGAGCGCGGCCGCATTCAGCCAGCCGTGGTTCCCGGTCAACAAGCCCCAGTTCCAGTACGGAACGCACCGCAGTTCGCCCCCGCCGAAGGACGGCAGGAAACGGTTGACCCTGCGGCAATACGCCTCGTAGTCCGCGCCGAAGACCTCCGCCAGCTTCCGCTCCTCGCGGCGCACCCGGTTGTACATGTAGAACCCGTAGAAGACCGTGTACGGGGCAATGGCCCAGACGCCCGGCAGGCCCAGCAGCAGCACCACCCCCAGCACGATGAAATAGCGTCCCAGGTACATGGGGTTGCGCACGAGCGCGTAGGGGCCCAGGCAGGCCAGCACCTTCGTCTTCTTGAGCGAAGCGAAGCACCACAGCTGAATCGCCTCACCCAGCAGCGAAACCGCCAGGCCGATCCAGAACCACTCCCGCTGGACGAACGGAATCAGCAAACACAGCGCGGCCACACCCACGAGGAACCGGATCCGCAACCAGAACCGCCGCAGTCCCTCATGGTTGAAAAACGAGTTGATCCGCCCTACCCCGCCTGTGCGATCGGTTCCCATGCAGCCTAACCTCTCCCTATTCTTGACGTAACAATCCCCGCGCAGCACTTGATAGACAAGACAGGGCTGCCAGTCAAGCAAACGACGCCCGACCACAGGCGACTCGGCTGACGAAGGCCTTCAGCGGCAGACAATCGCCCGATTGGATGCGATGGGATGCTTGGATGCGTTTGCCTTGGCGAACCACCGAAGAGGTTGACGGTCTTGGACTTCGGTGGTAATATGACACCTCATTCACCTGCGAGGGAGGGTCTCATGAAACTGAACAGATGTATGCCCGCGGCACTGGGCTTGACAGTAGTTGCGATGGCGTCCATGACGGCCTCGGGCGCGAGTCTCACATGGGATGCGGACGGTACGCCGCCTGCGTCCGGCGGCGCAGGCGCCTGGGACGTCAACACCAGCGCGCTCTGGCACGACGGCTCGGCCGACGTCGTGTGGCCTGCCAGCGGCATGGACAACGACGCGGTGTTCGCCAACACGGCGGGCACGGTCTCGCTCGCCGCAGGCGGCGCGACGGTCAACGACCTCACGTTCAACACAACCGGCTACGTCATTCAGAACAACACCCTGACGTTCAACGGCTCCACCGCCACGCTCACGGTCGGTAGCGGCCTGAGCGCCACGATCAGTTCGCTCACGGCCGGCAGCGCGGCGCTGGTCAAGGCCGGCGCGGGCACGCTGACGCTCAACTGCGCCGGCGGCTCGACCTTCTCCGGCAACATCACCATCAGTGCGGGCACGCTCTCGCTCAGCGGTGGCGGCAACACGTATCCGCTGGGACAGAACGGCGCTCGCACGATCACCATCAACGGCGCGACGGTCTCGGCGGCGGCCGGGTGCGACAACCCGTTTGGAACCGCCAGCAATGTGGGCACGCTGGTCATGGTCGGCGGCACCTACAACTCCGCCCGATACAACCACCTGAACAACGTCGAGATGACCGGCGGCACGATCCAGCCAACCGGGGTACAGGTGGACGGGTTGGACATGCAAAATGCGCCCACGGTAACCATTCATGCCGCCGCGACGACGGCGACGATCGCTTCCAAGATGACGTTCAGCACTGCTACCACGCTGGCAGTGGAAGACGGGGCTGCCTCGCCGGACCTGCTGATGAGCGACGTGCTGGCCGGCGGCAGCGCGCTTACCAAGACCGGCCCCGGGATGCTGACGCTCAGTAACAACGGCAACACCTTCAGCGGCGGCACGACCATTGGCGGCGGCACGCTGAACATCACCGTCGCCGGAGACCAGACGCACAGCGCGCTGGGCGTGGGCCGGGCGGTCACGGTCAACAGCGGCGCCACGCTGCGGCTCGGCAATGCCGACGCGCTCGGCTACTACGGCGCCAACCCCAACACGCTCACGCTCAACGGCGGCACGCTGACCGTGGTGCCGAGTCTGCACGATACAATCGGCTACAACGGCATCACGCTCAATGCCGGCACGATCACGGCCGAGGGCGCGGGCGACGCCACGGGCAACTACATCCTGGACGGCACGGTCACGGTTTTGCCCAATGCGGCCGCCTCCGTAATCGACGCTCCGAAGATCGCGATCCGCGGCGGTAACGGCTCCAACCTGAGCGTCACGTTCAATGTGGCCGACGGCGCCGCGGCGACCGACCTGTCCGTTTCGTCCGCGCTGACGATCACGACGCCAGGCGGCGTGCGCCTCGGAGCGAGCGGCGCGGGGACGGTGGTGCTCGGGGGCACATGCACGGGCACGGGTGCGAGGACGGCCGGCGGCGGCCCGCGCGACCCGGGCGCGACGGCGGCCAGCGCGCCCGCCAACAATCTCGTATCCGGCAGCTCGGCGCTGGTGCTCGGTGGCGGCACGCTGAATCTCGCGGGCAAGGCTTCCACGAGCAACGCCCAGACGTTCAACGGCACCACGCTCAACGCCGGCGTTTCTGCCATCACACTGGTCAGCGGCGCGAGCGGCTCGCTGACGCTGAACCTCGGCGCCCTGACGCGCACGGGCGGCACCGTTGACTTCACCCTGCCGGCGTCGGGTAGCATTACCACCACGACGGGCAACTCGAACGGCATTCTCGGCCCCTGGGCGACGATTGGCTCGAACTTCGCGATGAACGACGGGACGGGCAAGATCGTGGCCTCCTCGAACTACGGCGACATCCCCGCGCGCGGCCCGAGCACGATCGCGGACGACGCGACCCTCAACGTGCGCATCAACTCGGCCGGCACCAGCGGCAACATCGCCCTGGCGGCGGCGACCACGACCATCAACACGCTGCTGCAGAACACCGGCACCGCGGCCACCGTGGACACGGCAGGCAAGACCCTCAGGGTCGGTAGTATCATGGTTGGTTCGGGCCAGGAGGCGCTGACGGTGGGTGCGGCGGCGGGCGACGGTTCGCTCACAGCCTTCACGGCGGGCGGCGAGCTGGACCTGATCAACGCGGGCGGCAACGCGCTCACTATCAACGCGGTCATCGCCAACAACAGCTCGGCCTCGACGCTGGTCAAGACGGGCAGCGGCATCGTGGTGCTGGCCGGCGCCAACACCTACAGCGGCACGACGACCCTGGGCGCCGGCACCCTGCGGCTGGGCAGCGCCACGGCGCTGGGCACGGGTGCGCTGACGATCGTCGGCGGCTCGCTGGACAGCGGAGTCGCGGGCCTGCTGCTCAGCAGCAACAACGCGCAGAGCTGGAACGGCGATTTCGGCTTCGTCGGCACCCAGAGCCTGAGCCTGGGCACGGGCGCGGTCACGCTCAGCGCCAGCCGCACGGTGACCGTCAGCGCCAGCACCCTGACGGTGGGGGGCACGGTCAGCGGCAGCGGCCTGGGTCTCACCAAGGCCGGCAACGGTACGCTGACGCTCGCCGGCACGCTCGCGTACACGGGCGCCACCACGGCCAACGGCGGCACGCTGCGCATGGATCACGGCACGAGCACCGGCAACGACTACTTCAGCAGCAGCAGCCTGAGCCTCGCCAGCGGCGCGACGTTCGAGATCAACCAGACCTCGGGCAACGCACGGCTGTCGAGTGTCAACCGGCCGATTTCCGGGGCCGGCACGTTCTCCAAGACGGGCGGCGGGCTGACGTGGCTGGCGAACGATGGCGGCGGCACGATCAACACCTTCAGCCTCTCCGGCGGCGGCCTGATCAACGTCCAGGGCGGTACGCTCGCGTCCATCAAGACCGCCGCGGCGAACCTCGGCGGGCTCACCGTCGTCTCCGGCGCCAGCGCGACGCTGGACAACAGCGCGACGCAAGGCGGGAACGGGTGGTTCGACGCACTCAATGGCGGCGGCTCGCTCTACTACGATGCCGGCACGACGGCGCGCACAATCACAATTGGCGTCAACGGCGGCGGTGGCTCCTACAGCGGCGTGCTCTCCAACGGCGGCTCCGGGGCGGTGTCGCTGGTGAAGACCGGCGCCGGCACGCAGACGCTGACCGCCAAGAACACGCTCTCCGGCACGGTGACCGTCAAGGGCGGCGCACTGAACCTTGGCTACGGCGGCAATGACGGCACAGGCACGATCCCGGGCAGCCTCACGGTCACCAATGCAACGGTGAACGTCACCGCGGAGAACGCCCTGTACGGGTACAACGGGACAGCCGCGACGGTGACGCTCAACGCCGGCGGCACGCTGAACCTGAACGCGAACAACAAGGGCTGCCACATCCCGACGCTGACGCTCAACGGCGGCACGCTGAGCAGCGCCAGCACGCCGGACCCGACCTGGGGGGGCTGGATGCTCGACGGCATCATCACGGCCGGCGGCCCCGTGGCCTCGACGATCGGCGCCAGCCAGATGGTGCTCTACAACGGCGCCATCCGCACCGTGACGGTCAATTCCGGCGCCACGCTCAACATCACGGGCACGTTCGCCGGCACGGCCAACGCCCTCAACACGGGCGGGCTGATCAAGGCCGGCGCCGGCACGCTGTCGCTGAGCGGCGCCAACGCCTACAAGGGCGGCACGACGCTCAACGCCGGCACGCTCGTGTTCGGCAGCACGGCGGCCATCGGCACCGGCGCGCTGACGATCAACGGCGGCACGCTGGACAGCGCAGTCGCGGGCCTGGTCAACGCCAGCAACAACCCGCAGAGCTGGAACGGCGATTTCGCCTTCGCCGGCACGCAGAGCCTGAACCTTGGCACCGGCGCAGTGACCCTGGCCGCGACGCGGCAGGTGACCGTCACCGCCGGCACGCTGACGGTCGGCGGCGCGGTGAGCGGCAGCGGTCTGGGGTTGACCAAGGCCGGCGCAGGCACCCTGACGCTCACCGGTGCGGCGAGCTACACCGGCGCTACCACGGTGAGCGGCGGCACGCTGCTGCTCGACCACGGGTCGGCGACCGGCAACGACTACTTTGCAGGCAACAGCGCCCTCGACATCGCTGCCGGCGCGACGTTCACGGTGAACCAGGCGGCAAACAACGCTCGCTACTCCACGACGGCGCGCACGGTCACCGGCGCGGGGACGTTCGCCAAGACCGGTGCGGGCCTGACGTGGGTGGCGAACGACAGCAGCTCGACGATCACGACCTTCAACCTGTCGGCCGGCGGCTTGATCAACGTGCAGGGCGGCACGCTGGCATCTCCCAAGACCGCTCCGGGCAACCTGGGCGGGCTCACGATTGCCGCGGGCGCGGTGGTGTCGCTGGACAACGCGGCCCAGGGCGCGGATGCGTTCTTCGACGCGCTGAACGGCGGCGGCTCGCTCTACTACGAAGCAGGCAGCACGCCGCGCACGCTCACCCTGGGCGCAAACGGCGGCAGCGGCGCGTTCAGCGGCATCATCTCGAACGGCGGCTCGGGCGCGGTGGCCCTGACGAAGAACGGCGCCGGCACGCAGGCGCTGAGCGGCGCCAACACCTACACCGGCAACACCACGGTCGGCGGCGGGACGCTGCTGGTCAACGGCACACATGCCGCTGCGGCGATCTACAACGTCAGCGCGGGCGTCCTCGGCGGCACGGGCACGGTGTCGAGCGTGGTCAACGTGTTCAGCGGCGCGACGCTGGCGCCGGGCGGGGTGAACGCCACGGGCCGCCTCACGGTCCAGAATAACGTCGTGCTCAGCGGCGGCGCGACGGTGGACATTGACATCAGGGGTACGAGCGTGGGACAGGCGGTCGGCGGCTACGACCAGTTGCTGATCGGCGCGGGCAAGAGCCTGACGCTCGGCGACAACATCGTCAACCTGACGGTGCGCGTGCCGGCGGGCACGACGCTGCCCTACAACCACACCTTCACGATTGTCTCGGGCTCCTATGGCGGGTCGCAGTTCAAGGACCTGCGCGAGGACGCGGAGATCCTGGAGGGCGGGTACGGGTTCATTGTGCACTACGGCGTAGGCGTCATCCAACTGACCTCGCGGAAGGTGGACCACGGCGCGTTGTTCACGATCAAGTGAGGCGAGGCATGATACGGCAGGTGCGCGGGCTGGTTTCAGCGGTCGCGGCGCTGGCCCTGGCGGGCGGCGTGTCGGCGCGGGCGGGAAGTTTCGAGTGGGACGCGGACGGCGTGCCGCCCGCGTCCGGTGGCACGGGCGCGTGGGACGTTGCGGTGAGCCCGCTGTGGTTCGACGGCACAAACGACGTGGCCTGGCCGGCAAGCGGCACCAACGATGCGGTCTTCTCCGGCACGGCGGGCACGGTGACGCTGGCCGCGGGCGGCGTGACGGCCCACAGCCTCGCATTTGCCGCGACCGGCTACACGGTCCGGAGCAACTCGCTCACGCTCAACGGCGTCGCCCCCACCGTCACCGTCGGACCCGGGCTCAGCGCCACGCTCGCCGCGACGCTGGCCGGCAGCGCCGGGCTGAACAAGGCTGGCGCGGGCACGCTGGTGCTCGGCAACAACGGCAGCACCTACAGCGGCGGCACAACGGTCAGCGGCGGCACGCTGAACATCGCCGTCGCCGGCGACCAGACGCACAGCGCGGTGGGCGTCGGCCAGGCAGTCACGGTCAATGCCGGCGCGACGCTGCGGCTGGGGGCGGGCGACGCGCTGGGCTACTACGGCGCCAGCCCCAACACGCTCACGCTCGACGGCGGCACGCTGACCGTGGTGCCGAGTCTGCACGATACCATCGGCTACAACGGCATCACGCTCAATGCCGGCACGATCACGGCCGAGGGCGCGGGCGACGCCACGGGCAACTACATCCTGGACGGCACGGTCACGGTTTTGCCCAATGCGGCCGCCTCCATCATCGGCGCTCCGAAGATCGCGATCCGCGGGGGCAACGGGGCCAATCTGACGATCACCTTCAACGTGGCCGACGGTGCCGCGACGACCGACCTGTCCGTTTCGTCCGCGCTGGTCAACTTCGGCGCCAACGTCAACGGCCTGACCAAGACCGGCGCCGGGACGCTCGCGCTCGGCGGCGCCAACACGTACACCGGCGTGACCGGCGTCAACGGCGGGACGCTGGTCCTCGAGTTCGCCGCGGCTGGTGCGCCCGCGAACAACGCGGTCTCCGCGAACTCGGCGCTGGCGCTCGGGGGCGGTACGCTGAGCCTCGTGGGCAAGGCCGCCACGAACGACGTGCAGACGTTCAACGGCACAACCCTCAACGGCGGCGCATCCGCCATCGCGCTCGCCAGCGGGACCGGCGGCTCGCTGACGCTGAACCTCGGCGCCCTCACCCGCAATGCCGGCGGCACCGTGAACTTCACCCTGCCGGACTCGGGGAGTATCACCACGACCACCGGCAATACAAACGGCATTCTCGGCCCCTGGGCGACGCTGGGCGCGGACTTCGCCATGAACGACGGGACGGGCAGAATCGTGGCGTCCACGAACTACAACGATATCCCCGCGCGCGGCCCGAGCACGATCGCCAGTGACGCGACGCTCAACGTGCGCATCAATTCCGCCGGCGCCAGCGGCAGCATCGCCCTTGCCGCCACCAACACGACCATCAACACGCTGCTGCAGGGCACCGCCACCGCCGCGACGGTGGACACGGCGGGCAAAGCCCTCAAGGTCGGCAGCATCCTGGTCGGCGCGGGGCAGGAGGCGCTGACGCTCGGCGCCGTGGCGAACGACGGGACACTTGCGGCCGCCGCGGCGGGAGGCGAGCTGACGCTGATCAACAACGGCGCCAGCTTGCTCACGGTCAACGCGCTCATCGCCGACAACACGACGGCTTCGCCGCTGTTCAAGGCGGGCGACGGGACCGTGCTCCTCGCAGGCGCCAACACCTTTAGCGGCACGACCACGCTCCTGGCCGGCACCCTGCGGCTGGGCAGCGGCACGGCGCTGGGCACGGGCGCGATCACGCTGGCGGGCGGCAGCCTCGACAGCGGCGTGGCGGGCCTGGTGAACAGCGGTAACAACGCGCAGAACTGGAATGGGGACTTTGGTTTTGTCGGGAGCCAAAGCCTGAATCTCGGCACTGGAGCCGTTACGCTGAGCGGCAACCGGCAGGTGACCGTCAACGCCAGCGCGCTCACCGTCGGCGGCACCGTCAGCGGCGCCTACGGAATCGCCAAGGCCGGCGGCGGCACGCTGGCGCTCACCGGCTCCGTCGCCTACACCGGCGCAACCACCGTGAACGGCGGCACGCTGCGCGTCGAGCACGGTGTGGCGACGCATGACTACTTCGTTGGCGGCGCGGCGCTGAGCATCGCCAGCGGCGCCACGTTCGAGCTCAACCAGACGGCGAACACCGCGCGCTACTCCTCCGTGTCGCGAACGGTCACCGGAGCCGGCACGTTCTCCAAGGCCGGCTCGGGCTACACGTGGCTGGCGAACGACGGCGCAACGAAGATCACCACGTTCAACCAGTCGGCCGGCGGCCTGATCAACGTGCGGGCCGGCACCTTGGCCTCGATCAAGACGGCCCCCACCCATCTGGGCGGGCTGACGATCGCCGCCGGCGCGGTGGCTGCGCTGGACAACTACGCCACGCAGGGCGCCGACGCTTTCTTCGACGCGCTCAGCGGCGGCGGCACGCTCAACTACGACGCCGGCGCGACCGCGCGCACGGTCAACGTGGGCGTCAACCACAGCAGCAGCACGTTCAGCGGCGTGATCGCCAACGGCGGCACGGGCGCGGTGGGGCTCACCAAGGCAGGGACCGGCACGTTGACCCTCAGCGGCGTCAGCACGTACACAGGGCCGACGACGGTTGGCGGCGGCACGCTGCGGCTCGGCGGCGCCGGCCAGCTTGGCAGCGGCGCGTATGCCGGCGCGGTCTCCGTGCCTGCCGGCAGCACGCTTGCGCTGGGCAGCTCGGCTGCGCAGACGCTCAGCGGGCCGCTCTCCGGCGGCGGGACGCTGCTTCACAGCGGCGCTGGCACGCTGACGCTCGGGGGTACGAACAGCTTCCGCGGCGGGATCACGAACACGGCGGGCAAGCTGGTCGTCAACGGGTCGCTGGATCCTGCCGGGACCGTGGCGGTCGTGGGCGGCACGTTCGGCGGCACGGGTTCCGCCGGGGCGACAACCCTGGCCGACGGCATCACGCTCGAGCCCGGCAGCGGCGGGAGCGACGGCCTGACGCTGTCCCGGCTGCTCTTCAACGGCCGCGGAACAATCACGGGAACGCTCGGCGCGGCAACACTGGTGGCCGTCACGGGCGACGTGGTAACCGGCGGCGGCAGCGACTCGGTGACGTTCGTGCCCGCCGTGCGGCCGGCGACGGGGACGTATCGTGTGCTGTCCTACGGCAGCGGTGCGGATCCGTTTGGCGCCGTGCGCCTGGGTGTCGCGTGGCGCGGGCTCGCGCTCGTGGACAACGTGGCGGGCCGGTCGGTGGATGCGACCATGGACGCCGGCTTGTATCCGGTCTGGACAGGCGCGCTCAGCGGCGAGTGGAGCACGAATGCGCTCGCCGCCCCCAAGAACTGGGCGGTCAACACCGGCGGCCAGACCGACTTCCTGCCGCAGGACAACGTGCGCTTTGACGACACCGCCACGGGCGCCACGAACGTCGTGTTGAACGGCGGCAACGTGACGCCGTTCAGCACGACGTTTGACAATACGCTCAAAAGTTTCTCGGTCGCCGGCGCGGGCAGCGTGACGAGCGGCCCGCTGCTCAAGACGGGCGCGGGTGGCGTCACGATCGGCAACGCCAACGCGTTCACGAGCGCCACGGTCAGCAATGGCACGCTCGTCGTGGCCCACAACAACGCCATCAACGGCATGGCCTCGATCGCGCTCACCATGGCGGGGGGAACCCTGCGCGGCGGCGCGGCCGTGACGCTGCCCAACGCCGTTGTGGCGGCGGGCGACTTCGGGCTCGACGGCGGGGCCGCTGGTCTGACGCTGGGCGGCGCCGTGAACATCGGCGCCGTCGGCCGCGCGGTCACCGTGAACAACGCTGTGACGGTCAGCGGCGTGATCGGCGGCACGGGCGCGCTCACCAAGACCGGTCCCGGCACGCTGACGCTGACCGCCAAGAACCAGGCCACCGGCCCGGTCACTGTCAATGCCGGCACGCTGAACCTGGCCAACGGCGTCAACGATGGGACGGGCACGCTCAAGGGCAGCCTGACGGTCAGCAACGCGACCGTCAACGTGACCGGCGAGAATGGGCTGTACGGGTACAGCGCGACGGCGCTGACCGTGACGCTCAACGCAGGCAGCGTGCTGAACCTCAACATCGCCAACAAGGGCTGCCACCTGCCGGTGTGCACGTTCAACGGTGGCACGCTGAGCAGCACGAGCACGCCAGACCCGCTGTGGGGCGGCTGGCTGCTGGACGACGCCTACACAGCAGGCGGCAACGCCGTTTCGACGATCAGCGCGAGCCAGCTCGTCCTGTATAACGGCGCCGTGCGTACGGTCACCGTCAACGCGGGCGCGACACTGAACGTCACGGGTTCCTTCGCAACCAAGGCGAACAACCTGAATACGGGCGGGCTGATCAAGGCCGGCGACGGGCCGCTGGTCCTCAGCAACGGCGTGGGCTACTCCGGCCCGACGACGGTCAACGCCGGGTTGTTCCGCGTGGACCACGGTGCGCTCACCGCCAACGACTACTTTGTCGGCAATGGGGCGCTGGCCATCAACGCGGGCGGAACCTTCGAGGTCAACCAGTTGTCTGGGAGCGCCCGCTACTCTACGGTCTCGCGGACCGTCACGGGCGCGGGCACATTCTCCAAGACCGGCGCGGGCCTGACTTGGACGGCAAACGACAGCGGGGCAACGATCACGACGTTTGACCTCGCGACCGGCGGCCTGCTCAACGTGCAGGCGGGCACGCTGTCGTCGGTGAAGACGGCCGCGACGAACAAGGGCGGGCTGACGGTCGTGGCCGGGGCCATTGCGACGCTCGACAACAACGCCACGCAGGGCGCCGACGCGTGGTTCGACGCGCTCAACGGCGGCGGCTCGCTGTCCTACGAGGCGGGTACGGCGGCGCGGACGATCACGGTGGGCGCCGCCGGCGGCAGCGGCGCGTTCGGCGGCGTCATCGCCAACGGCGGCACGGGCGCGGTCGGCCTGACCAAGACGGGGACCGGCACGCAGACGCTGAGCGGGCGCAACACCTACAGCGGCAGGACCACGGTCAGCGGCGGCGCGCTGCGCCTGGGCGCCGACGACACGCTCAACGCGACGCACGAGCTCACCCTGAGCGGCGGCGCTCTGGACGCGGGCACGGCGGTGAACCACCTCGGTACGTTGACGCTCGCGGGCGGGGTGGCGAGCGCGGTCCGGCTCGAGGCGGGCGCCGAGTTGAGCTTCAAGGCCAGCGACACGGTGGCGTGGAACGGCAGCGTCACGCTCGAAGGCGAGCTGGGCCCGACGTCGCTGCGCTTCGGCACCGACCGCACCGGCCTGACGGCGGCGCAATTGCAGGTGCTGACCTATCGCGGCAATCCGGCAACCCTCGACGCCCAGGGCTACGTCGTCGCCACGCGCCCCGGCACGACGCTGATCGTGCGGTGAACGTTGAACCTGGAAGCGGGAGTGGTCCTCCGCCCTTTCGCCTCACAAGATGGATTGAAGATGGATTGGGGACTGGCAAATGGTTGACGAGCGGCAGGGTAGTGCGAAAGCCCCTCCCCGCCGCCCGCACCCGGAAGAGTCCCCGGCACGGCGGTCATCCGCAGTTCCAATCCGAGGACGATGGGAGGGGGAATCCGCCGCCTCACGGCGGCAGCTACGGAGAAGGGAATGGATTCTCCCGTAGCCCCCGACGTGAGGAGGGGGATGGAATCGCGAAGCGGTCCGTCCGCCGCCTCACGGCGGCAGCTACGGAGAAGGGGATGGATTCTCCCGTAGCCCCCGACGTGAGGAGGGGGACGGGAATCGACCAGCGGCCGGTCCGCCGCCTCACGGCGGCAGCTACGGGGAAGGGATGCATCACCGCCGCAGCCCTAATTGCACCGCACCCGATAGTAGACCGGGCCGGGGGCGGGGCGGTCGTCGGTGAAGACGTTGGTGCCCGAGGCGTGGCCGGGGATGCCGCTGGTCAGCGGGGTTGGCGCCCAGCCCGCGGCGAGATTGGTGGAGACGCGAATGGCGTAGGTCCGGTTCGTGACACTGCGCCAGACCAGCCGCCGTCCCCCCACCTCCAGCCCCGCCGCGACCCACGCGAGCACGGAACGGGGGTCGTCCGGTGCCGTGCCGGCCCGCAGCTCGTCGCCATTGGGCTGCCCGTCACCGTCATAGTCGTCGCCCGCCGCGCCGCGCGGCTGATTGGTGCCGCCGAAGTGGGTGCGCTCCCACTGGTCCGGCAGCCCATCCCCATCGCCGTCGAACGCGTAGGTCTGCACGCCGTCGTAGGCGCTGAAGCCCGCGGCGCCGCTTTGATTGCGCCAGCAGGCCCAGATCCAGTCGGGCGACCGGGCCACGGCCGATACGCGCACCTCGTCGAGCACGCCGTTGAGCCCCAGCCCGCTGCGCTCGTCCGCCAACTGCACCGAACTGGCTGAGCTTGCCACTTTGCCCGCAGTTGCCGGGTAGCGCCCGTCCTCCAGGCCATTGACGTACATGCGCACCTCGCCGGCGGCGTCGAGCGTGAAGGCGGTGTGGTACCACGTGCCGGCCGCGAAGGTCGTCGCGCCGTAGAGATCCTCGGCGTTCGTCAGAAAGACGTTCAAGCGCCGGCTCTTGACGGCGAAATGCCAGTCCTGGGCGGAGGGATTGAACCACTTGCTCGCGATCAGGTTCCACGGGTTGTTGAAAGTGTCCACGCGCACCCAGGCCGCGACCGTCACAGCTGAGCCGTGCAGCGCGGGCGCGTCGGGAACCCGTGCCACCTGCGTATCGGCGAAGGCGCGGGCGCCGCCCACCACGCCACCCGCGACCAGGGAACCCGTCGCCACCGCCGCGACGTGGGCGTTGGTCGAGCTGTCGGTCACGGCTGCCGTCGCGAGGTGCCAGACCCCCGCATACCCTGCCCGCCAGGTCGCGGCGGCAGCGGCCGGCGGCAGCGCCCGGGCGTGGGGGTTGCCCCAGTACGCCCACATGCTCGCGCCGGCGGCGAGCACGGGCAGCCGCACCCACACATGCGAGTCACCGGCGGGGTTCCAGCTCTCGATTTCGTGGTCCAGCGGGGTGGCGTCATCCGCCGCGAGGAACCGCAGGTCCGCCCCCGTTGAGGAGGCGAACTGACTGTAGGCGAAGCCGGCGCGGTTCGTCGCGAACGTCACGAGCACGGGGAAGTTGGTGAGCGGCGTCCGGCTGTAGCCGGGGAAGCGGATACACTGTCGGCGACTCCAGTGATCGAGCGAGACGGCGCCGGCGGTGAAAGCGACGGGCGCGGACCAACCCACGCTCCAGGCATTGGACGCCACACACCGGTACCAGCCGCCCTGTCCCGGCGTCAAACCCTCGACGTCGGCGCCGAAGGCCCCCGACGCGGCGGAGAGCACCACGCCGTGCGTCCAAGCGCCCGCGTTCGTGCCACAGTCCGCCGCGCCCCACACGACGCGCACGTCGGCCGTCGCCGGCCCCGCGAGCACCCCGTTGAGGCGGACGTTGCGATCGGCAACAGCCGAAGCGCCGGTGGCCCGCAGCGTGGCCGCGTGCACACGCAGCGCTGGCGCAGCCCAGGTTCCCCCCACCCCATCCGTCAGCGTGGCATCCAGCGCCCACGTCCCGGGCGCGACCTCGGGGCGCCACGTCACGGCATAGGGCGGGCCGACGTCCGTCTCGCCAACGCGCACGCCGTTGGCGAAGAACGCCACGCGCCGCCCGGGACCAGACGCCACCCGCTCGTTGACGACCGCCTCCAGGCGCACCTCGCACGGCAGGAACAGCACGGCGTCGGCGCCGGGAGCGGCCAGCGCGACAGCCAGGGGCGCACTGCCGGGCGACGGGGCCACCCCCGCCACCCAGTTCGCGGCGTCGTTGCCGTAGCCCCCGACCGGCAGCCGTTCGAGCGGCACGGCCGCGCCCGGCGGCAGCGCGGGCCAGGGCGCCGCGTCCGCGTAATCCACGCGATCCAGCACTTCGTAGGGCACGAAGCCCCCCGGCTCGGGCGGCAGCGGCCGGAGCAGCCGGAGGCTCTCGCCGTCGCCGGCCAGCCGGCCGCCGTACGGCCCGCAGCACCGCACGGCGCCCGGCAAGCCGGGGTAGGCGCGCGTGAACGCCTCGGGCGGCACACCGGCCACGATGACACGGCCACCGGCCGGCACGACGACGTTGGTCGGAAACGTGAACGTCACGGCGCCGGCCAGCTGCCACGTGTGGAGCGGATAGGCGGGATCGAAAAGCGGGACGCCGAAGGCGGCCAGGTTCTGCAGCTCGACATACTCGCCCCCCGCGGCGGAGCGGTACATGATCTCGCCGATGACCACCGGCCCGACCCGCGGCGCGGCGTTGCCCGCCCCCGCCGTCGCGGCGCCGAGGGCCGTGAAGTCGTCCGTGCCGTCGTGCCTGCGGTGCCTCCCCAGCGTGACATCCCTCGCCACCGGGCCGAACGTCTCGCCGGCGATGCAGCCCGTGAGCACGCCGTTGGTCGCGGAAAGCAGGTAGACAGCGTCGCCCAGTTCGCTGAGCGCAAAGCCGCGCCCGCCGAGGACGCCGGGGCCGAAGTCGGCGAACTCCGTGAAGACCGCGTACGCGCCCGGCGCCAGCGTGGCGGGCTGCGCGATTCTGAATTTGAACGGATCGTCGAGGTCGTCGGTGAGGTACCAGCCGGCCAGCGCCACGGCTTGCGTGGTGGTGTTGGCGAGCTCGATCCAGTCGCCGGGGTTGTCGGCATCCTGGTGGGTCAGAATCTCGTTGATCACGACCGCGCCGGGCGGCGGCGCCGTGCCGGGATCGTCCGTGCCGGGCGTGCCGTCGCGCACCGAGCCGGGCCGCCAGCTGGCCGCGCTGTCCGGAAACGCCGGCGCCACGGCGGGGTTCCGCGCGTTGAGCGCGAACCCGCGCCCCGCCGTGTTCGGGTACCACGCCGCGGCATACGCGCACGTCGCCAGCTCCTCGCCGGTGGGCAGCAGCGTCAGCGTCACGCGCTCGCCGTCGTTGTCCAGTGCGCCGGCGTAGGCGCCGGCGAGCACGCCCGGACGGGCGCCGTAGCGGCTCGCAAAGGCCGCCAGGTTCCGCGCCACCACCACGCAGCCGCCGACGGGCACGTTGGTCACGGCGCCGTGCGTGAAGTCGAACGTGACGCCGGCGGTGAACGCCACGCCCAACAGGCTGGCCGGCGCGGCGCCGATGTTGCGGATCTCGATGAACTCGAAGTCCGCGCCGTCGGGCGAGGCGTTGGTCTCCGCGCCCTGCGGCGGCCGCGGGTGGTACATCAGCTCGGTGATGGCCAGCGCCGGCGACTGCACGACGTAGACGGCGGAGGCGGGGGCGCTCCAGGGGATGCGGCTGGTAATGGTGACGTCGGAGGCTTCGGCGTAGACCGTGGACCACCCTTCGCGGAAGGCGCGCACGGTGACCAGCGTATTCGCGGCGAGCCTGAGCGGGGCGGCGTAGGCGGTGGCGGCCGGGTCCACGGCGCCGCCGCGCTGCCGGGGATCGCGGCCGTTGGTCGTGTAGTACAACGTGGCGCCGGCGGGACCGGACAGGCGCAGGAGCGTGCCATTCGTGACCGCCCCGGCGGCCAGGCTGAGCGCCGGCGCGGCGAGGAACTCGCCATCCATCCAGGCCACGCGCTGGCCCAGCCACTGGCGCAGGTTCTCGTTCTCCCAGCGCCAGCTCGTCCGCGGCGCGGCGTCGGGCCAGCGGGCGTAGTTGCGTACCTGGGCCTCGGCCAGCTCGTTGGTCAGCGTCGCGATGACCGACCCGACGTTGGCGAGGCTCAGCACGCCGCCGCGCAGCTCGGCCCAGCGGTCTATGGTGAGCTGCCAGAAGTCGGGATCCTGGAACAGCCGGTAGCCCCACGGCCCCGTCATCAGCCCGTTCCACTGGCTCCACGACTCGTCGCAGTCCCAGTGGGCCGGGTTGTCGTCGCGGGCGTCGTACGACTCCGCGGTGCGATCGAAATCCCACAGCGGCCCCATGGCCAGCCGGCCGCCGCGCTCGATGTACATGAACTGGCTGTTGAACGCGCACTCGCTGTTCTTCATGAAGAGGTTGAACAGCCAGAAATCCACGAAGCTGCCGGTGTCGATGTAGCGGGGGTAGCCGGTGGCCGGGTCGCGATTGCCGGCGAAGAGCTGCTGCTCGAAGGCCTCGAAGTAGTTGGTCACCCACGCCCGCTGCGTCGCGGTCAGCTCCTCCTCCTGCGGATCCACGTAGTAGAAGTTCGGCGCGGGCGGGTTGGCATAGATGTGCCGCGGCGTGCCCCGGGACGTTTGGAAGCCCGTGCGGCCCGCGTCCGACTTGTCGCTCTTCAGCACGTACCCGCCCGTGATCTCCGGCGGGGTGTTCTGCCAGGGTTCGAGCCGCGCGACGTTCACCCGGTCGGGGTCGCGCTTGATCCGCTCCATGAGCACGTACACGCCGGCGTAGTCGGCGGCGGTCACTTCGCGGTCGAACGCATTGAGGAACACCTCGACGAGCCGCGTGCGCACGGCGTAATGCCCCGCCTGGCCGTGCAGCGTGTAGATGAGGGGGTTGCGGATCATGGCGCGGTCGATGTCGTAGGGCGCGTGGAGGATCCAGTCGGAGTCCGCGGGCAGCCCCAACGGCGCGGTGGGCCGGGCGGTATCCGCGCCGTCGCTCCAAGTTTCGACCGCGAGGCTGGGCTTCGTGGAGGTGTTGCGCAGGGTGGATTCGCCGCGGCGGTGAAACCCGGCGCGCGTGCCCAGGGCGGGCGCGCTCGTCAGCGCGCTGCGGCCATCCGCCCCGCGCTCGAACACGAGCAGGCAGCCGGCCTGCTTGGGGTTCACGTCGGGCAGCTCGCCCTTGCCGAAGGTGTCCACGACCACCAGCGGCAGGTCGGAGGAGAAACCGGCCAGCCCGGACTCGATTTTCACGTAGGCGGCGCTGACCACCGGGCCGAGGCCGAGGACGGGATGGTAGGAGCGAGCGCGCACGAGCGTCGACTGCGTGAGCATCAGGCCCTGGCTGTAGATCGGCGAGCGGCCCCCCGGCAGCGCGCCGTCCAGCGTGTAGTGGATGCGGGTGGCGTCGTTGGTGGCCCGCAGCACGACGATGACCCGGTTTGTGAACGTGCCGGCCTCGGGAAGGCAGCGCACGCCGCCGGCCTGGCCCGCGTTGTTCGGCGCACCGGGAGTCGGCGCCGGCATGCTGCGCCAGCCGTCGTCGCCGTCCGGGTAGCGCCCCTGGGAGACGTCGGCCCGCTGCTCCTCGAACGTGACCGCGTCGGCAACGGTCAGGCCGTCCGGCAGCAGCAGCCGCAGCGTCTCGCCGTCGCCGTCCAGGCGGAAGTCGGTGTGCAGCGGGGCGCCCTCGACCGCGCGGTCCTTGCCGGAGGCGAAGACGAGCAGGCAGCCGCCGGCCGGCACGCGCACGGCGGGCAGCGCCCACCGGTCGAGCCCGGCGGGATCGTCGGAGAGGAACCAGCCGCCGAGCTCCGCCGGCGTGTCGCCTGCGTTGTACAGCTCGAGCCAGTCGGACCGGTCGTCATCCTCGTCCTGCAGACCGGTGTCGTTGATGGCGAGGAGCTCGTTGATCCGGATCGTCTGCGCTGCGCACGGGAGCGTGGCGGCCAGCAGCAGCGCGGCGGCAAACGTCCGTGCCCACCATTCACTGTTCACTGTTCACCGTTCACTGACACACTGTTCACTAACACAACGGGCTGGTGCCAGAACGACTGCCAGTAGCGCGCATCGGTCGCGTACACGTCGCAGACGTCGCGCGCCGCATCGAACGCCGGCGGCAGAACGCCGTAGCGCCGCATTTCGCGCACATAGTGGACGTTCGGCCGGAAGCCGGGCATGTCGAAGCGCTTGATCGCGTCCAACCGCGCGCCGGCGGCCCGGAGATGGTCGAGCACCCGCGCGTAGTCGGGATCGGCGGTCGACGCGAAGATGACCGGATGCACGACGGGGCGTGGCGCCCGGGGCAGGTCGTCGGGCACCGGCGTCGGCGCGGGGGCGGCGCCCACGGCGTACCCGCCCGCCTCGCGGGCCAGCGGGGCCAGGAGGGCAAGCGACTGCTCGGGGCGCGTCAGGTTGAAGATCGTGTGCCGTGAAAAGCGGCTCACGGGCCGCTGCCAGCCCTCGAAGTCCTGGTAACCGTCCATCGCGATCTGGTCGGTGACGAACCGCGGCAGGCGGTTCCCGTGACAGACCGCGCAACGGCGCTGCATGGCCTCCCGGGCGGGCGGCGTCGAGGGCCAGTCGTCCGCCATCTCCCGCACGCACGCGTTGACGCGCCACCAGCCGCCGATCTGCCCCGACCCGTACGCGGCGTAGGTGCCGGCGTAGGGCGTCGCCACATCGAGCCAGAGGCGGACGACCGCGCGCTCGGCTGCGGTGAGGCGGACGTCGTGGTGCGAGCCGTCTACCTTGCGCATGAGGGGCGCCGCGGAGCTGAACGTGGTGCCGGGGGCGTCGTTGCCGCCCGGCCGCCCCCCGATGTTGCTGAGGCCTTCCCAGCGATAGCCGGCGCCGTCGCGAATCTGGCGGTGCAGCAGCAGGTTGTAGTAGGCCAGCGAGTAGGTGGGCCCGCGGTCGCCGGTCAGCACGACGCCCCCCTTGCGCTTCGCGGCATCGTGACAACCCACGCAGTGGCGGTCGAGGATCGGCTGGACGTCGCGCGGGAAGTCGAGGACGGGCGGCACATCCGGCACGGGCACCGGCGTGCTCGGCGGGCGCCGGGCAGCCAGCCGCGCGCCCGCCCCGCCGGGCAGCGCCAGCCGCGCGCGGTCCTCGTGGCAGCCGACGCAGCCGGCGCGCTCCCCCGGCTGCAGCGTGACGAAGCTGCGCATCTGCTTGACGCACCGCCCCTCCGCGTCCAGCGCGGCGAAGTAGACGCTGCGGCAGGCGGGCACATCGAAGTGCGCCGAGCCGTCGGCCTCCACCGGCACGGTCCCGAGTATGCGCTTGATCGTCCAGGAGCCCCCGTGGGCGATGGGCGTGGTGCCGCCGCCATGGAAATTGACGGGCTTGGGCAGATCCTCGAGCACGAGCAGGCTCCGGATCGCGCCGGGCTGCACACCCGCCATGTTGCGGCCTTCGCGGACGTCGGTCAGCAGCAGGGTGCCGGTCGCCAGCGCCGGGTCCGTGCGTACGGGCAGCACGGGCTCGCGCGGGCGCGGCGTGAGCAGGCGCGGCTCGTGCACCATCCGCGCGCCCTGGTGGATCGGGACGGCCCGGCCGCCGGGGCCCACCAGCACGAGCGTGCGGTCCACCGCCGCGAGGAAGCGCTGCGCGTCGAGGGGGAACGGATCGCGGTAGCGGCCCGCGGCAAGCACGGAGGCCCGCGCCACGGTGTCGGGGCCGCGGCCCGGGGCCAGCAGCATGAGCGTGCCCATGTGCTCGTTCTGGCCGTGGTAGCCGGAGTCGACGTACACCACCTGCCCGGAGCCGGGCACCGGCTGGGCGTCGATGAAGACGCCGCCGGGGCGCATGTTGCCGAAGTAGGTCATGGCCGCCGTGCCGTCGGGGTTCATCGTCCAGAGGTGGTGGAAGGAGACGGCGTCGCGGTTCACGTACTCCCAGCGCGTGTAGAGGACGCGGCCGTCGGGCAGGATGGAAGGCGTGCTTTCGGTGACCGACCCGGAGGAGAGCAGGCGCGGGTTGCGGCCGTCGGCGTCGCACCGGCAGAGCAGCGCCACGGGCGCCAGCCAGCAGAGCACGTAGCGCTTGCAGCGCGACGAGCAGAAGACGATGTCGCCGTCGGGCAGGTAGGCGGGCTCGATGTCGTCCCACGGCCCGTCGGTAATCTGCCGCAGGCCGCTGCCGTCGGCGTGGATCTCGTACAGGTGGTAGACGTGCGTGCCTCCCTTGCGGTAGGCGAAGAGGATGCGGCTGCCGTCGTAACGCACGCAGGGATCGCGCACCGCCCCGCCGGGGTCGTCCAGCAGCACGCGGTGCGCTCCGGTGCGCAGCTGCAGGGCGCACAGCCGGCCGCCGTCGGCGCCGTGCAGCCACTCGTTGGTGTCGCCGCACGCGTAGCCGAAGTTCGCGTAGTAGTGCCCCGAGGGGTCGCGGCCGGGGTTGCGCTCGGCGAAGACGATCTCGACAGCGGGCAGGGCGAGCGGGGCCAGCTGGCGGGCCCGCTCCTCGCGCACCGCAAGCTGCCGCGCCTCGTTCAGCGCGCGCAGCTCGCCGGCCCGCGCCTCGTAGTGCGCGCGCAGCTCGCCCGCGGAGAGGGCGCGGTTCCAGACCGCCACGTCATCGAGGTAGCCGCGGAAACGGGATCCGGCGGACGCAATGCCGGCCGAGTCGCCAAGGCCGAGCCGCTCGCCGGCGGCGGGGTGCAGCGTCCCGTCGAACGGCGCCTCGCCCACCAGGCGGCCGTCCAGGTAGACCTCCAGCCGGCTCGCGCGCGGGTCGGCGGGGTTGCGGCGGGCGACGCCGGCCACGTGCTGCCAGCAACCGGCTTCCACGCGCCCCCCCTCGGCCTGGACCAGCGCACCGTCGGCCTGCCCGTGATACAGGCTCACCGCGCCCTCGTGAACGGCGAGGTGCCAGGCGTAGCGGGGCGCCGCGCCCCAGCGCAGCACCAGCCGGGCCCAGGCGGGCGCCTGTCCCCCTGCCCAGACGGGGTGAATCCAGGCCTCCAGGGTGTAGTCCGGCCCGGTTACCGCCGCGCCGTCGTTCGTGGCGACCAGGGAAGACGCCGCACCGGGCGCCAGGCCCAGGGCGACCGCCTGCCCGCGCGCCCCGGGTATGGCGCCGGCAGCCGCGAAGACGGGCGCCGCCGCGTCGCCGGGGTGTGGCGCGAGCCCGGCCGCACCGCTGCCATCCGCCGCGCGCAGCGAGCCGTCGAACGCCCAGGCGGCGATGCGGCCGTCGTCAGGCGCGGCGGCAGCCGCCCGCAACACCAGCGTTACCGGCAGCACAAGCCACAGCAGCCCGTAAAGGCGTTGGAAAAGGCACGGCATGTACACCCCCACGCAACTGACGCAGCGCACGCACGACGCATCAGCCGCGGCAGAAGCATCTCATTGGCGACAGGTTTCTGTAGCCGACAGCCAAATGATTCTGCCAAACTCAAACAGAAATCCGTGCATACCATACACCCGCAGCGCGCGCCAGTGCGTTCGTTTGCGTCCATAGTACATCGACGAACGCACAAGCACGCCAGAATGAGTACAGTATGACAGTGAACACTTGCGGAGGTGAACCTGGTCGCGTGACTGCGGACAGTGTCGGGAGGTGTGCCATGCTCTCATTTGTCGAAGGTGGCCCGCGGCTGCGTGACGTGGAAATCGCGGACAGGACGCGCTCGTTGGCCGTGGCCAGGCGGGCCGCGCTGACGCTCGCCGCGGCGAGTGTGCTCTGCGCCGCCCGCCCCGCCGGGGCCGGCTTGGTGGCCTACTGGAACTTCGACAACGCCGGTGCGCCGTATGCCGATACGGCGCCCAACGGCACGGTGGCCGACAACGGAACCGTCGTCGGCACGGCGCCGGACCAGGCGCCCGGCTGCTTCGGCAACGGCCTGCAGTTCCCCGGCGCCGCCAGCGCGCTGAACCTCGGCAGTTCGCCCGATTTCAACGCCTCAAACTACACGGTTTCCGCATGGCTGTGGGTGGATCCCGCGGCCACGAGCTGGCGCACGGCCATGGGCAGCTGGTTCTCGGGCTCCTTGTGGATGCACTTCGGCAAGGACAGCGGCGCCGTGTGGGGCGACTACGGCGGGGCGCAGACGTCGGGCGGGACCGTGAGCGGCGGGCAGTGGTTCCACGTCGTCTCCGTGCGCGGCCCGGCCACGAACGGCCTCTCGCTGTGGGTCAACGGCGACCGCGTGGCGCAGGCCACGGGCGCCCCGCCCGCCGGCCCGGGCGCCAACAACGTCTGGCTCGGCTCGAAGGACGGCGTCGGCAACTCCTGGTGGGGTAAGATGGACGACGTGGCGTTCTGGAACGCGGCGCTCACGCCGACGGGCAACGGCAAGGTCCGCGCGCTCTACACGGTGCCCACCGCGGGCATCGCGGATCTGGCCGGCTACGATGCGGGCAAGCTGAACGCGCTCTTCGGCGTGTACGATAGCGGCACGCCGGCGATGGTGGGACCGCTGACGTGGACCCGGGCGCCGGCCCTGGCCGGCCACAGCCCCGGCGACGTCTGGGCCGACGCCGGCGTTTACTACGTCCAACTGGGCGACACCAACGGCGTGGCCGGCACACTGCCGCTCGCCACCTGCCATTGGCGCGGCGAGACCAACGGCGTGGCCCTGGCCGATTGGGTGAGCGGCAACCCGGCCGCCACGAACTGGTTCGACCCGGTGGCGGGCGGACGGACGGCCTATGTCGACGGCGCGGCCGTGGTCTTCGACGATGCGCTGGCCGCCGCGGGCGCCGGCAGCGTGAACCTCGCCTCAGCCGTCGCGCCGGCAGGCGTCGCGGTGAGCAGCGAGGCTGTCGCCTATACGTTCCGCGGCAACGGCGGGATCACCGGGGCCACCGGCCTGACCAAGTCCGGCGCCGGCACGCTGACCGTCCAGACCACGAACGACTACCGGGGCGGCACGACCATCAACGGCGGCACGCTGCGCCTGGCCGGCGCGAATGACCGCCTGCCAACCGCAGGCGCGGTGGCGCTGGCCGACGCAGCCGGCGCACGGCTGGACCTCGACGGCCTGAGCCAGACCATCGCCAGCCTGTCCGGCGGCGGCGACACGGGCGGCGACCTCGCCCTGGGCTCCGGCACGCTCACCGTCAACCAGGCCAGCGCCGCGGCGTACAACGGCGTCATCGGCGGCAGCGGCGGCTTCGTCAAGTCCGGCGTCGCGTCGCTGACGCTCGGCGGCACGCGGACCAACACGTTCACCGGGGCTCTCACCGCAAGCGCCGGCACGCTGACCCTCGCGAAACCCGCCGGCGTGGCCGCGGCCGGCGGCGACGTGGTCATCAATCCCGCGTCGGGCTGGATCGTGAACGGGCTGGCCGCCAACGGCGTGGAGCTGGCAGCGAGCGAGCAGATCCCCGACGCGGCGGTGCTCCACTTCACGGGGTCGGACTGGAGCGGGTTCAGGACCAGGGGCTTCACGGAAACCATCGCCGGACTCGACTCACCCGCCGGGAAGGGCGTCCTGGAGAACGTCGGCTACGGCGAACCCGGCGTGAGCAACGACGGCACCCTGATCCTCGCCGGCGCCGGCACGTACGCGTACAGCGGGTACATCCGCAACAACGACACGGTGGGCACGACCCGGCTGAACCTGACCAAGAGCGGCAACGGCACGCAGACCCTGAGCGGCGCCTACATCGAGTACTCCGGCCTGACCACCGTCAACGGCGGGAAGCTGGTCTTCGCCAATACCACCGGGCTGGGAGCCACCGTCATCAGCAACGCGGCCACGGTCGCCTTCTACGCGGACAGCAACAGCGGCTATGGCGTCCCCGGCAAGCTCTCGGGCAGCGGCCTCTACGAAGTGGACGGACCGGGCGGCGGCACCGTGTACCAGAACCGCGTGATCGCGCGCGGCAACCTCTCCGACAACACGGGGCCCATCAACGTCATCAACAGCGGCAAGCTCTGGCTGGACCGCGCCGTCAACGCGATCGGCGATGCGGCCACGGTCAACGTCGGCGTGAGCGCCAGCTTCCACCTGTACTCGGCCAGCGGCTCCGACGCCTACGGCGCCTTCCAGGTGGCGGAGACCATCGGCGGCCTGGCGGGCGCCGGCAGCGTGTACGGCATGTGGGTGAACGGTACGCTTGCGCCCGTGCTCACGCTGGGTGGCGGTGACGTATCCGCGGCCTTCAGCGGCACGCTCGCCGACGCCGGCGCCATTGCCGGCCTCAAGCTCGGCAAGGTCGGCGCCGGCACGCAGACATTCAGCGGGGCCAACATCCGGCACGCGGGGGCGACGACGGTCAACGGCGGCACGCTGGCGCTGCAGGACACGACGGGCTTCAGCTCCCCAACCACGGTCAATCCGGGCGCTACGCTGAGACTGAACAAGACCGTGAACGGCTCCGCGAGCCGCTCCAAGCTCACCGGCACGCTCACCGGCGCGGGCACGCTGGACGTGAACCACGCCACCGCGGGCATCGGGGGCGGATGGGTGATCTTCAGCAGCGCCATCGTCGGGCTCTCCAACTTCACCGGCAGGGTCAACGTCAACGCCGGCGTGCTGTCCATGGACAACCTCGCGGGCGCCTGGTCGGGCAACCCCGCGCTGCACGTCGCCGCGGGCGGG